>JBAZLJ010000007.1:0-2717 GCA_041650315.1 Candidatus Woesearchaeota archaeon | reverse complement strand
ACAGAGAGATCTTCGGCAAGGATAAACGTGATGCAGAGGTTGATAGTGAGGCGATACTCTATCTGTTATCATCAAAGAAGAAAGGCAACAAGATAAAGGATGTCTTTGAAAAGATCGAAGGCTCATTTGCAATAGCGTCTATCTCAGCTAAAGAACCGGATAAACTTGTGCTTCTCAAACATGATAATCCAATAGAAATGTACTACGACGAAAAGGATGAGATACTCTACTTCTGTAGTGAGAGGGAGATTATGCGTGAATCTCTAAATCTTAAGAATCTAACGAAGCGGGGATTTAATCTTGGTGAGGGAGGATTTCATTTCTACACACTTGAGAACAACCACGCTCTAATTATCAACCGTGATGGAGTTGAGTCTTATAAAAAGTATACACCGCGGAGAGAGGATTGGAGAATGTCGAACCTTTACAAAAGAGATGAACTACTTGTTGATTGTCCCTACTGTTTTGAATCCACCATCTACCACGACGGACGATTAAATAACAGATGTGAACATTGTCATCAACCACTTAACGCGGAGGATTTGTATGTATAGCCCGAAGATAGATGAAAGACTCATTCCGGAACTCTACCGGCTTAAACAAACAACAAAGAAACCAATGACCAAGATGGTCAACGAAGCAGTTGTTGAATACTTACAAAAATGCAAGGAGAAGAATGATTCTCAACCTTTGCAGATACTAAAGAAAACAGCTTAAAGGAAAGGAGAAAACCAACATGAACTTTTTAGATGAACTCTTAGCTGAAGTAGAACTAAAAGAAGAAGCGCAGACTGAAGCTTACTTCGATCTATTGCTATTGCAGATACAGCAATTAGAAAATCAGATTAAGCATAACTTTACTGAAGCTGAGAAGGAATGCTCGATGATAAATGATTTCATTATGCATAAGAATGTAGTGTTACAAGAGAAGGTAAAATGGTTAGAGATCAAACTTGAAGCGTTTATCCGTGAAAGAAAGGAGAAGACAATTGACTTAGCTCATGGGACACTCAAATATCATAAGAAACCAAATAAGGTGGAGATCACTGATATGGAAATGTTCCTTGCTAACGCTAAACCGGAACTTCTTAGCATCATACCCGAACAAGTAAAACCGGATATAAACAAAATCAAAGCCTTCATTAAACAAAGAGTTATTCCTAAGGGAGTAACGGTAACAGAAGGCAAAGAAGAATTCACATACAAACTAAAAGAAAAGGAAAAAGAAAATGAGCGAGAGAAAGAAACTGGAATTATCGTTGAACCAGCCTACCCGCATCGAATTGCTGTTTGATGAACCGGTAGTGGGAGAAAGCAAGTTTGGGGCATATTATCTTTATGCAGTGCGCAATGGAGACGGAGCTACTGAGTATAGCTTTTTCGCACCAGATGAAGTTCACGATAAATTGAAAAACTTAAAGAAAGGAACGAAGGCTGTTGTAACCAAACTTGCAGAACAGAAAGGGATGAAATTACTCACTAAGTATGATGTGCAAGTTGAGGAAACAAAACCACCGTTACAACTCCATCAATCGTCAACCATTATCCCTCAAACATCAGACGGGTTCTATGAAATGATGTTGCAATCATGCAAAGATGCAGTACGGATACAAACTGATCTTGGAGGACTGATGGATCCTAAATCACTTGCAGTCACGTTATTCATCGCACGTTCTAAGGTGAGTGGAGGTTCAAATGGATAAGCTAAATAATTTCATGTTCCCCGTTGCTGAGAGAAAAGTGTACTTCGGAGATGTGAATGGTAATCCGTTACTCACCGACGCTTACCAAGCTATCACAAGAGAAGACAATGGAAAGCTGATTTCTGTAATGAGCGATACTTACCGGATAGTTCCGAACGCTGAGATCATCAAACCTCTTATGGATCAGTTACAAAGTCTTGACAGCAAATGGATCATTGATCCGAGTCATTCGTTTGTGAGTGATGCAAGGATGCGGTTGCAAATAACATTTCCGGAACTAACATTTAATGACGGGAGGAGTGACATAGCGTTGTCACTCTTTCTGCATAACAGTTATGATGGAAGTGAAGGCGTTCGTTTATTCTGGGGAGCTATTCGAGGCATCTGTTCTAATGGAATGGTATTCGGAAAAGTGCTGGCAAAGTTTTATGCGCGGCATACAAGTGGTATTAGGCTTGACAATCTGAAAGAACAAGTGGAACAGACTTACGATCAGATACCGGTTATTAAAGAGCGAATATCAATACTCCAAAATATTGGTGTTACTAAATCATTGGAAGAGTCAGTTGAGAAGCAACTTGGAAAGACCATTGCGAAATATGTGAACGACCAACCAAGCCCGACAAATCAATGGATCCTCTACAATTATCTCACTTGGTATATCAGTCATGTGATAGATCAAAGAATGAGAGCAGCTTATCAGATGAAGGTGAGTAAGTTATTTCAGTTATAATATTGCAAGGGTTTCGGTAGGAGTCGGATTAAATGCGGACCAGATGTTTGCTGCATCATACTTTGGCCACGCGGCCCTTCTACTTTTATTTTTTCCATTCCCTACTTGACAATAATTGGTTTTTCACTATTTTACGAATAACAAAATGGAACGGGTTGGTAAATTGTTGATTCTGGTAATAACTATATTTAGAAGAAACGATCTGGTTCACACACTTTCTCATGCTTCTTCTCAGACTCATTTATTCTCTTCGGGGATAAAATGACTGCACCTCAAACGCC
>JBAZLJ010000006.1:0-3371 GCA_041650315.1 Candidatus Woesearchaeota archaeon | reverse complement strand
TACCGCCGCTGTTACTTCGGGCGCATCAGGCACATTCACAACCGTAGGTGCTAACTGGCTGACGCTAGGTTTCAAGGTCGGCATGGTAGTTAATTGGACCGGTTGGGCTACAACTGGCGTTCCTAATAACTCACATAATTTCTTGATTACTGCACTTTCTGCCACGGTAATGACCGGCACTATGCTAGACGGCGTTGCTGTTGGTGCAAAAGCTGCTGGCGACTCTGTTACTGCTGTATCTTCTAAATATGTATCTATCCCATTAACTGCTCATACCAAAGACTATTGGACTATTGAGCATGTCTTTACTGATATTACTCAAGCTGAACAGTTCAAAGATTGCGTGTTCACTAAAATGGACATAAAACTACCCCCAACTGCGATTGCTACCGTTGATTTTAACGTAATTGGTTTAGATGTTGATTATTCAACTTCTGCTTATTTTACTACACCTACTGCGGTTACTTCTACCGGCTGTTTAGCTGCTGTTAACGGTGCATTGTATGTATCAGGTGTAAAGGTAGGCACTGTTACTGGATTCGATGTTTCTATCGATAATGGTGCAACTGCTGTTGGTGCTGTTGTGGGTGCCAATGTATCCCCAGACGTTACATCTGGAATATCTAAAGTAACTGGTAACGCTACTGTTTTGTTCGAAAATGCAACACTGAGAGACATGTTTAATGCAGAAACCGAAGCGTCAATCATTGGTGTATTCACCGCATCTAACCTACCTGGTGCTGCTTATCAATCTATTGTTATTCCTAGGTTGAAATTTGGCGGAGCATCTATTGATGACGGAGTTAAGGCTTTAACAATAACCATGCCATACACAGCGCTACTAAATAGTGCAGGCGGTACAGGTACTTCATCTATTGCATCGACCATAACTATTTATGATTCGGCTTTCGCTTAATCATTAACCCAATCCGTTTGGCAGATAGTTTTTATCTGTCAAACATTTTTGCTACACAACAAAGAGAAACTATAACATTATGTCAATCGAAAAACCATTACTTTCACTCGCTGATTTTAATGCCTCTGCTAAGTGTTCAAATGCTTTCGAATTTCCATATTTAGATGAGGCCGGAGAAGAAACAGCATGGAGAATCCAAGTCATTGGCGATCAAGCTCCACAAGTTAAACGCGCTATCTATTCTAAGATAAATGCTAAACGAGCGCAAGAAGCTTTCCTTAAAAAGAAAGGAAAGGAATTGCCTTTAGATGACATTGAAGATTTGATTGCTGATAATCTGGAAGGTTTGGCCGCTTGTATCGTTGGCTGGTCTGGTATTGTTGAGCCTTATTCTGCTGAATTGGCAAAGCAAGCTCTTGAAAATAACAAATCATTAGCTGAACAAGTAAAGTCGGCAAGTGAGAATATTTTAAATTTCAGCAAGGGCAAATAGAAGAATTAGTTCTATTTGCCAAAAACAATTTTGAGTTAAATTCAGATCAGGGAGACGGCTCGTCAAGGGCCGATCACTTTGATCTATTTGAGAAACAAAACGGCTACAAACATCCAGACCACGATGCCTTAACAGAAGTTGAATTTCCCAAAGGAATGGAATTGGTCTGGTCATATTTTAGTCAGTTACACAATGCCCGTACTAGCAATGGATTTGGTGCAAATCCGATCAGTTATAGTGAAATACAGGCATGGAATGTTTTAACTGACTCAGTAATTACACCATTTGAAGTAAAGATTATTAAACGGTTAGATATTGTATATCTTAATCATCAAGCATCAAAACAAAGTAAGGATAAATAAGTATGACTTCATTCGCTAGTTTAGGTATTCGCATTGATGCATCCGATGCCAAAGTAGCCGAGAAGTCACTTAATGATTTAGCCAATACAAGCACTTCGGCAAGCCAGCGCATTACTGCTGGCATGTCCAGCGCTTCATCTGCTGTACAAATAGCTGCTCAAGCCATGCAACGTTCAACCGGTAGCATTACTGATGCTATGAGTGGGGCTGCGTCACGCACTCAAATAGAAGCAAGACGTATTGCTGATTCCTTGCGTGAGTCCAGTACACAAAGCCGTGCATCTATGCAGTCCATGGCTGAATCCATGGTTGTCAATCTTAATTCTATTAATCAATCATTATCTAATCTTCAAACAAGTACATTATCACAAGTTTCAGCTCAAAACTCATTAGCCGAAAGCTCAAGAAATGCAGCAAGTTCCCATGATATGCACAGTATGAGTTTAGGTAATTTAGCTATTAAAATGGCTACTATGATGGCAGTGTATCGGGGAATTAATATTGTTGCTGGATTACCAAAAGATATTTTTGATACTAATGTAGAAATGGAGAAGTTAAAAGTTAGGCTTGAGGGCGTTACTGGGTCAGTTGCTGGCGCTAAGGCTGAATTTCAAAGAATGCTTGAGCTTGACTTAAAAACGCCTTTTGATATTCAAGGATTAACAAATACCGTCATTCAATTAAAGAATTATGGCTTTAATCCAACAAATGATGCCATGAAAGCATTTACTGATGGAGTTAGCAAGTTAGGTGGTGGTACATCAGAATTAATAGGGATTACGCGTCAGTTCGGGCAAGCGTGGGCTAAAGAAAAATTACAATTACAAGATATGCGCCCAATGATTGAACGAGGATTACCCGTTATATCGCTACTTGGTCAAGCATTAGGTAAAACAGCTGGGCAGGTTTTAGAAATGTCTAAAGCCGGAACTATTGGACATGAAGAAATGTCTAAATTATTAGATGCGATAGAAAGATGGGCTCCTGATGCTTCATTACGTGCTATGGATACCATGTATGGATCATTATCAAACGTAAAAACAGCATGGATTCAGTTATCCGACACCATGATGCAAGACAAAAGCGAAGGATTCTTCAAGAATGTTTTTGAAGGATGGTCGGCAATGTTGTTTGCATTAAAAGAACATATAGACTCAACAAATACATCTGCTCAGCAAATGATTGATTTGCAGAAAAAAATAAATAATGCGCAATTATATCTTAACTTAAAAAAAGAAAACCCCGTATTAGCTCCAGTTATTGCCTCTTTTAGTAAAGGAATTGATGTAACGACGCAAGAAGATTTAGATATGCTGTTAGATAAGCAATTTAGTTTGCAGAAAATGGCTGAGATTCAAAAGAGAAATTCAGAGTCAACAAAATCTAATTCTGAATCAGATATGAAAGCTTTAGATGAATTTTCAGACAAGCAATTAAAAGCATCAGCAAAAGCTGTTGACGCACAAGAAAGGTATCAACTTGCTGCTATAAAAGCAGCAAATTCTGTTATTGATGCTCAAATAGAACAAATAAAAATATCTGAAAATATAGAAAAAGATGCAATTAATGTAAAAAAGAATGCTATTGAAGAATTACATAA
>JBAZLJ010000005.1:0-4906 GCA_041650315.1 Candidatus Woesearchaeota archaeon | reverse complement strand
GATGTCCAAAGTAAAAGACTTCAATGAAGAAGTTGTTAAACAAGGAACATTTGACTATATTCATGCGTTCTCGGGTTTCCAGAGTATTATTATATCTGATGATATGATTCGTGAAGGAGGTAGTGAATATCACATGCCCAACCTTGCTATGGCAAAACTTCTACTTGGAAAGGAAAAGAAATAATGGTACAACTGATTAAGTTCAAGAATCCTAATCATCTCGCTGAAATCTTTCAAGCAGTTGATGTAAAGTTTGCTTTCGTTAAGAAGGCAGCAGTACCAGAGGAAGTATTTGAAGAAGTAACAATGCCTGGAAAATGTCGAGACTTCCTTGGTGATGTGCTGTATAGCAGGGTAAAGAATGTTCCTGTACATATCTGGGGTTTCCAGTATGAATACAGTAAAGCACCTTATGATGATGATGCCCTGCAATTGTCTCTTAAGTTTCCAAATGAAATAGCACTGAGTAACTTCAAGAATCATTTGGAGTATCTCAATACTAAGGAACAGCAAGCAGGAACTTCCCTTACAAAGATTTTGGATACGGAAGAAAAGAATACTTTGATTGTGATTGCTGATAAGGTTTGGCAATCCTCACCTTGGAGGTTGTCTCTGTACACCTTCTATATCAAGGTAGCATCATATGCTTCTGTGTCTGAATTAGCAGTACCTGAAAGTCAATATATACAAGCTCTTACAGAAGAGAAAGAAAAGATTCTTCTGTCTCATGTCACAGATGGTATAGTTAATTTCCAAGATACACTCAATCATAATCACGATTTATCTGGATTCATTGCTACAATTAAAGGTCAGAATGTACTTGACCATAAACGAATGTTTGGGGGAAAATAATGCGCTGTGTATGCTGTGATACCAATCTGTCTGATTATGAATCAACAATCAAAGATGCACATACAGGAAAATATCTTGACATGTGCAAAGCATGTATTAAAGAAAGTGGTGTAGGTACAATGGTGGTGATTGATGATCGCCCTGACCTTGACCATGAAGAAGAAGTAGAACAAGAAATTCTTGTACTCTAGATAAAATGAATGTATAAAAATAAAGAAAAAAAACTTCTTACCAGTAAGAGCTGGAGAGAAAAGAATAAACAAACCATAAGAAAACAAGCCAAAGAATGGAGAGAAAACAACCCCTTGAGTAGACTTATTAGTTCTACAAAACAAACGGCAAAGCTCAAAGGACTGGAACACTCTATTACTAGTAATGATCTTGATACTCCTAAGTATTGTCCTTATTTAGGTGTAAGGATTGACTATTCTTTGGGTAAGGGTTATAATGATTTTTCACCCTCTATAGATAGAATAGACTCAACAAAAGGATATATTCAAGGAAATGTTGAGGTAGTTTCCAGATTAGCAAATACCTTAAAAAATAAAGCAACTACAGAACAATTGGTTACTTTTTCTAGGAATATCCTAAAAAGATATGAAAAGGAAAATGAGTGAATCAATTTTATTACGACAAGAGCGATGCCCGCTCTGTGCTAAAGAAGGCCGTGATAGGTCTGGCAATAACCTTGCGGTGTACAGTGATGGCCATACTTATTGCTACGGTGGTCATGGTCTTCTTGATGGGGGTAGTAAAGTCTTACAGTTCCTCTCTTCCCCTATTCCAGTAGATAAACATGAAGTATATTTACCAGAAGATTGTGACGTAGAGTATCCTGAGCGTTGTTTAGCTTGGGTCGGTCAGTATGAATTAACAGAGCATGACCTACTTAGCAATGATGTAGTGTGGTCAGAACAATGGCAACGTCTAATCTTTCCTATTTACGGTGCTGAAAAGAATCTGATTGCATGGCAAGGTAGGTGGTTTGGTGAGGAAGACCGGACAAAGTGGTTCGGGCTTGGTAATCTCAAAGACACTTATAATGTGCTAGGAAATGGCAAAGATAATATACTTATTCTTACCGAAGACATTATATCTGCTATCAAAGTAGGGAACAGCGGGTTTCTAGCTATGCCACTGTATGGGTGTGTTGTTGGAGCAGACAGATTTCGTAGGTTACAAAAACTATTTCCATATGTGACAACTATATATGTCTGGTTAGACCCCGATAAACGAAAAGAGGCTGTCAAAGAGGCACGACTCGGAACATTGTATGGGTTCCGGTCTTCCACAATTTTTTCAGAGAAAGACCCAAAGGAAATAACGTATGAACAAATTAAAACAATTCTTTTGTAATCATAAAGAATTAGAAATAAAACGAAGCCATAAAAGTTGTACTTTTTATTATGATGTGAACAAGATTCTATATATAGATAAGCATGATGTAGTGAATTTTATTGCTTGTGCTAGATGTGGAAAAATCTTTAGAGGAAGACAAACACAGCACTTATATGAAACAAAGGAGATTTTGAAATGAATAGAAAAGAGAAGTTTATACTTACTCTTGTATTAGGATATTTTGCTATCCTTGTAACAACAATCCTATTTTCTTTTCCAGTTAAAGCAGCCCTAGAGTCTGGAGAAGAGGTACAAAATGCTACAGTTCTTTCTTGTGTTCTTGAAGAAAAACTGATACGAATTTATCCATCAGGTGTACAATATTTCATTACAGGAATGAATGGAAATCCTGATGGAATGGTTGCTGTTGATGTTGATAAGGTTATTCATGTGATTTATTTTACTAAGGATAGTCCTTATAAATGTAGTCTTACAGAAGAAACGGAGCTTTAAATGTTTGATGATTTGATTGGTCTTGGTGTTGGTATTGTAACAGGTGAAGCACTTGCTGATGCTCTTGTTGATGATGATAACACTCTCGGTAAGGTAGCTGTTGGTTTCATTGGTGGTGGTATTGCTGCTAACGTGGCTAAAAAGGTTTCCCAAGACACTGGTATTGGTGAAACTCTTGATGATATCTTTGGTTTTTAAAAGGAAAGAAAATGACAATTTCTCATTCTGATCTGCAAATGTATGCAGAACATGCTGGTTTCTTGATTGAGCAAGACAACTCCTCTGGACATTATGTAATTACTCCAGGAGAGCAGTATAATTTGAATGAAATGCTTGCTAAAGTAGCTGCGCAAATTGAGCGTAAAGTACGAAATGATACAGCTATTAAAGCTGCCCAAATTTGTAATAACTATTGTGTAGAAGCAGGAGATATTGCACACAAATGCGCCAAAGAAATTCAAGAGTTTGCTAAGAAACAAAAATGAGTTACAATTACACATGTGATGAAGATGGGATTCTTCATTGTGTTGTTTGTGGTAAGACTGTAAATGAATGTACTTGTGACCATTCCGATGATGAAGAAGACAATGAAGATGATTGGGATGGAGATGATGATGAACAAGAGGATGAGGAATAAATGAAAACAGTATATGGATGGGTAGTATACTGGCCTAAACCAGTGTTTCCTAGTGTATCTATTGATCTTTTCTTTACCTCTAAAGAGTCTTTTGAGAAAGTATGTTCTCAAACCTCTGTGATTGCCCATAAAGAGGTACTAGTTCCTATCCCTGTTCCAGATGATTTTAATGATTTGGATTATATTCCAGACAATTATTAGGAGAATTAAATGAATGAAATCTTTCGTTTATCCCGTTTGTTAGAAGAAGCTTTTACTAATGGGAAGTATGAAGAAGCCTACAAGTTATCTATTAAGCTAGAACACGCTGTAGATGTAGTACAAAATAGGGCCTATGCACTAATGACAAATAGTGCTTGACAAGTGCAGATTTTCCTGCTAAACTAATTTATAAATTAATTAATAATCAATAATAAATATAATACCCATAGGTATTGATATTAATTAATATAACAAATAAAGGAGACTAATGCTTGAATTAATTCTTTTAAAATTCCTTCTCTCTGTAGGTAACTATACCAAATACAGAGACTCTATAAAACTCAGGTTAGAAGATAAAGAGCTACGAGTGCTTTACAAAGTACTTGACAGTCTCCACGAGAAGTTTAATCGTGACCTTTCTTTTCCTGAGTTTCGTCTTGCAGTACTCTCTGAGTATCCAGAACACACGGAACTTCTAGAGCAAATCTCCGCCGTAGATATTGGTGAAGATATGCTTGCAGATATGGTCAAACAAGTCTCAGAACGGGCCTTGGCTTACGACCTAGCACTCCTATCCATTGATGTATCAGAAGGTCGTAAACCCCTTATAGACCTGCTTAATTTCTTTCCTAGATTTGAGGATGAGCAGGAGCTTGACGAGCAAGCAGAGTTTGTAACAGATGATATTGAAGAACTCTACCAAGAAACTAAGCATAAACCTGGATTGCGTTGGCGCTTGAAAGCGTTGAATCAATCCCTAGGTAGTCTCCGTAAAGGTGATTTTGGTTTCTTGTTTGCTCGCCCTGAAACGGGTAAGACAACCTTCCTCGCAGAAGAAGTAACTTTCATGGCTGGTCAACTGAAAGAAGAAGACGGCCCAATCCTCTGGTTCAATAATGAGGAAGGTGGTATGAAGGTTAAGGTACGTCAGATGCAAGCAGCCCTTGGCTGTACCAATAATCGTTTGTTTGAAGATAGACAACGAAGCTATGCCGAGTATATGCGGCGTACTAAAGGGAAGATTAAACTTAAAGATAGCGCTACGATAACCAGACGGGAAATCGAACGTATCTGTAAGGAATTGAAACCCTCGTTAATCATCTTTGACCAGATTGATAAAGTCAAGGGGTTTGACAATGATAGGGAAGATTTGCGTCTGGGTTCAATCTATATCTGGGCCAGAGAAATGGCCAAGAAGTATTGTCCTGTGATTGGTGTTTGTCAAGCAGATGTTTCTGGTGAGAATAAAAAGTACCTCACAATGGACAATGTTGCAAATGCTAAAACAAGTAAACAGGCAGAAGCCGATTGGATTCTTGGTATTGGTGCTGTACATGATGAAGGATTAAAGTATATGCGCTACTT
>JBAZLJ010000004.1:0-20768 GCA_041650315.1 Candidatus Woesearchaeota archaeon | reverse complement strand
AAAGCCTTGTCTATTCACCAACAGCGCTGCGGCTACGCTGCTTGAGGTGGTGTCTGATGGTCAGATAAACACAGGCGCTGCTGCTGCATCACCTTACAACAACACCACAGCATCCGCCGCCAACATGTTCGTCACATCGGCAGGTCTGTTGCAACGCTCCACTTCGTCACTTCGGTTTAAAACAGACATCGAGGACATGCTACCAGAGTACGCAGAAGCCGTTATCTATAAATCGAGGCCTGTGTTCTACCGTTCCACTTGTGAGTCGGATAACCCGATGCACAGCTATTGGGGATTGATTGCAGAAGAACTTGCGCTCATTGACCCGCGCTTCGTGTTTTGGGGGAAGCCTCTGCACACCGTTATAAAGGATGTGGAAAAAGAAGTTGTGCGCCGAGATGCAGATGGTGCAAAGGTTACAGCCGAGGATGGGAGCTTCGTTTATGACAAAGTGGTTGAGCAGGTCGAAGTTACCGAAACGGACGAAGCCGCCGAGCCAATACCTGACGGCGTGATGTACGACAGACTTGTTGTGGCTTTGATTCTGGACGCACAGCAAAAGAAGATGGCGATGGCAGACCAGCAGGTGCAACTTGACTCGCTGCTTGCGAGAGTAATGGCGCTAGAAGCAAAGAGTAGCATCTAAACCAACGCACCAAGAACTAAAATAAATGTATAAATTTTCGTGAACAAAGATAAGACACAACTAATTAGAGAAAGTGCAGAACAATCTCTAGAAGTATTCATTAAATTGGTGGCCCCACATATAGTACTTGGAGCTATTCACCAAGAACTTATTCAATGGTGGGGACGCCAAGAAGCTAAACCAAACCAATTAGTACTACTTCCCCGTGGACACTTAAAAAGTAAATTAGTTGCATATAGAGTTGCTTGGTGGATTACTAAACATCCTGAAACCACAGTTCTCTATGTATCTGCTACAGCAGACTTAGCTGAGAAACAACTCTTCCAAATTAAGCAGATTATAGATAATCCAATCTATCGTAGATATTGGCCTTCTATGATCCATCCTGATATTGGAAAACGTGAGCGCTGGGCAGTAGAAGAAATCTCTGTGGATCATCCTAGCCGTAAATTAGAGGGTGTACGTGATCCTACTGTAAAAGCTTCTGGTCTTACTATGAATACTACAGGCTTCCATGCTGATGTAGTAGTTCTAGATGATATTGTAGTTCCAGGAAATGCTTATACTGAAGAAGGTAGAGATAAGGTAGCTTCCGCTTATTCTCAATTAGCTTCTATTGAGAACCCAGAGGCACAAGAATGGGTTGTTGGTACTCGCTACCATCCCCGTGATATCTATGACACTCTAATCAACATGAAAGCAGAGACTTTCAATGATGATGGTGATATGGAAGAGGAAATTGAATTATATGAACTCTTCCAGAAAGTTGTAGAAACAGAAGGAGAGTTCCTATGGCCAAGGCAGACTAGAGCTGATGGTAAAAAGTTTGGGTTTGATGAAAGAGTACTTGCAGTAATCAAAGGTAAATATGTAGATAAGACACAGTTCTTTAGTCAATACTACAATAATCCTAATACTGCTGATACAGCTAGAATTAGTCCAGATAAGTTTCAATACTATGAACGCTCTCTATTAAAGAATATTGAGGGTGATTGGTATATTAGAGATAGAAAACTCTCTGTATATGCTTCAATCGACTTTGCTTTCTCTTTATCTAAAAAGGCAGATAGTACTTCTCTAGTTACAATTGGTGTAGACCATCAAGGTAGTTACTACATCTTAGATATAGATAGATTTAAAACAAACAAGATTGTAGACTACTATAGTCATATTGTTACAGCGCAACAGAAATGGGGTTTTAGAAAGATTAGGGCTGAGGTAAACGTAGCTCAACAGGCTATTGTAGAGGAATTAAAATCTTCTTATATTAAACCTAATGGTCTTGCTTTGTCAATAGATGAGTTTCGTCCTAATAGACATGGTGGGGACAAAGAAGAACGTATTGCTGCTATTCTAGAACCTAAGTATGATAACTTACAAGTATGGCATTACAAAGGGGGTAACTGTCAAGTATTAGAGGAAGAGTTAGTAATGGCTCATCCTCCACACGATGATATTAAAGATAGTCTAGCAAACGCAATTAGTATTTCCATCATCCCAAAACAACGTAATATGATGGCAACAGTAAGTAATATTTCTGTACACCCTCGCTTCGGCGGCGTTTTTTAAAGGAACATCATGGCTGGTAAAGTAGCCCAAATTCAAAGTCAATTAAACACAGAGAACTTAGCACGTCAATTATCTTCTCTGTATAATACTTGGTGGATTCAACGTCAACCTAAAGAGGCTGAGTGGAAAGAACTTCGCAATTATCTTTTTGCCACAGACACAACCAAGACTACTAATAGTAAAGCTCCTTGGAAGAATAAAACTACACTGCCTAAACTCACTCAACTAAGAGATAATCTCCACGCTAATTATATGGATGCTCTTTTTCCTAATGATGATTGGTTAAAGTGGGAAGGATACAGTAAGACTGCTGTAGTTAAAAAGAAGCGTGTTGCCATAGAAGCCTATATGAAGAATAAACTTCGTGAGGGTGGTTTCCGTGAGTTTATTAGCAAAGCCTTATACGATTATATTGATTATGGTAATGTATTTGGTGAAGCTATCTATGTAACAGAAAAAGCTAAAGATCCTACTACTGGAGAAATGGTAGATATCTATACAGGTCCTAAAGCTATTCGTATTTCTCCTCACGACCATATCTTTAATCCAGTAGCAGCTACCTATTCTAGTACACCTAAGTTTACTAGATATATGAAGTCTATTGGAGAATTAAAAAAGGACATTGATTCCCGTCCAGGTTTACAATATAATACAGAAACTTTCAATAAGATTATCTCTCTGCGAAAACAGATGTCAGATTTTCGTATGGAAGATATTGCTAAAGCTGAGGGGTACTTTATTGATGGTTTTGGCTCTCTTAAAGAATACTATCAATCAGGATTAGTAGAGATTCTTGAGTTTGAAGGTGATGTATTTGATAATACTACTGGAGAACTAAAAGAGAATCGCATTATCACTATAGCAGATAGAAAGTACATTCTCCGTGATATTGAGAATCCTAGTTGGTTAGGTCAAGATAGTAAAGTCCATGTTGCGTGGAGAGAGCGTCCTGATAATCTCTATGGGATGGGTCCTCTTGATAATCTGGTAGGTTTACAGTATCGTATTGACCATCTTGAGAACAATAAAGCAGATGCAATGGATCTTACTATCCATCCGCCTAAAGTTATTAAAGGTGATGTGGAACCATTTGAATGGGCACCTGGAGTAGATATCCATGTTCCTGAAGATGGTGATGTAACACAACTTGCTCCTAATGCTGCTGCTTTCCAAGTAAACAATGAAATTGGTTATCTACTTGCACTTATGGAAGAGATGGCTGGAGCACCTAAAGAAGCTATGGGTGTTCGTACTCCAGGAGAAAAGACGGCATTTGAAGTACAACAGTTACAGAATGCTGCGGGTAGAATTTTCCAGAATAAGATTAACAAGTTTGAGATTGAATTTCTTGAACCACTAATCAATAAGATGCTCGAACTTGCTAAACGTCATTTGGATGTTAAAGATATTGCTCGTGTAGTAGATGATGATCTTGGTGTAGCTAGTTTCATTGAAATCACTAAAGAAGATATCACTGCTAAGGGTATTCTTCGTCCTATGGGGGCAAGACATTATGCTGCTCGTGCCCAATTGATGCAAAATCTTAATGGAATCTTTAATGGTCCTATTGGACAGATGATTGCTCCTCATGTATCTAGTAAAGAACTTGCTAAGATGGTTGAAGAGTACATGGGTCTTGAAAGATTCAAATTCATTAAGGATAATGCCGCTGTATTTGAAGGAAAAGAGACTCAACGACTGATGAACCAAGCTACAAGTCAGTTAGAGAGTGAGGCAGCAGTCCCAATTGAAGAGAATATGGTAGGTACTGCATAAAGTACTTGACTTTACATTCCGTTTCTGTTATAATAGATGTTAGAAATGGAGTTATATGAGAAAAATTTTTTGGAAAGAAGAAGTAATTAATATACAACAACTACTATCTTCAGGTTATACTACAGAAGAAATAGGAAAACAATATGGTGTCACAAAACAACGTATATACCAAGTAATGACTAAGTTTGGGTTAGTTACTGGTAGTAGAAAAAGAAAAAACTTTCTTAGGGATAAAGAACCAAAATATTATTGGTTTAATCATGCCTTAACAAGAAAAGGATTGCCAAAAAGCCAAAGAACAGAAATTCTTGCTACTTTTGTAGTTCCAGATAATTGTCCAATGTTAGGAATACAACTTAATTATGATGGGACAGGTGGTGAGGGTTGGTCTAGGGAGGATAATTCTCCTTCAATAGATAGAATTAATTCAACTCTGGGATATACAAAAGAAAATATACAAATTATTTCTTGGAGGGCAAATAGAATTAAAAATGATAGTACACCAGAGGAATTAATGATGATAGCACAGTATATGAGTAATTTGACAAAAAAAGAGTTGCAGGTATAATTAATTTAGTGTATAATAGTTACTATAATGTTAAATATATTAAAAGGAAAAGAAAGTAATAAATTAACTAAAGAAGAAGTGTATGAATTTCTTTCTATTTATTTAAAAGATCAACTTTCTCTTTCTCATCGTATCTCAACAAATGAAGAAACATTCTCTAAACCCTCATGGTCTGAGTTCCAAGCATATCAGATTGGTATGCAGAAAGCTTTCCAAAGGGTTCTAGATTTAATTCCTGACCAAGGTACAAATGACAACTGAAACAACTCCGTTCTCAGTGACCACTGAAAACACCGCAACAACTGCACCAACTATTACTCTTCCACAAGAAGTAGCTGACTTAGTAGGAGCAGGTAAAAAGTATGCAACACCTGAAGATGCACTTAAGTCTGTACCTCATGCTCAGAATCATATCAAAACTCTCACAGAAGAGTTACAAGCAGCAAAGGCAGAACTTGAGAAGCGTAAAACGGCAGAGCAACTTTTAGATGAAATTAAGTCTGGTATCAAAACTACTGAGCAACCCTCTACTAGTCAAATAACCCCAGATACTGTAACACAATTGATTGAGCAGACCATTAATAGGAAAACTCAAGAAACTGTGGAAACTCAAAATGTTGGTAAAGTAACTAATGCTTTCTCTGGTAAGTTTGGAGAAAAGGCTGAAGAAGTTTATAAACAACTTGCCGTTGATAGCGGTCTTACCTTACAACAATTAAATCTGCTGTCCAAAACTTCTCCTGCTGTAGTTCTTAAACTTGCAGGTTTTGCAGATACTAAGCAACCTAATGTAGAAAAACTTTCTTCCTCTGTTAATACAGAAGGATTTGGTTCCTCTCAAAATACTCAAGGACTTTCTGCTCGGGTAAAACAAGGGGCATCTACAAAAGACCTTACAAATGCTTGGAAGATTGCGGGACAGAAAATTGGTAAACCCTCTTAATAAGGACTAATAGAAATGACTCAAAGTACTGTAAACACTACTGCGTTTATTGAAGCCCAACAATATTCGCAGTTTATTCTGGATAATCTTGAAGATTATCTGCTTCCTGAAGGCATGTGGCGTGATGTATCGGACTTCGGTTCTGGTACTACGCTGAATATTAAAACCGTTGGTACAGTGACTCTGCAAGATGCCGCTGAAGACACCCCTCTGGTTTACAACCCGATTGATACTGGTACTATCACTCTGACTATCACTGACTACATTGGTGATGCTTGGAAGGTTACTGATGATCTGCGTGAAGATGGTTCTCAGGTTGATACACTGATGGCTATGCGCGCTATGGAATCCACTCGTGCTTTGGCACAACACCATGAATCGCGTCTGTTTGCTGTAGCTAATGCTGCTCAAACTGGTGCTGCTGTGAATCTGGTGAATGGTCGTCCGCATCGTTGGATTGGTGGTGGTTCTGGTGTAACTACTCGTACTATGTCTCTGTCTGACTTCGTTGCCATGAAATTGGCTTTTGATAAGGCAAATGTACCGGCTGGTGGCCGTATTGCTGTGGTTGACCCAATTGTTGAAGCAACTATCAACAGCCTGACCAATCTGGTAAACGTATCTAATAACCCGATGTTTGAAGGTATTGTCACGGAAGGTTTCGCTCGTGACCATAAGTTCGTTAAGAACATCTTTGGTTTTGATATCTATACTTCCAACCATCTGCCCATCAAGACTGCTACTGAAGCAATCAATGCTTCTACATATTCGCTGGCTAATACTACCGCTCAAATCGGTGACGTAGCTAACGTGTTTATGTCGGTGGCTGATGATAATACTAAGCCCATTATGCACGCATGGCGTCGTGCCCCTTCTACTGAGGGCTGGCGTGATCCTGAAGGTCGTGGTGATAAGTTCCAAGTTACCTCCCGCTTTGGTTTTGGTGCTCAACGTGTAGATACTCTGGGTGTCATTCTGACTTCCGGTTCTGCATACTAATTCTAATTAAAGGAGATATAACATGGGTTTTGAATCTAATACTGGTCTTGGTGTTCTGGCACATTATGGTGTCCGCACTGTTGACTCGAAGTTCGGTGCAGAAATTGATGATGATGTAATTAAAACAATCCAGTGGACATTTAGCTATAATGATCTGCCTACTGGCGCCACCCATAATCTGGGTGCAAGTATTCCGGCTAATGCAACTATTCTGTCGGCAAAGCTCCAGATTATTGATGCCTTTACTTCTACTTCTACCACTACTGACCTTCTGGTTGGTCTGGAACAAGCTGATGGTACAGATATTGATCTGGATGGTTTGATTACTGCTGCACAAGCTACACAAACTACCATTGCAGTTGTGAATAGTGTTATTGATGGTGCTTCCGGTACTCCTGGTGCTCTGATTGGTACTACTATTGGTACTGCTGCTGGCGAACTGATTGTTACTTCGTCTGCTGCTGACCTGCTGACTGGTAAAGCACGACTGATTGTTCAATACATCAAGCGTGGCCTGTAATTTAACGTAGTATAAATAGAAAGGGCTGCTGGGGATTCTCGGTGGCCCTTTTTCATAATAAAGGAATTTAAAATGGCAAACCCCACAAAAGAAAATAGTCAATTGGCTGATAAGAATGGTAAACCTCTTATTGGTTCTCAACAAGCAAATATTCCAGTAGTAACAGATGCCCTTGATGGTGCAACTCTGACTGGTACTGCTCTTACTACTAGTGCTACACCTACTGTAGATGAACTTGAAACAGCAGTTGGTGTACTTGGTGGTAAAGTGAATGCAATTATTGCTGTTCTGGAAGCACACGGCCTGACAGCAGCTTAATAGGAGAATACAATGGCAGTACAACATTCCGCAATTCCAGACGCCCAATTACACGAACCAAAGGGAGTAGTTTCTGCTTCTACTGGTCAGGCATATATTGCGGATGGTCTGGGTTCTGGTGATTGGGTGAAGGTGCAAAAAGCACAGGGGGCCTGTTTGAAGGCCTCCTCTACTGGAGCAACTACAGGTATTACTACAGCATATCAAGCTATAAATAATGCCACTCTTGGCGGTACTATAGCATGGGCTACTAATAATAACGAAGGTTTCACAATAAATACTACTTCTGGATATATTCAAGTAGCTGAGGCAGGTATGTACAACGTAACATACACAGCTTCTTTTATTCCAGCAACTAATGGTAGTTCTTTTCAGTTTACTTTTGGTATTGATAGTGGTGGTGGTATTGTATCTAAGGAGACATATGTAGCTTGCAGAATTGACACCTCTGGTTCTACTGATTCTGTTATAGCTACTTTCTCATGTCTTCCTACTGTTGCAGCCAATGATAAATTATATGTAATGGTAAAAGAAACAACTGCTGGAGAGGAATTAACTCTCCTCTATTCAAATTTTGTAGTTGTTAGGGTTTCTTAATTATGGCCTCTATGACAGTATTAGAGATGGCACAAGACATTCTATCAGATATGAACTCTGATAGTGTGAATTCTATTAATGATACAACAGAGTCTCTACAAGTAGCACAAATCCTTCAAAGTACTTACTTCAATATTATTGATGGTAAGCATTGGCCTTGGTTAAAAGAACTCTACCAACTCACTGGATTAGGTCTTACTACTAAACCTACCCACATGCAGATTCCTTCTAATATTATTGAAGTAGAGTGGATTAAGTACAATACACGTAAACTTACTGATACTAGAGATTACTACACAACTATTAAGTATAAAACTCCTGAAGATTTTGTAGAGTATTTATCTCTTCGTAATTCTTCGGATTCTAATACTTTGGTTGTAACAGATTATAGCAATACACCATTAAATATTATCACAAATAAAGCTCCACAATACTATACTTCTTTTGATGATAACTACATTGTGTTTGATAGTTATTTAAGTGATGTAGAAGATTCTATGCAAACATCTAAGACACAATGTTATGGTCGTAGATATCCTACTTTCACTATGAGTGATACATTTGTTGCTGATCTTCCCGTACAAATGTTCAGTTATTTCCTAAATGAAGCTAAATCTACTTGTTTCTTAACTCTTAAACAAGCCCAGAACCAAAAAGCAGAACAAAACTCTATTTCTCAACGGCGTCGTATGAGTCAAGATGCTTGGAAGACTGCTAAAGGCATTAAATATCCTAACTATGGTCGTAAATAATGACAATGACTACACAAAATACTTCTTTTATGAATAAAGAAAAGTATGGTAAGACAAAAAAGAAGAAAGTATTAACTAAAAAGAAACCCTGTAAATGAAAACATATGAAACTGTAGCAGGAAAGGTAATTCAACTTAAAATTTGCCCTAAAACTGCCCATATTAAAGCAGAGTTTGCTTCTGGTGGAGAACTTCCTGAATGTTTAACAGGACTATTTACCACAGAGCGTGAAGCTGAAATTGCTATTCTTAAATATATAGACATAAAAGATACACAAGAAAAAAAGAAATCTACTAAAGAACTTTAATTATGGCTAAAGTAGTCTCAGAAAAGAAATATAGCTCTTTTGTTAAAGGACTCATTACTGAGGCCTCTGCACTTACTTTTCCTGAAAATGCTTCCTTATCTGAAGTAAACTTTGATCTTCATAGAGATGGTTCTAGGAGTCGTAGACTTGGTTTAGATTATGAAGATTCTTATGCCCTAACATCTACTGGATTTACTTCCACTATTTTATCTGGTACTAGAACTTCTGTGCATAGATGGGATTTTCCTGGTGGTTCCTCAGATGTAGCTATAGGAGTAGTACGAGTATATAATAAACTTTGGTTCATTAACTTACTTGCTGCATCTCCATCTGCCGCGCTATTAAATGGTGGTGTAGCTATAACAATACCTGGACTTTTGAACAACGACATTAATGTTGCTGTTTTAAATAACTACTTTGTATTTGTATCTAAAGATTTAAATCTACCTGTAATTCTGGACTACAATTCTGATACAGATACTGTAACACAATTTCTTGTTCCTTTATATATTAGAGATACTTTTGGGGTAGAAGATGGTCATGCAAATAATCTTAGACCAACTACTCTAACACAACGTCATAAATATAACTTATTAAATCAAGGTTGGGATTCTGTTATTCCCACTATTTGTTCTACTCCAGCTATTCCTGGGTATTATGAGTATGCTCCTTTGGATGAAGATAGTCTGGATGGACTTGTGTATGTTGCACCTATTCCAGCTACAACTATTGGTTGTTTAGATTGTACTTTTACCACTCTTGGGGTATATCCAAGTAATGCAGATATATGGTCACTCGGTAAAGTAGGTGATACTACTTCTGCTAACCATGAAAAGTATAGTCCTACAATATTACAAAAGAATTCTATTGATAATTTTGCTGCTGCAAAAGGGCACTATATCATTGACATCTTTAATAGAGGAACTGCACGAGAAACATTATCTGCCTGCACAAACCTATCTTTAGATCAAGAGACTGGTAATGTTACTGCTATTGCCTCTTATGCGGGTAGAATCTTTTATTCTGGTATTTCCTCTAAAGTAACTGAAAAAGATAGAAGTTCCCCTAATTTTTCTGGATTTATTTTCTTCTCTCAACTTGCTTCTGCTAAGGAGAAGTTTGGTAGATGTTATCAGGAAGCTGATCCCACATCCCCAGAAATATCTGATATTGTAGATACAGATGGAGGTACTATTCACATTCCGGAGGCTTCTCATATTGTAGCTCTTGTTCCTGTTAAAGATTCTTTGATGGTCTTTGCAGAGAATGGTATATGGGAAATCTATGGGGATACTGGTGGTTTTAAAGCTACTAATTATCAAATAGCTTTTGTTTCTTCTATGGGTATTAGTAATCCAAAATCTATTGTAGTCTCTGGAGATAAGGTAGTATATTGGGCTAAGGCCGGAATCTTTGGTCTTTCTCCTAGCGACATTACCGGAAGATATACTAGTAATTCCTTATCCTTAAATACTATCCAGACATTGTATGATGAAATCTCTGATGTAGCTAGAAACAATGCTCGTGGATTCTTTGATGAAAGAGAAAATCATATCCGTTGGATCTATAATGATTCAGCAGTATATGATGGGACTACTTATGTAAATAAGTATGATACTCAACTAAACTTAGATTTGGGTCTTGGGGCATTCTACAAATATACTATAGGAGAACTTGCTGCCAATAGTCCGTACATCTCAGATATTTTTAGAGTACCTTCCTATGCTCTAACAGATTCTAATGTCGATATATATTCTGGATCTGATAATGTTTTATCTGTAACAGACCAAGTAGAAATTCCTGTTGGGGTATATAATCCAAGAATTGGTACTTATATGTATCTTACTTTCTCTGGAACTTCTTTTACTCTGTCTAAATATAACAACACAGAGTTTTTAGATTGGAAAATCGCAGATACAATTGGTGTGGATGCTCCTGCATATCTTATTACTGGATATGAACTATTCAATGATATAATGAGAAATAAAGAGATTCCTTATATATTCTTTTATCTCACTAGAACAGAAGATGGTTTTACTTCTGATGGTAGTAATAATTATACTGCTAACAATCCTTCCTCTTGTATGGTACAAGCCCAATGGAATTGGTCTAATAGTGATGCCCAAGGTAAATGGGGAATACCCTTCCAAGCCTATCGTTACTTAAGAAGTTATGTCCCATCTGGAATTTCTGATACTTATGATACAGGAGATTCTATTATTGTAACTAAGAATAAACTCCGTGGTTCTGGTAGGGCAGTTTCTCTTAAGATTTACACAGAACCAGGAAAAGATTTACATCTCTTAGGTTGGGCACATATTGTTACAGGTGAGGGTACTCCTTGATTAAATTTATTATTACCGGACTTCCACGATCAGGAACTACGTGGTTGTCCGTATTTCTTACTACTGATGACTGTGTTTGTTTACATGATCCATATGTTACATATACCCCAGAGGAACTTGAGGGATGGACTGGAGGTATTAGTGATACAGCTCTTTGGTTCTATGATGATTGGTGTAAAAGAAACACAGATAAGTTCATTCTTATTGAAAGAGAACCAGAAGAAGTAGCCATAGCATTATCACAAAAAGGTTTACCACAAGTTCCAGAATATTTATATAATACTTATTTAGGTAAATCTGCAAATAAAGTAGTACTGTTTAAAGAGTTATTTGAAGATAAAACTTTAGAAGACTTATGGAATTATGTACATCCCGAAAAAGAGTTTAATAAGATTAGACTAGAGCAATTAAAACAGATTTATATGTCACCTATTATAGTGGAAAGATTGTATGAAGAATCTAAAGCATCTACAACAGTTTAAAGGAAATCCACATAAAAAGCAGGGTGGTTGGGTAGCTATTGCTGCTCTCATTATTTCCGGTGTTGGCATGTCACAATCACATGATGCTAATATCGCAGCGGCTAATGAACGTGAAAAACAAGCACAAGCAGAAAGAGATGCTAGAGAAGCTTCTGCTCGTTCTGCTGAAGTATCTGCACAAAAAGAAAGAATTAAGCAGCAAAGAGAGGCCCGTATTTCTCGTGCTAAAGTATTGTCCGCCGCACAAGCTTCTGGTGTTGCTGCCAGTTCTTCTGGAGTAGTTGGTGCTACTGGTTCTATCTCTTCACAAGAAGCCACTAATATTGGTTCTATTAATGTTGCACAAGACTTTGCTTCTGCCGCTTCTGCTGCTAATCAAAGGGCAGCTACTGCACAAGGTAATATTGCAAACATTCAAGCTACAGCACAACAGTGGCAAATGATTACAAGTACTTTTGGTGCAGGGAAGTCTAGTTGGAATAAAGTGTTTGGTCCCGATGTTAAAAAGGCAGGTACTCCCTAATGACTCTTAGTATTGATGATATTCCTGTTGCAAGTACTCCTACTCCGGTTAAGGATAGTGAGGTTATGTACGCCTCTAATCTCGCTGGAGGTAATGTATTAGAAAACTATACAAATGCCAAACAAGAGATAGAAATGACTGGAGACTCTTCTCTTGTCAATTCAGAAAAAGAAAAGTGGTTGCAAGAACAGAAAGACACTACTCAAAAGACAGTAGAAGAACTTATTTCGGATTCTACTATCCCTCTAGAGACTCGTCGTAAAGTAATGGAGACTTATGTACAAGGAGCTATTCCTGTACAAGATTTGCGTAATAAGTTTCTTATTAATCAAGCAGTACAAGATGTTTCTAGAAGTGTTGAAGATCGTGAGCAACAAGATTCTTTAACTGATACTACTCTTGGTAGAGATGAAGAGAAGGTTGATACATATAAAGAACAGAAAATTAATGAGGGTCTTGAGATTTTCCATGAAGCAACTAAAGCTGCTGTAAAAACAGGGGCAGAGTTTGCTAGTTCTATTGCTCTATCTATTCCTGCTGGTTTAGTTGGAGTTATTGCTCTTATTGCTGAACATGATCCTGCTAAGGCGGATGAATTAGTTAAGATGGTACAAAGTTATGCTTATCATCCTAAAGGTGAGGAAATTAGTGATGAGGCCTCTCGTGTAATTACAGAAAAGATTTCAGAGGCTGCTGAATTTATTGACATCCCTTTTAAATGGGCTGGAGATAAAACTCTTGACATCACTGGTTCTCCAGTCACTGCTGCTGCTGTGTATACGGCAGGGGAAGCTATTGGTTATATTGGTGGATATCAACTAGCTAAAGCAGGATTAAAAGCTAAACCACAGATTCCTACAGGTTCTCCTATGGATACTGTAGAGACTGCTTCTAAAGAACAGGCAGCAAATCTCTCTGCCAAGGCTCTAGCTGATCCCTCTGGAATGATTGCTAAAAGTACTGGAACTTCTAAGGAGCAGATTCTTAATACATATGTTCTTCCTAAAGTAAAGGATGAATATGGTGCTATCATGTATCCTGATGGCCGAGAAGCTATCAAACAATTGGATGAAACTCTGTATGCTCTGGCAGATGAGACAGAAATTAATGCTCATGTATATCCTGCCTCACAAGTTCTTAAAGAAAGAGAATTATATTCTACAGTATTAACTGAAACTGCTAAACCACATCTTCTGCTCTCTTCTTCTGTTCTGGATATTCCAGCAGAAGCAAAACTCTTTGGTAGAGCAGGAAAAGGGTATGAAGCTATTATTGATTCTACTTCTAATAAGTTGGAAGGTACTGCTGTGTTTGGTCGTAATGCACATTTTGGTTACAAGACTGAAGCAGGTGCCACTAAGTATATGAAGAAGCTGGAAGAAAGTGTAAAACATCTTCCTGATTCTGGTAAGTTTGGTTTACTTGAACGTGATGGCCAATTCTATATTTCTTGGGACTTCAAGAGGAATTATGTTCCCCATGAATCTTTAGCTTTTGGTGATGATACTCTGTCTGCACACATGTTTTCTAAGAAGATAGATATTACTGACTTTGCTAATGGGACTGTTGGTAAGCATATCTTCCCAGCTTACATGCGTATGAAGGAAGAGATTCCTTCTACAGGTGCTGCTGCGGCCCGCGAGGAAGCTCGTGTGGAATCTATCTATCTTCGTGAGGCTCGTGATACCTTTATGAAGACAGATCATCCTACAGAGCTTGAGGCAAGCCTCCGTATGGGTGAGGAGCAAGGTAAAACTTTTACTGCTGTAGATGTGCAATTGCAACATCCTCATTTAACTAAAGAACAAACGAATAAGATTCACTTTGAATATGTGGCATATCGTCGTATTGTAGACCATCTTTACAATATTACAGACCGTCAATTCCGTAAGAATTTAGTTGACAAAAACATGAAATCACTGTATAATAGTTCTGGTGATTTCGTTGCACACGCAACAGAGCCTCTCAAAGAAATTCCTGAAGGTGTTACTCGTGTGTATGATCTTGAAACGAAACAAGTAGTTCAAGTCAATAAGTCTCTTCCTGTGATACAAATGAATACCCCAATTCGTATTGGGGACCATATTGTATCATATGCACATATGCCTTCTAAATTTCAACTTGGTCCTATCCGTGGTGGTGCCCTTACTAAAATTCCTGGCTACATTCCTCGTTCCTATAAAGAATGGTTTGTAGTTGATAAGGTGCCTAAAGCTCTTTGGGTTGATGGGAAAAAGGTAGGAGCAGAAGAACTTCGTAACTACAAGCAAGCAGTTGCTATGGCTGGTACGAAGAAGGAATTAGACGACTTAGTTGCTCGTATGGAAAAAGAAGATACTACTTCTATCTACGAGACTCGTAAAGAAGAGAAAGATATTAATGACAAGATTATCCATGATAGTCAAGTATATGATACTTATCTCAAACAGATTCATCGTCGTGGAGATAAACTTCCTTCGTTAGATCGTCCTGCTGAAGTAGAGGATGTACTTGTTGCTCTGACTAAAACTATTCGTAGTGTGTCTAAGATTGCTGCTTGGGATGATTTGACTAAAGTACGTCGTGATAACTTTATCAAGGCTTATGGTAAATTCACTCAAGGTACATTTCCTAAACAGATTACTGATATTAAACCTCAGAAGCATATGACTCCTAAAGAGGAGCGTGAGTTTCTTGCTGCTCAAAGTGTGTATGCTCAGTTTGAAAGAGAACAAATCTCTTCTACTAAATCTGATATTGTTTGGCGCAATGGTTGGAATAAAGTAGCAGATACTATTGAAACAAAGATGGAAGTTGATGCTAAGATTCTTCGTGAGTGGGGTGAGCAAGGTTTTGTTCCTGCCCGAACCATTAAAGCATTAGGTTCTAATCTCTTCTTGTATTGGAGACCTTTGCGTATGTGGGTTGTTCAACCACAACAATGGAAAGAGTTAGTATTAGTATCTCCTTCCTATGCAAAGCATCTTCAAGAGATTATGCCAGTAACTGCTGGATTGCTTGCCCGTACTCATACCCTTAAAGGTCTTCGTACTCAAGCCGATGCAATGGGTCGTAGAGTCTCTCCTGAATATGATGCTATTATTGCAGCATTAGAAGAGTCTGGAATTGTACAATCTGTTGACATGAACCAGATGGTGCATGGTATTTGGAAAGATGCTACTAAAGAATTAGTCCCACAAAAGACTAAAGGCCTTCTTGGTGCTGCTGATAAAACTATTGATGCTGCCTCTACTGGAGCAAGTCTTGTTGGTAAATTTGGACGTGGTGTTGGTTATAATCCTTCTGAATTAGTCAACCAAGTGTCTCTTTGGTTATTTGCTCGTCAGCGTTGGGTAGAAAAGAATCCAGGAAAGAATTGGAATACTCCTGAGAATAGAGCTACTATTGCTAGGGACCAATCTTTATACAGCCATATTAGTGCAACTCGCGCTGGTATGTATGGCTGGCAGGAAGGTATGATTAGTACTTTCACTCAGTTCGTTGCTATTCCTTGGAAATCTACTTTACAGATGGTAAGTTCTAAACAGTTCTCTGGTCCTGAAAAAGCTAAGTTAGCTGCTGCTAGATTATTCTGGTATGGTAAGTATGGTATCCCTCTTGGTGCTGTTGCATACAAAGCAATGGAGAATGGATTAGAGGAGAAACAAGATAGAGAGACTTTAGCTGCTTGGACTGAATCTGCTACTGATCGAATCTGGAATGCTACTCTTGGTGCTATGTTTGACGCAGGTAATGAGACTACCAAAGTAGATACTAAGAACCTTGCTACAGTAATTGAAGGTGACTATGTATGGGAAGTTATTCATACTCTCACTGAAATGAGTAAAGGTAATGCTGTAGATATCCAACGTCCTAAGTTTCCATTTGAGAATGCTACAGGTTCTTTATTTGAGGCAGTAAGAACAGTCCATGATATATTCCTATTGAATGGGAATGGTCCTATGGATATGGAGACTTGGAAAGCAGCTTCTTGGAAAGCAGCTTCATTTGCTGGTACTTTCTCTGACTTCAATAAGGCTATGTTAGCTGAAGGAATGAGTAAGGCTGGTAATCATATTGGTTATCAACAGACTCGTGGTGAAGCAGTTGCTCGTATGTTTGGTGTTCCTCCTGCTGAAGAGTCATTGCTTAATATGGCAAATATCTCTCAGATTAAGAGGGCACAAGAGATAAAGACAACAGCAAAGGAAATTCACACTCGTCTTATCTCTGTGATGAATGCTAAGTCTGTAGATGAGAAAGAATATCAAAGACAGTATTTAGATGGCTTACAATCTTTCTTACAAACAGTTCCTGAGTATTATAAAGAAGAACTTACTACAGAAATCTTTAAACAAGATCGTATGAGTTGGAGAGAGAAGAAAGAATCTATCTTGCTTAATCTTTATCGTAATGGGGCTGATGCTAGAGACTCTAAGTATCTTGAAATGCGTAATGCTTTAGAGAAGAGTTCTGATCCTGAAATTAAGGCTTTGTTACAAGACCTTGAAAACATTAAACAACGGAGTATCAAGTAATGGTAGATTTTAGTGTTAAAAATACAAATGTTTCTGACCCTAGTTTAGGGGCAGCTTCTCATGTATCTCAAGGTGTTGTAGACACTTCTGGTGCTATGAAGACTCAAGGCTTGACCAACCTCATTCAAGGGGTTGGTGAACAAGCTATTAGTGCGTATAAAGGATATCAGATTGGGGATATCAATAAGGAAACTCAGGCTGATATTAAGGCCTATATGGATAGTAAAAATAATCCTGAGCTAGCAAAGAGTTCTCTTACTGATGCTGCCTCTACTGATGTACAAACATCTTTGTTTAAACCACAAGGAGAAACTCTTTCCGCTGTAGAACAGGCACAAAAGGAGAGACTTGCTACATATAAACAAGCCCTTGATGAAGGAGTAATGACTCCAGACGAGTTCTCTGACCGTGTTCTTACAAATCTTCGTGAGGCTACTAATCGTAATCCAGGTCTCTATCAAGAACTTAAAGCAGAGGCTTCTCGTGTACTAGAACTTTCTGGTATCACTGGTATCATAAAATCTGATGAGTTGATTGCTAAAAATAAGCAACAACAAGCAGAGAGTATGATTAAAGACCTGCAAGATCGTATGAAACGTGAATATTTATACTACGATAGTAATACTTCTGTTATCTCTATGCAAGAACAGTTACAGAAAGCTGAAGGGGATGCTAGGTCTTACAATCTTCAAGTTCGTGGTGCTGACCAATTCAAGATGTTGAGTCAAGCCCAAGCCCGCCATTGGAATGAAACTAAAGGACCCGAGATTATTCGTGGTAGCATTGCTAATGCCAACAAGATGCTGATTGATATTATTGATACTAATTCAGTCACAGCAGAAACCTATGGTAAGTTCAAAGCTACCTTTGATGCTTCTTTAGATAATATGCACCAAGTCTTTGTAGAATCTATTCCTGTTAATATTCGCCAAGACCCTCTTTCTGTAGAGAATATTAAGATGCACCAAGAAGGCATGGAAAGAATTAAAACTCGTCTTGCTAATCTTGCTACTGGTGAGGACTTAAAGAAAGTTCTTAATAATGAAGTAGAGATTCTTAAGTTAGGACAAGAAAAGAATCTTCGTGAAACAGTAGATGTGGCTTCTATTGAGATGACTACAAAGATTGCACAATCTGTTCCTGGAATCATCACACAATCTCCTGATTATCGTAAGAAGATATACGATGCTGGTACAGCTATTGCACAAGGTAATTTTAATTCTCCTTCTATTAAGAACTTAGTTCCTAAGAGTCAGAATGATAAATTGAGTTCTAATCTTCTGGAAGGTTCTATCATACAAAGTGTAACTTCTGGTGATTATACACCTTTCAAGAAGACTATGGATGCTCTTAATGACCAGACACCAAAGATTGAGAATCCAAGCACTAGACTACAATTCTTATATAACAATCTCACAGCTATTGCAAAACAAAAGCCAATGGAGATGGATGTACATGGAATTACTAAAGTAGAAACAGCAGTAACGCAGTTAATGAATGACCCACAATTTGGAGTAGGTACTCTTGTGGAGACACTAGGAGATAAGAAAGTAGAGCTTGACATTCTTCCTTCTGGGCACTTAATCTTTAAAGGAGAAGACGCTGATAAATTTAACCAGACTTATGCCAGTAATACAAACATGGCTCTACGGGCCTATGCTAATGCCCACAATACCACTATGGAAAAGGCAGCTAAAACTTTCTATCCTCGGTATTTTAGTTCTCTGTTCTCTACAGGTAATAAGTAATATGGCTGATCCTTTTGATGTTTTTAAAGATGCAGGTATTGGGGATAAAGAGTATTATTCTAGTGTTGTTGACACTACTCTTCCTCCAGTACCAAAGAGAGAGGACTTACTCAAGATGTCTGAGACAGAGATTAACTCTCTTCGAGAAAAGTATCATGGTAATTCAGAAGCACAGACTGCTCTCGCCCCTGTACAACACTTTAAAATGAATAAAAGTGTTATTGCAGAAGGAGGTCTATTACAATCTTTAATAACAGTACCCTCTATGGTAGCTGCTACAGCGGTATATGCTGATTTTAAAGAACGCGGTATTCTTCCTTCTGATGTAGATACTGGAAAAGATCCTGCAACAGAGGCTGTATATGGTCTTAAAGGAATTGGTGCTGGTCTTAAAGAACTTCTTTATCCTGAAGAAGATAAGAAGGTAGAGACTAAACAACCCACAGAGCAGGAAATCTTAAAGAAACAAGTAGAAGATATTCTTCCTTCTTTGATTCAAACTGAGTCTGGTGGTAGACACACTACTAAAGATGGTAAGATTCTCACTGGTGTTACTGGTGACAAAGGGATTACACAAATCCGTCCTGCTACTGGACAAGATCCTGGTTATGGTATTAAACCAATTCAGAATGAAACTCAAGAAGAGTATATTAGATTTACCAAAGATTATCTGTCTAAGATGATTCAAATATTTGGTAGTGTAGAACATGGAGTAGCCGCATATAATGCTGGTCCTGGTTCTATCCATAGAGCAGTATCTAAAGCTAAGCGTACTGGTAAAGATTGGAAAGAATTTATTCCAAAGACTACAAAAGAATATTTAAAGAAGGTATCTATAGATAATGAAACTGTCGCTTAATAGAACTGTATTTACAGAAGCTTCTACTACAGGTATCTTATACATTGATGATGTAAAAGAATGTTTTACCATTGAAGATAAAGTAAGAGAAGTAGAAGGAAAGAAAGTATCTGAATGGAAAATAGATAAGAAAACAGCAATCCCTAAAGGAACATACAAAGTTATAATTGATATGTCTCCTAAATATGGAAAAGAGATGTTACATATCTTAGATGTTCCTGGATATTCTGGTATTAGAATCCATTCAGGAAATATAGCAGAAGACACTGAAGGGTGTATTATAGTGGGTAAGACTGTCGGGAAGGACAGGGTAAATAGCTCAGTAGATGCTATGAAGGGTTTGTTTCCTAAGATTAAACAAGCTCTAGACAATAAAGAAGAAGTTACAATTATCATAAAGTGACCAAAGAAATGCAAGAGCATCTTAAACATATCTTAGATGGGGTTTCCATCAGTTCAATCACAGCCGCTTTTGTCGGAATAATCAACTTACCTAATCTCGTGTATTTTGCAACCCTAGTCTGGACTGTCTTACGAATATATGAAATGAAGACAGTACAAAAGTTTCTTTCTCGATTCAAGAAGAACTCCTAATTCAAGGAATTCTGGACAAAAAAAAGGCCTCCCTAAAAAGGAGGCCTTTAATTTTATCTAGTCAATGTATTGTATTACTAAGTGGCATCATATCAACTGAATCTACTTTTTTGATTAGTAGTTGGAATTCAATATCTGGACGTTCTGGATATCCCCATCTAAAGAGAGGATGTTCTTCACTTAAGTCCATCCCATCTTCATTCTCAAAGGCATCTACTAATTCAAGTAGCTGTTCTTTTAGATTGTCATCTTCATCAATATCAACTGAGTTCACAGGAATTACCAGTGCAAGCTAAGGTCTGTGCCCCTTCAGTATTATCATCTTCTTCTACCATACCTGACCAATCAATATTTGTAGGCATTGTAGAGAGGAATGATTCATACTGTTCTTTTGTGATATCCTCATAGGGAGCTTGTACATAAGTATGATTTGAATATGGCAAGAAAGAGATACCACTAATTTCATCAAAGTGTTTATATACCCAAGCACCTACTTCCATCCATTCTTCATCTTTAACAGTGATTGTAACACTTGGTTTATGTTCACACCAATGACGTTGGTAGATTAACCACAATTCTAATTGCTCAATTGCTGTCCTATCATTCCTACATACAGCACCTTCTGGAGCTTTCATTGGGAAAGAGAATACTGCTGTAGACTCTTTTGCATAACTATCATCCTCTACAGGAATTCCATTATCTTTT
>JBAZLJ010000003.1:0-91232 GCA_041650315.1 Candidatus Woesearchaeota archaeon | reverse complement strand
TAGGTCCGTGATGTTAATTATTGTGATGTTCGGGCTGATTACGTCATACACCATTATTGTGCTACTGTTGGATTGATTTCCGTAGACTAATCCATTGTAAGGAGTCACGCCGAATGTGAGGTTCGTGCCTGCGCTCTGATAATAGTTCAATGTCACGTTATTGATTGTGTGGTTGGCGCCGGAGTTGTCTATCTGTCCGTAGAAGGTTTGGTTGTAAAGATCGGAGATTTCTTGAGCGGATAGAGATCTGTTCCATATCCTTACTTCATCTATGCTGCCGTTGAAATTCCGTACTGAAGTCGCTTCTTCATAAGCACCAATCACCAAAGAAAAAGTACTATCTAAATCCCCATTAGCTGTACTAATCTTTATAGAAGAATCTTTTATACCGTCAAGATAAATTGTCAAATTTAAATCTCTATCAAATACTGAGCAAGCATAATACCATCTGTCTATTAAGAGTATATTACTTCCGAGATTATTCGCAGTAATCACCTGAGAGTTGTTGTCTTTTAAAAATGCGCTTAATTTATTGCTGAATATATACATGCTCCATCGATTATTATCCCCGCTATACGCAGTCTTCGAAATGATACCGGCATAATCTAAGGCAGTATTCTCGGGTTTTATCCAAGCACAAAGGGATAAATCATTAACCCGCATATCAGATACATCTCCTATTTTAACATAATCACCATTACCATCAAAGTGATAAGCATCTTTGATTTTGCCTGAAAGATTATTGGTAGTCCCAATCACTGAACCATGATTACTGCCTGCTGAATCCAATGCATTATGGTCAAACTTCCAGTAACCGACTAAAGAATTATCTCTCCAAGCGTTTGTTCCGTTGATGTACCATTCGTAGACACTTGCGTTCTCAGGTTCATTATCCGCATCAGCGTAATCCCATGTGCCTGCGATACTGGTCACAGTGTTGTTGATTGCCCTTGGTTTGATGGTTACGTTGTTGGCGGTTGGCGAAGTGTCTTGGACTGTGAGTTGCGTTGAGTTTACTGCGGTTCCGAATTGTGCGTTGTCGTTTGGTTCGATTTGCAGTTTTACTGTAGTACCTTTGTTGATGACGGATTCGTCGAGTGAATAGAGTGGTCTGCTGAGGTTGTAGAGGTCGCTGATTTCTGTAGTGGTCAATGTCCTATTGTACACAATTATCTCATCCATATTACCAGTGAAATTATCAGTCCAAACTGATTTGGAAGTACCTAGATAAAATCTATCTGCATTATTAGCATAAGGTGCTGTTGTTCCTGTTTGTTTGACTCCATTGATATATAGGTATATGCTAGTAGCGTTCTCCATGTATACCACATGATACCATACATTAGATGTTATCGTTCCTGATGCCCCTTTTGTAGCATTTCCGAAAGCAATACTATTACTAGCTATTTCGGCAGCCCTACGATCAGTATTAGTAATTCCATTGGTCCAAATAGTTTGATCTACCGCGGGATTAGAATTATCAGCTTTAAGCCACATTGATAAGGCATAATCCTTACCACAACTTATGAAATTAAATAATGATGCGTTCACATAATCATCAGTATCAAATCTCAGTCCTGAATTAAATTTGGTATTATTTGTATAGCTCACACCAAATAATACTGCATCATTGTTACCTATCGCATCTTTCGCTGTTCTTCCTGCGCTTTCATCGAAGTGCCACAATGATACTGGCGGATCTCTGATTTCACCATAGTCCATCATCTCGTACTCTTGCTTGATTTCTTGCGCAGTTAATGATCTGTTCCAAATCTTGACTTCGTCGATTGAGCCGTTGAAATAATAATTAACTCCAGAATTCCATCTGCCACCAATCCATGCGACTGTTGGAGCTACACCAGTGTAATTTTCTGAAGGCGTATTATTAGCCACATTCAATACGCCATTGATATATATTCCCTTGAAAGTTAGATTGTTGATGACTGTTATATGAGTCCACTGGTCATTAGGTGGCACTAAAGTCGAAGTTAACTGGCCTCCGCTAGGATCATATTGGTCATATTCTACATATCCGGCGGTAGTAAGACTGATATGATTCTTAGTTCTTCCTGTGCTAGTATATAAGCCGAATATACCATTCCGGCCGTTTAGAGACGGAGCAGGTTTTATCCATACGGAAAAAGTGAATCCTGATGCCTCAGGGAAGAAGTTTAATGAATTGAAGTTAGTGATATTTACGTAGTCAGCGTCACCATCAAATGAATATGCACCTTTTATCTTGCCGGTGACGTTCTGTATGCCAGTCCCATTATAGATGACTGCATCCATACGATTATTCACAAAATCATAAGGCGATGAATCAAACTTCCAATAACCAACTAAGCTTGTATCTCTCCATGCTTCCGTGCCGTTCAGATACCATGTGTATACACTCTTGTTTTGTGCGTCTTGGTCTACGTCGCTGTAGTTCCACATCATGCTTGGATAGCTGGTTGTGTAGAGATTGTATGACGTGATATTCACGTTCATTATTGTCGGGACTGTATTCACAGTTTCAGATACATTGACTTGCGTGCCGTAGCCGTCAATGCCGTCGTACGAAGTTACGCCGAACGTCAACGTCGTACCGGGATTGTATATGTTAGTCAAATTTGGTATTGTATGGTTTGCGCCGGAATTATCGATCTGGCCGTAGAATGTCATGTTGTATAAATCTGAAACTTCTTGCGCGGATAAGCTCCTGTTCCAGATCATGACTTCGTCCATACTTCCATTGAACCATGACCCGGTGTTGTTCAATTTGCCCATGAATAATGTTGTATTTGAACTAATATTCCCTATATTAGCAGTATTGCTGGCGAGTAGGATTCCATTTTGATATAACCTAATTGTAGTGCTAACGCCAGTCCTGTTCATAATTGCCACGTAATGGGACCAATTATTGTAATTTGTTATTACTGGAGTAATCGTATTAGATGAAATACTATCTCCCATCTGGAAATATAATTTTTGAACGCCAACTAGATAATAATAAAGCTTGAATCCGGGAGTTTTGGAATTCCAATCTGCTGACTGCCCTAATAGAATGCCATTTGATTGATTCGGCAATAGTTTAGCCCATAAACTTAGTGTAAAATCGGAATTATTTTCGAAGTTAAAGGATTTAGTATCCATTTGAATAAAATCATCAGTGCCATCAAAAGCATAACTCCCTTTTATTCTCCCGGATGAATTCGATATATGTTTGTAAATAATTCCGTTATTATTTCCGATTGAATCTAATACATTCTGATCAAACTTCCAATAACCAGCCAATCCTTCTTTCCACGCATTCGTTCCGTTCACATACCATTCGTAAACACTAGCGTTTTCGGGATTGCCGTCCAGATCAGTGTAATCCCATGTTGCTGAGATTGTTGAAGTTGTAGAAAGTATCTTCGACGGAGAAATCGTGACGTTGCCGGCTGTAGGTGGATTGTTCGCTTCTGTCCCGTATTGGGTTCCGGATTTCGCAGGAGTCTCTGGCACAATTGGTTCTTCTATAATTGACGAGGTCTCGTTCTCTGTCACGTTCTGGTCAGTCGATGGTTCTTGGTCAGTCACTTCAATAATATCACCAAGCACTTCATCCACAACGACATAATTGCCAGTAGATAGATTGTTCTTCATATCCGATACTACTAGCTTCAATTCAGAGACTACGGAATAATCATGCCTGACATCATATACGACGTCTGGCGAATACAAGTCAATAGAATCTATTAATGTATTGTCGACGTAAACGTCCAATACGCCGAAATCGTCACGTGTCTGCGTAATTAATGTCACATTGCCTATCAGATTATAGATAAGTGTGGAATTCACAGTGTTCGAGAACAATGCAGTTCCGCCAACGTAACTTGAATCTTCAATTGTTATCCAGACGCCAGACTCTACAACTTTACCAGTAAGAGAAGGGCTGAATAATAACGAGAAAGATGCGAGCATCAGTATTAATACAGCTAATGAAATCTCTTTCACATACGATTTCTCCATCCGCTTATTGATGTGTTTCGGTCTTGTCATGTTTTTTCTTAGCTCTGCTGTAAACTGTCCAGATAGTCCTCTCGTCCCTGTGCAGCAATCCGCCTATTTCGTGGAATGAAAGTCCGGAATTATCTTTCAGATAGACTGCAATGGATTCAAGGATGCTCAGATCTGAATTGAATATTGAAACTGGAATATTATACTTAGAATCTAAATTCTCGAATCTAGAAGGATAACTCTTCTGAGAATTGTTATAAGCCTGCCAGATAGTCTTACGGTCACGGCCGGAAATCCTGCCGATCTCCGCATAATCCATGGCTAGATTCTCATGCAAATATTTAACGAAAGCTTCCAATGGACTTAGTTCGGGTATGAATGCTGAAACTGGTACAAGCACTTCCTGCTGGAGAAGGTTGAATATATCGGCAGGCGACTTGCCATACTTCTGGCTCAGTTCATTGAATAAAGAATTCACTTGGATTAATTTTGGGTCAGAGGCGATTTGACTAACTGAATCTCTAATTTTCCCTGATTTAGAGCGATTTTTACCCATTATTATCTTTAATTATGTGTAATTATGTCTATAAATGTAAGTATTTCTTTATAAAACTTGCGGTAAAACTAGCTAAATCTATATTTGAGAAGTAATTAATGTAAGTATAAATGTAGATAAATGTAAGTGTTTATGCAATATATTTATGTTATAACTAAGAGTTTTACCCCCACATTTTATATTTCTATTTGTAGGGGTAAAAGTTACTATAATTTAAGCATCATAATGCCCAGATTTACATACTTTTGAGCACTATAATGCACAAAATACTAAATAAACCTTTGATCCAGATTTGTAAACGACTCAAAAATAAACGATTAATACCCTTAATTTAATCAGTGATTTATTTTATATGTGCATAAATGCACGAAAGATTGTAAAGTAATGTGCACATATAAAACATGAATGAATACTGATTACACTGTTTGTAGGGGCACAAATGGACGAAATATTTATATACTAATTAGTTAACATATGTTCATATAAAGGTGAACATATGTATTTGAACAAATCAACGGCAAAGATTTTACAGGTATTCGCTGGAAGCATGACTGAATCATTTACATTAAGAGAGGTCGCAAGAAAACTGAAAATGCATGTATCTCTCGCGCATAGATCAATCAAGCCTCTGATAGATGAGAAAATTATTCAACGAAACAAACATAAGAATCTCAGCTTGAATTATATGGTCCATCATGAGACTCTTGCATTCGCCGAATATCTCCGAAGGGATGAATTGCTAAGCAAATCCAAATATGGAGATTTGGCTTTATTTGCTGAAGAAGTCATAACCAAGATAAATGAAAATAATTTCATCCTGCTAGTATTCGGCTCAATAATAGATTCAGACAAACCGAGGGATATTGATGTCCTGCTTATTGTAGATAGTACGGCTAAAGTCGATTTCCATGAGAAATTTCTCCATAATATCGCGTCAAACTACAATCTGCCTTTTGAAGAAAGAGTCATCAGTTTTGAAAGCGTCTATGAAATGCTCGCTAAACGCAATGAAATGAATGTGATGAATGAAATACTGAACAAGCATATTATTTTATATGGGGCGGAATTATTTTATAGAATAATCGAAAAAGGACGATCTTGATGATAGAAGACAAAAAACTTAAAGAAGCCGCGAATAGGGTAAAACAATACCTGAACGAAGGAATTATAAAAACCAAAGAAAAATCTAGGTATGTGAATTTTTTCCTTAAAAATGCTGATGATTCTATCGATTCCGCAAAAGCATTATTTGAATTATCGACCAATCCCGATAAGCAGAAACTATTAGGATTCACTAGCTTCAATGGATTGCTTTGGGCGGTCAATGCCAGCTATTATGGCATGTTCTATATGGCAAGAGCAGTATTAGAAAATGAGGGAATCAAAATAAAAACGGATCTTTCAATCCATTCGGTTACCTTTGATGCGTTGATATCATATTTTTATCTAACTGGAAAATTGCAGAAGGAATTATTAAACGATTTTATTGATGCAAAGGAGGATGCCGCTGAACTATTGGGAAAACAAAAAGCGGATGAGCTCATGGAAGATTATTTCTTTGAAAAAAAGAAAAGAGGAACTTTTACGTACGAAATGGGAGAAATACTGGTCAAATCAAAAGCAAAAACATCACTTGAAAGGGCGCAAAACTTCAGAAGAGAACTCAAGAAGATAATCCTTAAAAATCATGTGTAGAAAACCGCCACTTTTATCTGAACGCTTTCTTATGTTTTAATCCTGAAGAAATCTTCTTTGCTATCCTATTGTTCAACCTTTCCAATCTGCCCATCGCTTTCATCTTTGGCTTGATTATTATCTTCTGATGCGAGATAACTCTTTTCTTGACTGCGTATCCGGCTTTGGGATGCACGCTGCAGTTGCTGATTGCGCTGTCCAAAGCTTTCATTGATCTGTCAAGCTCATCAGCTTTTGTGCTTATTCTAGGCTTGAAGTGGATTACTTGGTGCTTAATTGGCGCTTGCTTTGTCACAAATGATTGCTTTGCCTTGATTGGAGTCGATATCCTCCTCATCAATTGCTGGCTCAATCTATTGATATATTTCGGCTCTTTGTATCTTGGAACTATCTCTAACCTATTTGTGCTTGCTTTGTGTTCTCTTGTCTTGAACTGCTTATTCTCAGTCGTGATTCTGCAGTTCTTGATCTCATTATCAAGCGCAGCCATTGTCCTGTCGAACTGATCAACGTTTGGCTTGAACTTAGTCTTGATTACTACTTCATGTTTCTTGATTTGCTGAGTTTCTGCATGGAATTTAACTTTCGGAGCGAATGCTGAACGCATCCTATTTTCTAGCTGTTTGCTCAATCTGCTTATGTATGCGGGCTCTTTGTACTTGACGTTCAGCTCAATAGGTTTGCGCTTGACAATCTGCTCTTTTGTGTTGAATGCATTGAACTTAGGCATCTTCAATGATTTGATGCTGTTGTTCAACGAATCCATCATATGGTCAAGATAGTCATGCCTTTCCGTCATCTTAGGCTTGATCTCGATATGCGCAGGTTTAGCTATATGCTCTTTAGCCTTGAACCTATTCTGCATACTGAACGCGCTATGCATTCTGTCCTCAATCTGCTTATTCAACCTATCGAGATAAGTCGACTCTTTATGCTGAGGGGCGATATGCACATGCACAGCTTTAACTTGCTTGACTTTGGTCTTGAATAGACTGAAGACTGGCATCTTGACTTCAGACAGCTGTTTCAATCTGTAATCCAATCTTTCCAACGGCGACAAGTCTTTGAGTTTCTTCTTGAATGCTTCCTGCATCCTTGTCTTGATCGCAAGCTTCCTTCTGATGCTCTGCTTGAATGCGTGCGCTTTCTCTTTGATGAAATCTTGCAAGCGCTTGATGTGGTATAGTTCTCTGGCTCTTGTTCTTCTAGCTACTCTTGCGGCATCTTCAAGTCTCGCTCTTTCTGCGGCGCGTTCTCTTCTGGCTTCTTTAGCCAATTCTTCCAGTCTATGCTGTTCTGCTCTCTTCTCTCTCCTTGCTTCGTTCTGCAATTCGAGGATTCTTGCTTTCTCTTCTTCGTTCTCTCTCCTAATAGCTAATTCTTGTTCATGTTTGGTTAATTCGCGCAGTCTCTCTTCTCTTAGATGGTTGATACTCTGAGATACTCTGATAGAATGCCTTACGACTTTGAATTCTTTTACAAGATAAACGAGTATATGTCCAGGCGTTGAGTATAACGATGACGCTATATAATATAAGACTCTGCCAATTGAAGCTACTGCATCTGACACTTCTTTGACGAAGATCTCTTCTATCCTTACTGCTAATGACAATAGCTTGCGCATCCTATTGATGAATCTTACTTTGACGCTGCGTCTTAGATAGAATGCAAATGCTATCGCAGATGCGATTATATCTCTGCGCGATTGGCTCAATAGGAATGCGGATAAGTTGAATGCTATCTTCGAGGCATAGAATATAGTTCTTGCCATCTTAGTCATAATCCTGACTGGCACGCGGTAGAATATCGTGCATAATGCTCTTCCGAATACCGTAGATGAATGGCAGACCAAGCTGTAATATTTTTTGCCAGATGATATGAAGAACTGTGAAACCCATACATATGCTTCGCCGAACAAGCTGTGCAAGTACTCTGATCTGCGCTTGGCTCTGAGATTTGCGGAACGCCTTGCGTACATATCGTGTTTCTGTTGCTCGATTCTTGCTTCTTCTGCTAATCTCTCTTGGATTACTCTTTCTTTCTCTGCGAGAATCTCATTCGCTAATCTAATTTCTAGCGCTCTTAGTTCGCGCTCTTTCCTATTCAATATCAATGACAAGAATATTGATCTGAATGAATCGAAGATATACGACAATATTGTAACAGGGAGTATGTAGAATGCTGTAGCGAATATTCCAGCGGTTGCGCTAATTAATTCTGAAACAACTTTACCATATGTTCCGAATACTGCGGACATTATTTCTTCGAATGCATGCAATCTGTTGTAGAACATTATCTTCATGCTTCTTCTTATCAACATGTAGCGCTGTTCTCTTGCTTCTGTCGCCAATTCTGCTTTGAGCTTCTGCTCTCTTAGATAGAAGATTGTGGTGATTATCGCTGATTGTATTGTTCGCTTGCTTGTGGTTATTGCGTATATTGATATGGATAAGATTAATCTGAATAAGTCAGTGATTTCTTTTGCGATGTATAATAAGGCTACTTTTATCGCATTTAATGCTACGAAGATTGTTGAATAAGTACCTAGGACTAAGAATGTCAATACTGACCAGAGACCAACTATTACAAACTTAACTAGAGCATATGTCTCTCTTGCGATGAATATCAGCATATCTTTAGGCAATTTGTAGACTAATGTGAATATTGTCGAAGCAATTACTGACATTGTTGATAGGATAGTTGTCTTGAATATCGTATAATCTGACTTGATGAATTGCTCGATGTCGTGCAGTCTGTTGTAGAACTTAACTTTCATACTGCGTCTTGCAAGCATATAGCGTTGTTCTCTTACTTCTGTCGCTTGCTCCGCTATTACTTTCTGCTCTTTGACATATAATCTGGACGAGGTGAATACTGCGCTGAATGATCTTGCGATGTAGAATAATATATCTCTCGGCAATCTGTAGATGATTGTTACGAAGATGTTGATGACTGCTTTTATGGTGTTGGCAATTGTTTTGGCGTATATGGTCGATATCGCATGCGACAATTCGTAAGTCTTGACTGCTTTATGCTTGGTGACTACTTTCTCATGCCAGAGGAATGACCTTATTACATTGAAGACGTAGAAGACTGCATTGAGTATTACAATGATAATTGATTTTGGCGCTCTGTATACTATTGATATCACTAGATCAATCAAACCTAGTAATAGTGTCCTATATTGATACTTGAGATTCTCGTATTTCCTTAGCGCGAGATAATCACCATAAGTCACTGTGATTAATAACAGAAGTAGCAATAGCATCAATATGTAATCGAATGGTTGGAATGCTGGAGCTGGAGCCTGGATTGTAAGTCCCATATATTGGCAAGTCTCTTCTGTCGCTGGTTTAGTTGTTTCAGTTCCGCACTGTGCTAGATCTACACATTGCCTCGTTCTCAATCCAGTTTCATTCCATCTTGTCCATAGTCCGCACTGCCAGCGTTCTACACATTGACTTGTTTCTGTTTTCACTGCGTTGCCAGTGACTGCTACTGCATTTCCTGTGAAGAATGAGAAGAATCTATCGAAGAATGATTCTTGACTTATTCCTCCGCAATCGAATGGACAATTACCAGTATTCTCTCCTGCATCACAATAACCGTCTCCGCAATATGCGGCATAAGGCGCCGGACCAATACCTAAACCTGGATCTTTAGGTGCCAATGTTACATTTATGTAATGCAGTCCTGGAGGCAGCCATCTGTACACTGTCCAGTTCTCTTTATCATTCAAGCATACGCCGTTCACTGGGTCCCAATCTTCGCACTTATACAATGCGTATCTTGGACCTGCGCATACCCAACCTAGATTCAATGTGTAATTCTTATCGCTTTTTGGAGTTGCGCCTACTAAGTAATCGAAATTAGTGAACTGTGAATTTGCTGGAGGGAAGTTAATGATTTCGGCTTCGCCTTCAACTACATCTACTGGAGTTTCAGGTTCTCCTGCTGCTGGAGGTGTTACTACAGGAGGGATTACTGGTTCTTCTATAGGTCCGCCTTCTCCGCCTGTGCCTGTGCCGCCACCGCTAGATGGAGTCGTTGTTGGCGTGCTTGGAGTTGTAGCTGCTACCAATGTCAAGCTGGAAACTGTTGATGATGCTGAATAGTTGCCATCTGTTAAATTTGCTAAGATACTATAACTAGATCCGCTAGCCAATCCTATGGTGTTCCAGTAAATCGTATAGACCGCAGTCGTTAGCAATGTACCTGAAGCGATTGTGCTGGTTGCATTGATCTGGTGGTATACTCCGTCGCCATTATTATAATAGAACGTGACATTGTTGCCGTTCAATGTATTGTCTAAGTCAGTCACATCTACACTGATGGTTGTGCTATTGGATAATGTTGAGCTTGACGCTGGAGTTGTGATTGAAATTGTCGGTATGCAATATCCTTCTGCGCAATTGTATACATACAACCCTCTTGTGGCGTTGTTGTTCAATTCAGCATTGTCGCTGTCGAATTCTTCATATGCGCCGTAGATTGGATTGACTGCTACTTCCATAATTGAATCTATGCCTATTGTAGAGTTCCAATCAAATGATGTTGTCGCATAGCTTGAAGCAGGTACTGTTGAAATTGTTGAATTGCCAATGTATGCTCCCGCCGCATAATAATAGACAGTTACATTGTAAGCAGGTTTAGCATCATCGTTATGCACTTCAGCATAGATTGTGAATGTCTGGTTCAAGTAAGCTGTATCATCCGAGTACGTGATGTATGATGAATAGATGTACAAGTCTGGCCAGCGGACTGAGAATGTAAGAGTGCCATTGTTGTTAGATTCAAGTATCTCTGAATAGGAATTATTCGAATCTGAGAATTCTTTAACATAATTAGTGCCTGCTGTGGTGAATGTGTAAGTCTGTGAATTTTCTACTGAAGTGCCTTGGCCAGGAACATCGGTAGTCCAATTATACATGTATACTTCCTGCCCTGAAGGCAAGATGTTGTAGACAGAGGTCATGACATTTGTTGCGTTCAAGCCGCCTATGTTCATTATATTCGTATTCACATCGACAGGATCATAGATGAATGCATTCGCTTTGTAATTGATTCCGTCTATAGCCATTTCATAATGGAAGTTATTACTTGGAAGTAAATCAGCTTGGTTCGAATAAGTGTATACATGAGTGTGCTGTGTATTATCGCTGTTTGAACTTTCAGTTATTGCATCACTCGGATCTATGTATGCAGTTATCTGTCTGGTGGTTGTCGCGCCGGATGCTACTGTTGGTATCCATATCGTTGAATAGATGAAGCTTTCTCCTGGAGCGATTACTGGTATGATTGTAGAATTGAATGTGATTGTATCATCAGTGAAATTAATCATTACATTTGTCGCGTTCAATACTCCAGTGTTGCTGTAATTGATTGTGACGTTGACCTGGTCTCCAACATATGGGCCGCTTGCGTTTAAGGTTAATGTGTTCACTACTAGATTGGATGTGTTATATATTGTGTACGATTCAGACCTGTTGTTGTCTGTGTAGTCTGATTCTGTTATTGTTAGATTTGGATTTGCTGAGGCTTTGAACGTGTAAGTTCCGTTATACAAGCTGGTGTTCCATTCAAAGGATGAAGTTACTGTCGCTGTGGATGCTACCATTCCCGCCACTGTAGCGGCAGTGCCTGTGCCTATCAATACATCGTTTATATAGAAGTATACTGGGACATCTGTCGCGTTAATCCCGCCGGAATTGTATAGATAAGCTGTTAGAGTATAATTCCTGCCGGTATATTTCAGTTCTCCATCAGAGGTTCCCGCTACGATATCGTTCACATATACATCGGTATCTGTGTTGTAGATTGTTATCGCATTAGAATTATTGTTATCAGCTTCTGAAGTTTCTGCTAAAACATTGTGCGGATCTGCGTAACCATACAATGTGTGAGCTCCGCTCGCTGCTAAAGTGTATGGGAAGCTGCTAGTTGTTGCAGAGCCGCCTGCGGAGATACTGACTGTCGTGCTAGCTACTAAAGTTGTATCATAATAAAGATCAACTGGAACGTCTATTACATCAACTTGACCAGTATTCTCAACATTCGCGTAGACTTGTATAGTCTCGCCATTCAGTAATGTGCCGGTATAACCAACATCCCATGGCCAGTGTATCCTTACGTTTGTATCGCTAGCTACAGTCAATGTTTCATTGTCTATGCCGTTGTACGTGTAATCTGTCACTGTGACTGCTACATGATATGTGCCGTCAGTGTCAGGGGATGTTATTGATTTAGTGAAATAGCCAACTGAGTTGGTGTATGTTGTATATGTGCTGCCTGTCTCTTCTATCACTATTGTGACTAATGCTCCTTGTACTTCGGAATTATCGCTAGTGTATACTGGATAACCTGAGACTGTCAAGCTCGTGCTTGGAGTTATTGATGATACGGACAATGACGCGTTCGCTGCGATTCCCATGGTGATGTTCGCAGTACCTACCTGCAATGAGCTTGTGATTTGGTTGTTGGTTTCATCTGTTTCAGTTACTTCTGAGCCTGAATCGATTATGAATTTCACGTAATGGCGTTTCTCTGAATCAAATGCTTTCATCAATGATGTCTGGACTATTCCACTTGCAGGAGCTACTTGGATTCTTGTGATGTTGAACAACACATCATTATCGTACCATGATACGTTGAATGCTGTTGAGTTAGTCTCTCCAGTATTGCTTACGTTCAAGGTTATGTTAATTATTTGATTCATATTTGGTGTTGAATTCGAGAATGAAATGCTGGAGCTATATGCCGTTAAGTCAGGATTTGTCAAGTCTGCTACTATGAATGACTGACTGTCCAATGTATCATTTCCTGTTGAGCTATTACATGTGATGTTGTAAGTGTATGTGCCCGGAGTTAAGACGCCTAAATAATATGATAATTTCTGATTCGTGTTCGTTGTTACTATTGTTGTGTTTATTGCTGAAACATTTCCTGAAATATTACATGTTACTAATGAATCTGGATTTGATAAATTGACAAATAATGTGATTAAGTCTAATTCATCAGGCGAACTTGGAGAAGTATATGAATTGTAAATTGTAACTGCATCATCTACTGAAGTAATATTTAATGTTACATTGTTGCTTGTTGCATTCTCTCTGTACACATCGTATGCTGTGAATGTGATGTAATTCACGCCAAAGAAGTTCGTTTCTGGAGTGAATGTAACTATTCCTGTCGCGTTGCTCAATGATACTGTAATATTTCTTGTTGATGAATAGGTGTAAGTGAGATTGTCGCCGTCTGAATCTGTGAAGTATACGCTGAGGTTCAATGAATTATTGACTGTGTCTTCAGGCCAAGTCCAGTTAGGTATGGCTGTCGAAGTTGGTGCGTTGTTCAATCTTAGAGTAACGTTGTTGCTTACTGCTATTCCGTTATCGCCGTCATAGGCTGTGAATGTTATGTAGTTTGTTCCTGAGAAGTCTGTTTCTGGTACTAACAATGCAGTATCAGTCTGATTGTTGATAATTACTGTGATATTTAGTACGCCTTCTGACTTGAAGCTTAGATTGTCTGCATCTATGTCTGTGAAGTATGATTCTAGATTCAATGAGAGATTAGTATTCTTTGTCCAAGTCTGTGTTGCGATTGTCGCCGCGCTAGGATTGCTGTTATTGATTTCTAGGGTTGTCGAGTTAGTCCAAGCGCTGTATGAAATTCCATCGAATGATCTCGCGGCGCATGTGATTATGTCATGTTTGCTTGATGCTGATGCTGGAAGAGCCGTTGATGTGTAACATATTGTGTTATTATTGCATGTGACTGTCGCATTCGCTCCGCCGTATGCTGTGTTGTTAACGAACCATGTGAATGAGATTTGCGTGCTTGGTGAATTATCTAATGCTTTAGCTGAGCAGTTTATGGTATTATTTGTGTAGATAGGATAGCTAGTTGTGATGTTTGTCACATTTATAATTGGAGCTTGAGTGTCTGTGATTGTGAATGTGAATATGCTTGTGGCGTTCCATTGGTTGCTTGTGTCGTTTGCGTAGAATCTCCATCCGATTACTGTTAGCTCAGTGCCGGTGACTATGCTTATGTTGCTTGATACATTGCTTGTTCCAGTCATGCTTGTCCAGCTGCTATTTGCCCATGTACCCGTTGCGTTAGTGCTGAAGATGAAACCTGAGAGACCTTTGATATCTGACCAGCTGACGTTGAACATACCTTGATCATTGCTCGCTATTGTGGTGAAGTTGGTTATGTTATTAGACCAGTAAGGATATGTGTCTTGAACTGTGAATGTTACATTTGTTCCGTTCACTGCGTTCTGGCTAGCGTCTGTGCAGTTGATTCCCCAAATATAATTTGATGCATCTCCTGAGAATGTAATTGCTGTGAAGTTGAATGCTGCTGATGACACTGACTTCGTTTCGTTTTTCTGCCAAGTGCCAGTCCAGTTGCCGTACAATGTGCATGTGCCTGCCTCTGACAATTGCGCAGAGAATCTGTATACCAGTCTGTCGTTAGTGAAGTTCCTCTGATTGCTCAATACTGGGATGATCTCATCCAGATATGTATAGAACCTCTTCTCTGTTGTATTCTGGTCGCCGATGCTGTTGGCGGCAGATACGCTATAATTGTAAGTGGTTCCCATCGTCAGATTGCTTTCATTGGCGGTGAAGTACCATTGGGTGCTGTTGAATCTCTCCAGATTTGAGACATATAATCCCCTGATCTCGTTAGCAGAGAGAACCCTGTTCCATATACGGACTTCATCCATCGAACCGTTGTATTTGCTTGCTGTCCATGATCCACCATACCTGCCTAATTCCAGATTATTCGTTGTGGTAGAAATGCTCGGAGTTCCGCCCCAAGTCGAAGTGCTTGTTGGTACCTGCTCACCATTCTTGAATATATCCACACCGGAACTATCTACTGTGAATGATATCTGCTGCCATACACCCGCAGTAGCTTTGCCTGCCGCAGTGTTCGCGCATGGTGCCGCGCGATTCGTGAATGAATTGTAATAATATACGCAGATGACGCCGTTATTCTGATAGAAATAGATCTCCCATCCGTTATATGAGAATCCTTGGTAGTTCCCGATCAAGCCTTGATTATGTATCACATCGTTAGGCTTGACCCAGAGCGATACAGTCATCGGGTAATAATTGTACGGATCATTGAACTGTATCGAACTTGTGCCGTTGAATTCGTACGCTCCTCCATATTTGCCAGTCGAATTGAATAGTGCGCCATAAACTGTACCATTATTTCTTAATCTACTCACATCAACTACTTTTGTAGCATTTTCTCCAATAGCTGAATTGTTATCTAGATTCAGCATCAACACCAGACTGTCATTATAGGCCACAGTATTCAGCCCGTTCCAGTTCCAGACAGTGCTATTCAGATTGGATTCTACGATTGATGAATTCACTGTGACATAGTTGATTGTCGATTGGGTCGCATTCGATGGGGTCGGAGATACGAATGATACTGCGGGTTTCGGGATAGACGAGGTCGTGAATGTGATATTCACTAATGCGAAATCCATGTTTCCGGACGTGTCGCTGCAATTAATCGACCATAGGTAAGCTGTGTTTCTATCTGTGAATGTTATGCTTGTGAAATTGAATTGTATTGTAGCAGTCACTGCTTTAGTCTCATTCTTTTGCCAACTGCCAGTCCAGTTGCCGTATAATGTACATGTGCCTGTTTCTGAGCTATTGGCTGAGAATATGTATGTGATTCTGTTATTCGTATAATTAACTTGATTACTGATTGTTGGAGGTGTTGAATCTGGGAGTGCTATTGTTACATATCTTGTTTCTGTACTGTTTTCGTTATTGCTTATGTCTTTCGCTGAGCCATAATAAGAGTATGTTCCAGATGATAAGCCTGATTCGTTTACATAATAATACCACTGAGTGCTATTATATTTCTGCAAGTCCGACATGTACAATTGGCTTATCTCTTCCGCGGATAAACTCCTGTTCCATATCATAACTTCATCTATTGATCCGTTGAAATACGAATAAGGAGAAGCGCCTGTCGAACTCGCTCCTATAAACACTGGATATGCCGTATCCTGCATGGTTATTGTAGTCGAAGTGTTTTCTGATAATACACCATTATAATATGCGCTGGTCATAGTTCCATTGTAAGTTCCAACTATGTGCACCCATTCGTCAACTGGAATCACTGGAGTATCAGCGCCAATCATTGCGCCTGCTGAACTTGAAACTCTCCATACGATTGCATCTCCTGAGAAGAAGAATCCATAGCTTTGCTGTGTACTTATGGCAATGTTGCCTTTCCATACAAGGCCGCAGAAAGCTACACTGCATTGATTGGCTTTTCTCTTAACCCAATAAGAGATGGTAATGTTAGACGACATACTCAATGAAGGTGAATCCGGGATAGTCATATAATCATTGACTCTATCAAACTGATATGCCCCTTTATGCTTCCCGGAGGAAGTCCACAATGCATCTCCAAACACGGTCGCATCCTGTGAAGACATGCCCATGTCCACAACTTTCGTGCTATTCTCGCCTAATTCTGAGATATTCTCGAAATTATACATCACAATCAATGATTTATCATAAATGGTATAGTTGGTGCTGTTCCAGTTGTAGATGAATTGCTGCAGACTTGTTTCTGTAATGCTAATATTGACTTGTATGCTGTTGTTGCCTGTGACTGTGCCGTTGGCGTATGTTGGGTTTACGAATGATAATACTGGCGGTTTAGTATCTGCAGTTGTGAATGTTACGTTCTCTCCATATACGCTGTTCTGACTGCTGTCTGAGCAGTTGACGCCCCATACATAATTGAATCCTTCATTAGTGAATGTGATACTGGTGAAGTTGAACAGTCCTGAACTAACTGATTTGGTTTCGTTTTTCTCCCAATTGTTTGACCAGTTGCCGTACAATGTACATGTGCCTGATTCGCTTATGTTTGCGCTGAATATGTATGTCAATCTGTTGTTGGTGTAATTTCTTTGAGTGGTTATTGTAGGCGCGGTTATGTCTATGAGAGTAAATGTGAATATCTGTGATGCATTCCAGAAGTTGTCCGAATCATTCGCGTAATAACGCCAGCCAATCGTTCCGGATGTTACGTTGATTAATGCTGTTGCGCTTGATACGTTTACTGTGCCAGTCATGCTGGTCCAACTGTTGTTTATCCAAGCGCCGGATGCGTTTGTCGAGAAGATGTAACCTGATAATGATTCGTTGTCGTACCAGCTGAGGTTGAATATGCCTGACTCTAAGTATTGTATACTTGTGAAGTTGGTTATATTATTGCTATAGAATAGTTGTCTGTTAGTTGTGAAATTGCCAGACATATTTATTAAATTGCCTTCAGTGTCATTGACATAGATTGTGTAATTAACGTTCCTTCCATAAGTGTCATTTACATTTACGCCGATTGACCATACGCCTTGACTTGTTGTGCCCGAAATTAAGCTCAAAAATCCTTGCCAGAGTATATTGCCGGCATCTGCTATCGTTTGCCAGATGACTATCCATACCCTGTCCACAGGAGTGTCACTCGTTACATTGACATAGAATGTGGCGTTGTTGCCTAGCTCAACTGGATTGGTTGCTGTGACTTGGCTGCTTATCTCAGTGATGTTTATTAATGACATATTCGGGCTTATGAAGTCTTTAGTTGTGAATGATATGTTAGTAGCCCAACCCACATTGCCTGTCGCATCTGTGCAGTTGACTGTCCATAGGTAATTCTGCTTGCTTACATTCAATGTGATTGCTGTGAAGTTGAATAATATATTTGCTGATATGTCGTTCTTAGTCTCATTCTTCTCCCACACGCCCGTCCAGTTGCCGTACAATGTGCAGTTGCTGTTCTCAGTGCTATTCGCTGAGAATGTGTATGTCAGTCTGTTTGTTGTGTAATTAATAAGATTTGTAACTATTGGAGCTGTGCTGTCTAAGATTGTCAAGTATCTTGTATCTGTCGAATTCGCGTTACTGTATAAGTCATTTGCGCTGGCAGAATATGTGTATGTGCCTGCAGTTAGGTTTGATTCGTTAGCATAGAAGTACCACTGCGTGCTGTTGTATTTCTGAAGATTGGACATATACAGCTGGCTGGCTTCATTCGCTGACAAGCTTCTGTTCCAGATCATCAATTCATCAATGCCGCCTTTCCAGTATCTTGATAGGTATGTGAAATGACCAATTCTCGCGTTTCCAGTGCTCCTGACCATAGCTCCGCCGGATCCGCCATATGTACCGCTTGCAGGAACACCATCAATATAGATAGACATATCTGTCGCGCCTCTTATCACACCGACTATATGATGCCAGCTATTGAGAGAGATAGCGACAGAACTGCTTAAGCTTCTCCTATCATTTATTGTTCCGCCGGTTCCGTCACCATAACCCATGTCTAGAACATTGCCGTCGCTGATGTGCAACCAGAATCCGTAATAAGTCGTTGCCGAATCGTCAAGAATGAATACATTTGACCATACTGATTCGTTCTTATAGACCCACACTGAGAAAGATAACGGAAGTGCAAGACCTGGAAGCGCGTCGCCAAGATCAGCGTAATCATTTGTTGTCCCGCCGATGCTCAATCCTTTTCCATAAACTCCTTGCATGCCTACATTAGCATTACCTGTTGTTGTCGCAGTTATGTTGGATTGGCTTAAGTCTACAATTCTTGTCGAGTTCTCTCCTAGGTCTGCTATGGCATCGAAGTTGTACTTCAATACTAAACTGTCATTGTAGAATGTGAAATTGGTTCCGTTCCAGTTCCATGCGAATTCTTTCAAGTTCGCTTCTATGATTGATAGATTGAACTCAATTGAAGTATTTGCTGTTGATGTTCCGTTCGCTGGAGCTAAAGTGTATGTAAGTATTGGAGCTTCTGATTCTTGTATTGTGAATGTATCATTCGCTGTCAACCCGCTGAATCCTTGCTTCTCGCATGTGATATTATGGGTGTATGAAATCGCATCTGTGAATGTCCTGTTGTATTGGTATACGTTTGACAATTCAGTCATTATGTATATCGCTGACCAGTTGTCTGAGTATGTGATGTTACATGACGCGCCTGTGATGAATGCTGCGGATGTGCTGTTTATGTATGTCGCATTGAATGTAACCAACTGACCTGCATTCTTTGGTGCGTTATTTGTTGTTGTAAGATTTGCGTTGGCGCCTGCCGCGAAGCCAGAGAAGTGGCTAACGTTGATTGTCATATTGGTTCCTTGGCAAATATAATCTGTACAGATGTTGGATGGACAGATTGTATTCTCTGAGATTATAGTGTTCCTTGTGCTCTTTAATGCTGAATAGTATATCACTTTGTCAACTCTGCAATCTACGCCGTAGATTATGATTGTGGCGGAGGAGTTCATGGATTGATCCAATACGCTTGAATTGACGAACAAGAATTTGTTGCCGATGATTACGTTCTGATCGAAATTAGCTTGCTGAGCATTAATTGAATTGTTCCATTTTAGTTTACCATATGTGGTGTTCTCAATTGTCGCATTTGCTACGCTGTTTATGTTAGGCTGCGTATTGAAATCGGTTGTAGCGCCGCTGAATGTTGTGTAAATTGCGTTAGGGGAATATCTTGTTATGCTTCTTACTCCGGTGCTGTTCTCGTTTCCTGCATTGTCTTTAGCGCTTCCGTAATATGTGTATGTTCCTACATCTAATCCGATTGTTGCGTTCTTGGATTGATTGACATAGAAGTACCACTGCGTGCTGTTGTATCTCTGGAGATTGGACATGTACAATACTTGTATCTCCTCTTCAGAAAGACTCCTATTCCATATGCGGATCTCATCGAATGTGCCATTAGAAAATTCTGAAGTGCCTGCCCAGCTCCCAACGTATACTGGAGTATTAAGATCAGGTATAGATGTATTAGTGCTATCGGTTTGCGCTACTAATCTACCATCAAAATAGCTTTTGAAGCCATTACTAGTATTCTGTTTCCAGGTCATCAAAATAAAGTGCCTTGCGCCATTTATGGCGGTATTCCCGCCATTTCCATCTATCGAAATCCCAGTTACATACCCGCTATTAGATAGAATATGCCTATTAGAATCGTATCCTACAACAATAAATGATGATGGTTCTGGTTGTTGTCTCACTCCAGACTGCAAATTCGTACCATTAAACCAATATGAAATTGTTATTTCTGAACCGCCTAAATGCAAATTGGATTTGGTCTTGATATAATCATTACCATCTACATGATATGCTCCGCCATATTTTCCCGGAACAAAAGTAGCACCTACTATATCTCCGTCATAGCTATTTCTTGAACCATCTACAACATAAGTTGAATTCTCACCTAAATCGCTCTTATTGTCGAAGTTGTACATCAAAACTAAACTGTCATTGTAGAATGTGTAATTTGTGCCGTTCCAGTTGTAAATAAATTCTTTTAACTGCTCTTCTTGTATACTAATGTTCACTTGTATGCTGGTGTTGCCAGTGGATGTGCCGTTTGCGTATGTTGGATTCACGAATTGCAATACTGGCGGCAATGCGTCTCTTGTCGTGAATGTCACGTTTGTCGCAGCGTATGCTGAATTAGTGCCTGCATCTGAGCAGTTGACTGTCCATGAATATGAATAGATATTGCCGTCGAAGGTTATGCTGGTGAAGTTGAACAATGCGTTCGCTGTTACGCTCTTGGTTTGGTTCTTTGACCAACTGCCTGAGAAGTTGCTCATTAATGTACATGTTCCGGTTTCGGAACTATTCGCTGAGAATGTGTATGTCTGCCTGTCGTTTGTGAAGTTCCTTAATGAATCCACTGTTGAAGCTAATACATCTGCGCTGAAGTTGTTGGACAGATTCGCTATATTCCCTTCAGTATCATTTACGTAGATTGTGTAGTTAGTGACTGGACTGAATGAGCCGTTGATTGGTACTCCTACTGACCATATACCATTTAGAGTTGTACCTGAGAGTAGAGTTAGGAATCCTTGCCATAATACATTGCCGGCATCCGCGATTGTCTGCCAGATGACTATCCATACTTTATCCACTGCAGTATCGCTTGTAATGTTCACACGGAACGTTGCGTTCTCGCCAGGATAGACTGGCTGTGTCGCATTGATTATTGCGTTGGTTGGGTCGGTGATATTGATTACATTCATATTTGGCACAGTGAAGTCTTTTGTAGTGAATGATATATTGCTTGACCAGCCGGTGTTGTTGCTAGCGTCCGTACAATTGACCGCCCATTTGTAATTTTGTTTACTTACATTCAATGTGAATGCTGTGAAGTTGAATGCTGTATTCGCTGTGACGTCCCACTTAGTTTCATTCTTCTGCCAGGAGCCAGTCCAGTTGCCGTAAAGTGTGCAATTACTGCTTTCGGTGCTGTTCGCACTGAATGTATATGTCAATCTATCGTTGGTGTAGTTAATTAGGTTTGTTACAGTTGGAGCAATTAAATCTAAGGCAGTTCCTGTTATGTTTATTGTTCTGATTTCAGTACTGTTCTCGTTTCCTGACGCGCCTTTAGCGCTCGCGTAATAAGTGTATGTACCCGGATCCAGTCCGGTTGTCGCATTCTTAGTCTGGTTAGCGTAGAAGTACCACTGCGTGCTATTGAATTTCATTAAGTTGGACATGTATAATTGTGAAATTTCTGTGGCGGATAAAGTCCTGTTCCAGATTTGCAGTTCATCAATCATCCCATTAAATTCATATCCCGTTTGAACTGAATACAATCTACCCAATACTAAATTATCATTGTCTGAAGTCAACGCAGTAACTGTGCCAGTATTATCCTGAGCACCATTCACATATACCTTAATATCATTATTTCCATTATAGGCAACTGTGTAATATTGCCATGAATTCAAATTCCAAATATTACTCGTTAATACTGAATATGATAAATCTGTAATAAACCTTAACTTGCCAGTATTATCAAATCCAATATTATATCCTTTTGCAATGCTCTCGCTAGATTTAGTCAATACTGAAGTATATTGAGAAGAAGATTTTGCATATATCCATAATCCTATAGTGAATTTGCTTGAAGTTGTGAAATTTAAGCTAGGTGAGTTACCTGCACTAACATAAACTCCACTACCCGCATTAAATTGCAATGCTGAACCATATTTGCCACTTACATTATGGAATGCTGCGCCGTAAATGGTTGCGTTATTTATGCCTAATGCCAAATCAGTTATCCTCGTTGAATTTTCGCCTAGTTCGCTTCTGTTATCGAAGTTCATCATTAACACTAAACTATCATTGTAGATTGTGTAATTAGTATTGTTCCAGTTGTAGATGAACTGACTTAATTGCGATTCTACTATACTGATGTTTACTTGGATGCTTGTATTCTGTGTAGATGATGCATTCACGTAGGTTGGTGCTGCGAATGATAATACTGGCGGAGTTGTGTCTGGTGGCGCTTGATCTGATAAAGTGATGTTCAAATCAAGCAATGAAATAGTCTTAGCTGATCCAACTGTGAACATGGCTCTGTACACCAATGAATTGTTCGCACCGGTGAAACTCTGGTCTAAATATTTTCCGTTTTCTGCTGTGTACCAATTATTGCCGCCGTCCGCGCTTATATCTAAACTTACGTTGTCTCCAGCGGCAACATTATCTGTATTCCATGAAACGTTCGATATGTATGTTATATTCGATGTGAAATTGATTGGCTGTGATGTGAAGTTGCCGAAACCTATTGTAGTTACATTTATTTCGCCAAGCATAAGCCATCCACTTATACCTATGCTTATTTTCACGAAATTTGCGTTCGTAGGAGTTAAAGGAACAAGTATCCATTGCTCGACGTTCGCAATACTATTATTTGTTCCTATATTGGTATAAGATACTCCATCAATAGATCCGTCAACGGTTAATGATGTTGGCGCATTGATGCCGCCAGCGCCCCCTCCACCAGCATAGACCCATACTTGATTTACCATATAGGTTGATGTCAGATTGATGACTATTATAGGAGCACCTAGCCAACCCACTGTCGCTTCTGTAGTTCCATATAACTCTTCCCTAATTAGGCCATTGGTCAACTGGATTCCACCAGTGTCAGGGTATGATTCAGAGGGACTGTTTTGTGAAATGGTATATGGCTTATTCAATGCGACATTGCCGCCTGATGAACTGGAATAGCTTACATTTCCTGATTGCCATGTTGCGGCCTGTATCGCATTAATGCTAGAATTGTCCTCAAATGAATCATAGAAATAGTTGTTCATATTGACTGTGAATGTTCTGGAAGTGCTATTCACGTTGCCGGATAAATCACTCGCGAAGACGTATATTGTAGACACTCCTTCTGACACTAATGCGAATCTTGATGATGTTGAATTGCAGTTTGTGCATATTGTAATGTTTGTGCCGTTGTTTATATTATACCAGATTGTGCCTAACTCACTCAATGAAATATTTATTACTGGAGTTACATCAGCGATTGTACCTGTAGGATAATTGAGAGTCAATCCAGGGGAAGTTGTGTCTCCAATTAATGAAATATTTATTGTTCTTATCTCTGTGCTGTTCTCATTTCCTGTTGTATCTTTGGCGCTGCTGTAATAATTGTATGTTCCTGCGTCTAATCCGGTTGTCGCGTTCTTAGTCTGATTCGCGTAGAAGTACCACTGCGCTGAATTGTGCTTGCTCAATGTTGATGAATATATCATCTGTGCATCGAATGGTGTAACTGATCTATTCAAAATCATAAAGTCATCCAATCTGCCTTTGAACCTTCCCTCGCCTGAATTGAAGTCACCTATCCTGAAAGTGGTCCATTCGAAAGTTGTGGATCCTATACAAGTGCTATTCGCTTGAGCAATGCCATTCTTGTACCATGAAATTATCCTGTTAGTTCCGTCATGCGAGAATGTGAATGTATAATGGTTCCAAGCATTAGCTGTTGCGCCTAATACTGCTTGAGGACAACTGTTCCACCATTCAACTTCTCCAGCATCATAATTTCGGATGACATTCGCAGTGCTCGGCGCAGAATCGAATATGCCGATTGGCGTTGAAGTTGATGGATTGACCCAGAACGAAATTGTAAATGGCAATGAAGGTTTAGGTACGCTAGTTGTCATCACGTCATTAGTTCCGTCAAAGTAGTATGATGCGCCGTACATTCCTGATGAGTTATATACTGGCCCAACAATTGTAGCATTGTAACCATATTTGCTTATGTCAACTGCTTTAGTATCGTTCTCGCCTAGTTCGCTCCTGTTATCGAAGTTGTACAATAATATTGTTTTGTAATCGTAATATGTTGTATTCGTGCCGTTCCAGTTGTAGATGAACTGAGACAATTGCGATTCTTGTATGCTGATGTTAACTTGTATGCTAGTGTTGCTTGTCGATGATGCGTTTGCGTATGTCGGAGCGACGAATGATACTACTGGCGGAGTTGTATCTGGGGGGCCATTGATTGTTATTTGCCTTGCGCCGGTGCTGCCCTCATTTCCGGCAGTGTCTTTCGCTGAGCCGTAATATGTGTACGTACCTACGTCCAATCCGGTTGTCGCATTCTTAGTCTGGTTCGCGTAGAAGTACCACTGCGTTGAATTGTATTTCTGGAGATTGGACATGTATAATTGGCTGATTTCAGTTGCAGATAATGATCTGTTCCAGATAATGGGTTCATCAATCAATCCGCTGTAATAATAGTCATTAACTCCGGCATAGAATCTTCCAATCACTCCGTTGATTCCGGCACTTGCGCCAGGCAGGTTCGTATCAGTAGCTGCTTGTTGGACACCGTCAAGGTATGTATATCTTGTTCCACCCCTTATAACTCCCACAATCTGGTGCCATTGATTTACAGAAGGATTAGAATCTACCTCTATATAATTGAAAGTAGCACCGCTAAATCTAATAAATGATAATTTCGCCGAAGCACCTGTGACAATTCCCCAGCCATTACTTGTATCTTGATGTGTAATAAGACCTTCATAAGCTTCGAACGATGGATTATTGAACCATACAGATACAGTGAAATTATCAGTTAGACTATAAATTGAATTAGTGCCATAATTGATATACTTTCCAATCGCAGTTGTATAAGCACCGCCATATTTTCCTGATGAAGTATAAACTGCATTGCCATATATAGTGCCGTTGTTGCCATATTTGCTCACGTCAACTACATATGTTGAATTCTCGCCTAACTCGCTTCTGTTATTCAAGTTCATCATCAACAACAGGCCATCATTATACATTGTGTAATTCGTATTGTTCCAGTTGTAGATGAATTGACTTAATTGCGATTCCTGTACGCTGATGTTTATTTCTATGCTGGTGTTGCCTGTCGATGTACTGTTTTCATAGGATGGATTTACGAACTGCAGTACTGGACGTTGATTGTCGGCGGTTGTGAATGTGATGTTGCCGGTTATGTTCATGTTGCCTGATGAATCCGAGCAGTTCACGCCCCAGATGTATGTTGTAGATTGGCCGGTGAATGATACTGATGTGAAGTTGAAGGACGTACTGGCTGTTACTTCTTTTGTCTCTATGCTGTTCCAGCCAGACGGCCATGTGCCGTAGAGAGTGCAAGTGCCGGTTTCGGAACTATTCGCGCTGAATGTGTATGTGAGTCTGTCGTTTGTGTAGTTTGTTAGAGAATCGACTGTTGGTGCAGTCACATCAGCGGCAGCAATAGTTATCGTCCTTATGTCCGTGCTGTTCTCATCGCCAGCAGTATCTTTCGCTGAAGCGTAATATGTGTACGTGCCGTAATCCAATCCCGTCGTTGCGTTCTTAGTCTGGTTCGCGTAGAAGTACCACAGCGTGCTGTTGAATTTCTGGAGGTTGGACATGTACAATTGCTGAACTTCTGCTGGAGTAAAGCTTCTATTATATATCATAAATTCATCGATTGAACCTTTGTAATCATAATCACCCGCACCCATGTATCTCCCGATATATTTTGTGCCAGTATATGTCGCCAGTCCGGTCACTTGACCATTCGCATCTTGTCTTCCATTAACATAAATAATGACCGTCGTGCCTGATACGGTAACAGTCACATGATACCAGGTTCCATCAGTCACGCTAGTAGTGCCAGTTATCCAAGAAGGGCCACCAGTCCAGAAACTTAATTTACTTGTAGTAATTCCGCTCTTCATCAATGCATAACCTGCAAATGGTGAAGAAGGATCATATCCGCCGATTATGAAATCGTAGGAAGCGTCAGTTGTTTTCATCCATAACGATAATGTCATATTTGTAGCTATATTCAAACTGGATGCGCTGCCCATATTAATATTGTCACCGGCACCATCGAATTGCATAGCCATGCCGTACTTCGATGTAGCGTTTGCGAAAGAATTGCCATTGACTGAACCATTACTTCCATAGTTACTGAAATCAACTATCTTAGTTGAGTTCTCACCTAGTTCGCTCCTGTTATCGAAGTTGTACATCAACACTAACGATTTATCATATAATGTGAAATTGGTGTTATTCCAATTGTAGATGAATTGACTTAATTGCGATTCTACTATACTGATGTTAACTTGCGTTGATGTCGCGGTCTGAGATGTGGCGTTGTTCTGCGTTGGAGCGACGAATGCGACTACTGGCGGAGTTGTGTCTGGCGGTGCGTTGATTGTGACATATCTTACGTCTGTGCTATTCTCATTGCCTGATGTGTCTTTCGCTGAGCCGTAATATGTATACGTGCCTAGGTCCAATACGGCTGTCGCATTCTTGGATTGGTTAGCGTAGAAGTACCACTGCGTACTGTTGTATTTCATCAAATTGGACAGATAAAGTTGCGATATCTCGTTAGCAGACAGAGCCTTCTTCCAAATCCTTAATTCATCCATCAAGCCATTAAGCTCCCAACCGCCGGAACTAAATTTGCCAATCAAAGTCGCTGTAGTCAATGCATTAAAGTCTGCCGTAACTCCTGAATTATTAAACTTGCCGTTAATATATATATAATCAGAACCGCCAGTTCTGGTCGCAACAATATTATACCATCTTCCTGCTAAAAGTGCTCCATTGCTTTGTACTTCATCTACGCCGCTCTTTCCCCATGTGATTATTCCATTAGCGTACATGCCTAAAGAAACTCCATTGGAAGGCCTTACGACAAACATTGTATTTTTTAGAGAATTCATATACACCCATACAGAAATAGTCACTTCATTAGTAACATCGAGACTATCACTGTCTGCAACACTCAGGCCAGTAGTGCTTCCGTCGAATGCGTATGCTCCATTGTACTTGCCGGACGAATTGAATGCCCCCACTACTGTGCAATTATTAATGTACTTGCTTAAATCAACTATCCTCGTTGAATTCTCGCCAAGCTCGCTTCTGTTATCGAAGTTATACATCAATACCAGGCTGTCATTGTAGAAAGTGTAATTCGTATTATTCCAGTTGTAGATGAACTGTGATAATTGCGATTCCTGGATGCTGATATTGACTTGTACGCTTGTATTCTGCGTAGATGAGGCGTTCGCGTACGTCGGAGCGACGAATGATAGCACTGGCGGAGTTGTGTCTGTCTCGACTGCTGTAGCGAACGTTATGTTAGTCGCCCAGCCTACATTGCCGGATGCATCCGAGCAATTGACTGTCCAGACATAATTCTTATCATAGCCGAATGTTATCGCTGTGAAATTGAATAATGTATTTGCAGTCACTGATTTAGTCTCATTAACTAACCATGCGCTGGACCAATTCCCGAATAATGAGCATGTGCCAGCCTCTGAACTATTCGCACTGAATATGTATGTGAGTCTGTTATTGGTGTAATTTCTTAGCGAGTCGACTATTGGGGCTGTCGAGTCTGCTGCTGCGATTGTTAACGTTCTTACGCCAGTACTATTTTCATTTCCTGATGTGTCTTTCGCTGAGCCGTAATATGTGTACGTTCCTAAATCCAACTGCGTCGTTGCGTTCTTAGTCTGGTTCGCGTAGAAGTACCATTGCGTTGAATTGTATTTCTGGAAGTTTGACATGTACAACTGCGATATCTCGTCTGCGGACAATGTGCGGTTGTAGATACTAACTTCGTCTATTGTGCCATTAGCCCATCCGTTATACACAGTCTCTCCGCCAATCAATAATCTGCTAGTATCTCCTATCATAGGAGTGGTTATGGCCGCACTTGCACTCAATTGTCCGTTCACATAAAGATAAACGTTGGATATATCTGAAGTCGCTGTCAATAAATACCATACATTGTCATCAAGAGTTGTCAATGAATCATATGTATCTTGTCCTATCCAAGCGTATAGCACGTGAGGCGATGCATATCCTAATCCACGTCTGCCTATGGCATACTGTATCTGATCAGGAACAGATTCTTTAGCAAATACGACTTGATCGACTGGGTCCACTCCGTCCGTGGTCTCTCCATTGAACTTGACCCATGCAGACATTGTGACTGTCTCATTTATGTTCAATCCATTATCTCCTAAAACTTCTATATAATCGCTATCCCCATCGAAGTCGTATGCTCCGCTGTATCTGCCCGCGCTATTGAATATAGCATTGGTTATTGTGCCGTTATTGCTGGCTCTGCTCACGTCTACCGCCAATGCAGACGTTTCTCCTAGAGCGGAATTTTCATTCAAGTTCATCATCAATACTAAACTATCGTTATAGAATGTATAATTCGTATTGTTCCAGTTGTAAATGAATTCTTTCAATTGTGATTCTTGTATGCTGATGTTGACTGCAGTGTATGTCACGCTCTGCGATGTGCCATTGTTTTGAGTAGGAGCGACGAATGATACTACTGGCGGAGTTGTGTCTGCGGAGGAAGCTATTGTGATAGTCCTTACATCTGTGCTGTTCTCATTGCCGGATGAGTCTTTCGCGCTTCCATAATATGTGTAAGTTCCTAAACCTAAATTCGATTCATTCGTAATGAAAGACCATTGCGTTGCGCTGTACTTGTTCAAGTTCGAACGATAATTATGTACAATCTCCGCTTCTGACAATGATCTGTTCCATAATCTGATTTCGTCCATGCCGCCAATTAATGTGTAACTATTACCTGGGTAATACCCACCCACTATCTTAAGATCTCTTACTACAGGAGTCACGCCGGCAGCAATGCTTGTTGAGCAATTTATGTTCAATGTGCCGTTGATGTAGATTGCGAAGTATGTAGATGGCTTGAACACGAATGTCATGTGCATCCATTGATTCATTGATGCTGCAGGTATTGGAACAGAAGTACATGGACGTGCATCTTCAATATGCGGTTGAGCCGCCTCCAGATAGGCATATGGATAATAGTCAGTTCCAACTTTCTTGAATCCTAACTGCATACCATTATTGCCGCTCCACATATCCCATGGGATGATATAAGCATTAGCATTTGCGGTTGAATTAACCCAGAATTCTAAAGTGAATCCGCTATTGCCTATTTCCCAGCTTGGTGAATCTGCCACAGTGATTGCGTCAGTTCCTGCATCGCCTATCGCGCTGTATCCATATGGTGAAGGGAATAAGGTGATACCTGAACCGGTTGCGTTATTACCACGTCTACTCATATCTTTGAATGTGGTATAATTGTCTCCGATTGAAGTTACGTTATCGAAGTTGAACGCCATTATCAACGAGTCGTTGTAATAAGTGTAATTGGTTCCGTTCCAATTGTAGACGAACTCAGATAATTGCGATTCTGTGATTGAAATGTTGATTAGTGTTGATGTCGCTGTCTGTGATGTGCCGTTGTTCTGCGTAGGAGCTACGAAAGAAGATACTGGCGGCGTTGTATCTGGTGCGGCTGCTGTAATGAATGTGATGTTCGTCGCCCAACCTACGTTGCTATTGGTGTCTGTGCAATTGACTGTCCATACATAGTTCTTATCATAGCTGAATGTGATTGATGTGAAGTTGAATAATGTATTTGCCGTGACTGATTTGCTTTCATTAATCGCCCAAGAGCCGGACCAGTTGCCGAATAATGAACACGTGCCTGTCTCTGAAGAGTTCGCGCTGAATATGTAAGTGAGCCTGTCGTTTGTGTAGTTCTTCAATGAATCCACTATAGGCGCTGTTGAATCTCCAATTGTGATTGTGATAGTCCTTACATCTGTGCTGTTCTCGTTTCCTGAAGTGTCTTTAGCGCTTCCGTAATAGGTGTATGTTCCAAAGTCTAATCCAGTTGTCGCATTCTTGGTCTGGTTCGCGTAGAAATACCACTGCTCTGAATTGTATTTCTGGAGGTTGAACATGTAAAGTTGCTGTATCTCTGCATAAGACAATGATCTGTTCCATAACATGACTTCGTCAATCAAGCCGTCGAATGGGAATGCGTTCTGGGTGATGTCTTTGCCTATTCCGAAGTTTGTTGAACCTGTATCCAATGTCCTGGCTAAAGACCCTTCAGGTTTTCCGTTGAGATAAAGTGCTATATGAGTTCCATTGTAAGTATAGCCTACGAAGTACCATGTGTTTATGCCTAAAACTGTACTTCCTGCCAAATCTTGATTATATCCCGAGAAATATAAATTGTTAGAGATGACATCAAGCATTGATAATTGAGTATTGCTTCCAGTGCCGTACCCTACAATTCCGCCATTCGCTGTTGAGTCTCTGTTAATCCATGCGAATGCTGATCTCGGTCTTGCGCCGGTCGGCACTATTGGACTTGCTGTGATCACACCAGTGCTTCCATCGAAGTGCATTGCTTTGCCGTATTTGCCTGTGCTGTTAACTATCACGCCGGAATTTAAAGTTCCATTCTTGCCGTATGATGAAATATCAACTGCGTATGTTGCGTTATCACCTATCGCAGAATAATTATTGAAATTGTACATCGCTAAAAGACTATCATTGTATAATGTTGTGTTTGTATTGTTCCAGCTATAGATGAATTGTGATAATTGCGATTCTTGGATGCTGATGTTCACTTGTATGCTGGTGTTGCCAGTGGATGTGCCGTTTGCGTATGTCGGAGCTTTGAATGATACGGCCGGGTAGACCATATCCGAAGCAATTGTGATTGTCCTTGCGCCAGTGCTGTTCTCATCACCAGCAGTATCTTTTGCGGATGCGTAATATGTGTACGTGCTGTAACCCAATCCAGTCTCGTTCGCATAGAATGACCATTTATCAGTATCATATTTGTATAAGTTTGAAGCGTAGACTTTCTGGATATCTGCAGAAGTCAATGATATGTTCCATAATCTGAATCCATCAAGATAAGCGCCCCAATCCTGGGTGCCTAATTGATAATTGCCGATTGAATACAGCAAACCATCGCCTTTTGTGGAAGAATTACATACGTTCACTCCATCGATATAGAATTTCGTCTGAGTGCCAACTCCTAATGCGCAAAGGTGGTGCCAACCTGCATAATTATCAGTATCAATGGATGGACTGCAAAGTACGTTATCACCGCCATCATCATTGTCATACATGCCTAACAAACCATCACTCTTAACAATTACTTGATGATCTGTATCACTGCCCCTCATTAAAGTTCTCCACCCAGTACCGCTTGCCGATAGCGGGAAAGTAGACCAAGTGCACATTGTCCAAGGCCCGCTCAATAAAATGTTCTTAGATAGGAGCATAGTGTCAGCATCTCCTTCAAACTCAATCGCCCCGCGATATTTTCCAGAAGTTATTGCTGAAGTGCCAGATAATGTCGCTGTATCATTGTTCCTGCTCACATCGACTGCTTTTGTACTGCTCTCGCCTAATGCTGATGAATTATCGAAATCAAACATTAAGACTAGGCTATCGTTGTATAATGTGTAATTCACATTGTTCCAGCTATAGATGAATCGAGATAGATCTGATTCAATCATACTGATATTGATTTCTGTTGAAGTTGTTGTCTGCGAGTATCCGTTCGCTTGCGTTGGAGCAGTGAATGATAATATTGGGGCTGATACACCTCTGGTAGTGAAGGACGCATTTGTCGCAGACCAAGCAGTATTACCGGTTACATCGGAACAGTTTACTGACCAGAGATAATTCTTGGCTGTGCCATCGAAAGTTATACTTGTGAAGTTGAATGATACTGCCGCAGTGACTGATTTAGTCTCGTTCTTTGACCATGAGCCAGTCCAATTTCCGTACAATGTACATGTGCCTAACTCACTAGACTGCGTAGAGAGTATGTATGTGATCCCATCATTATTGTAACTCACTAACGAAGAGATTGTAGGTGGTGTCGAATCTACACCGCCTTCCTGTACAAGAATCTCTTGATTTGCCGCTAGCATAACTAGGAATACCGGCAATACGCCTGAGCCATCTGTTGATTGCGTATTGATCTGCACTGAATTGTTGTATGCGCTGTAACTTGTGCTTTCTTTCAATCCGCTTACTGTGTAATTCGCAATATTCAATGTCTGAGTATTATTGTCAATCCAAGTAACATATGTATTATTCCAAGCGTTGTTGATTACTCTGCTCATATTGAATGCATACGACTGATTCAATGCTGTCAATACTGAAACGTTGCCTGATTGCGCGCATGATTCCATCCCTGCCAGTTTCTGGCAAGTGAATACTGTTCCGGCTGTGCCTGTGCTGTCCCATGAACCTGCTTTAGCTGCATAATTCAATCTTGCAGTGCTGGTAGTGAAATGAACGGCAACTCTGCCGCCTCCGCTGCCTGCGCCGCCAGTATATCCGTTAGCAGTGATTGAGCCGGCGCCTTTCAATATGTTTGTTATGATATATACTGAACCGCCTGCTGAATCCCATGCAGTAGTTCTTCCATTCGCTGCAATTGTTCCGTTGATTGTCAATGTATCTGAAACGTTCAAGAATATTTTACCGCCTCCGCCAGTGGTGCCTGAAGCGCTACCGTAATCAACTGGAGCGACAGCGTTGCCGTACACATAGCCTTGATTAGAACCTACACCGATGCCGCCATGGCTTGCGCCTGAACCTGATTTGTATCCAGGACCAGTGCTTCCGGAATATCCTCTACCAGTAGCTGTCAGCAAACCTGATGGCCCTATGGTCATATTTATTGTGGTGATATTGATACTATAATTTATTGAAGATTGCGGACCGGAATGAGTCATAGTTCCATTCAGTTCGATATAATCATAGCTTCTTGGGAAGTCTGCGACATAGACTGCGCCAGCTGGAACTATCAGCGTCCTATTAACAACAAACTTGAAGTTTCCACCGCGATCTCTTATTCTGCCATCATCTGAGAAATTTATAGTTGTATATGTAGAACCAGTAGAAGGCTCGACTGCTAGCATACCTGCGTTTCTTATTGTCAAATTATCGTAAGTATAATTCTGTAATAAATATGTGGCTGGAGAAACTAGTACGTAGTCAACACCATAAGTGCCTGAGGTTAGATCGCCATTATCAATAATTAAATCTCCGTTAGGCTGCGATGCAGATTTTATGAATACAGTTCCTGCTGAACCGGTAGTGTCCCAAGAACCTGCTTTAGCTACATAAGTCAATGAAGCAGTACTGGTTGTATAATAAACCGCAATCCTTCCGCCACCACTGCCTGCACTGCCAGTAATACCATTTGCGGTAATTGAACCAGTGCCTTTCAAAGTATTTGTGATTATGTATACTGAACCGCCAGCAGCGTCTCCATTCGCGGTACGTGCGTTTGCGGCAATAGTTCCGGATATTGTCAATGTATCTGACACATTCAAGAATATCTTACCGCCGCCCCAGTTATTGGCTGAAGCGCTGCCGTAATCAACTGGCGCTTTAACGTCGCCGTATATGTAATTAGCATTAGAACCATATCCCATACCGCCATAGCTTGCGCCGGCCGCTGAATTATAGCCTGCGCCTGTGCTTGCGATATACCCTCTGCCAGTTGCGCTTAATGAACCGGTTGAAGAGATGGTCATATTTATTGTTGTGATATTAATGCTGTAATTAGTTGCAGTATGCGGACCTGAATGCATGATTGTTCCGTTCAGTTCGATATAATCATAATCTCTAGGTGTGTCTGCTAAATAAACTCCTGTACCTGGAACTATTAAAGTCCTATTCACTACAAATTGGAAGTTGCCACCTCTGTCTCTGATCCTTCCTGCTGCTGAGAAGTTCAAATTAGTATAGGTTGAACCTGTCGAAGGCTCTACCGCAAGCATTCCGTTATTCCTAATTATGATATTGTCATAAGTATAATTCTGCAATAGAGGAGTTCCTGGAGAAGCTATCTGATAATCTACGCCATAAGTGCCTGCATCTAGATTGTTATTATCAATATACAAATCGCCATTTGTCTGCGATGCGGATTTCATGAATACAGTTCCTGCTGCGCCGTTGCTGTCCCAACGACCTGAACTTGCGAGAGTGGTTAATGTTGCAGTATTGGTTGTATAGTATATCGCAATCCTACCTCCGCCTGAACCTACGCTAGCGCTAGCACCTTGAGCAGTGATTGAACCACTGCCTTTCAAAGTATTAGCTATAATATAGATTGAACCGCCGGCACTGCCATAATTACTAGCGGCGCCGTTCGATGAAATCGTTCCGCCGACTGTGAATGTATCTGTAACGTTCAAGAATATCAAACCGCCACCTGCGCCATTACCACCACTGCCGTAATCGACAGGCGCTTTCACATCGCCGTAGACATAACTTGAACTTGCGCCGTCACCGACACCGCCGTGGCTTGCACCAGCGTTCAGTTTATAGCCAGGACCTGTGCCTGACGCATAGCCTACGCTGTTCACGTTGATTGAACATGTCGAACACATTGTCAAGTTTTTGGTTGTGATGTTCACTTGATAGAAGTTGGATCCGGATACTGCTCTGTGAGTGATAACTGAAGCGTTGATTATGTTGATTTCGTTCGCTCTGATTGTCACGCTTGTGTTATAGACTGTCAATGTATTCGCGTCTGTTATGTTTATGATGTCGCAATTGACACTTGCGTTCAAGTAATATGATTGATTGACTATCCATGTGCCGGTCGCGTCTGGGCAGATGTCTGTGTAGTTGATGGCTGGTGGCGCTGATGCTTCTGCGACTGTGAATGATTCGTTTGTTGCGGACCAGCCGACATTATTCGATGCGTCTGAACAGTTCACTGTCCATACATAATTTGAACTATCCTGCGCGAATGTTATTGCGGTGAAGTTGAATAATGTGTTCGCTGTGACGTCCCACTTGGTTTCGTTCTCTAACCATGAACCGGACCAATTACCGAATAAAGTGCAATTACTGCTCTCGGAACTATTCGCTGAGAATGTGTATGTCAATCTGTCGTTTGTGTAATTCCTTAGCGAGTCGACTGTTGGGGCGGTTGTATCTGCATTTAAATCTTGCACGATTATTTCGTGGTCTGATCCTAGACTGACTGTGAAGTTTGGCAATAAACCTGAACCATCAGTAGTCAATGTAGAGAAATTCTCGGAATTATTGTATATAGTATAATCTGTAGATGCTTTCAATCCAGACAGTGTATAGTTCAAAACAAGTATACCTGTATCATTCCATTTAACTAAAGAATTTGTCCATGACGAAGTTATAGTCCTAGTTATGTTAGCGGAATACGTCTGGTTGAAATCTGTGTTTAACGAAACGCCACCGGATGATTCGCATGATTCTGCGCCTGCGATGTATGCGCATTTGAAGAGCGTACCTGGGCTGCCCGCAGGGGATGCACCTGCAGTTCCCCCTAATATATTATAACTAATTGCTGAATTATCAGTTATATAACTGATTGAAATTCTGCCACCGCCACCGCCGTAACTTGAAGCACCACTGCCAGTGCCTCCTAATACGCTAATTGTAGAATTACCTAACAAGCGGTTAGTGATAATGTATACTCCGCCACCAGAAGCACCACCTCTAGTTGAAGAACCTGCATTGCCGTTTGCAGTTATAGTGCCATTGATTGACAATGTATCTGTAACATTCAAGAAAATATAACCTGCTCCATGAGAAGATGCCCCGGTAGGTCCACCACTACCCCAACGCAATGGTTGTATAATACCGTCATAGATTGTAGTGATTGCCTGCCCTCCACCAATGCCACCATGACTGCCTCCGTTATTAGTAGCTGTTGCAACCCCTGGCCCTGACCCCATAGTGTAACCAAGACCATTTACATTTATGGATCCGCTTGGGAAAATGGTTAGATTCCCTGCAGTGATGTTAACACTATAAGTAGGTGTAGAACTATGTCCGCTATGGATAACTGTTCCGTTTATCTGAAGCTGGCTATATGTTCTAGCATAATCTGCTATAAAAGTCGCACCAGATGGTATGGATACAATTGGATTAGTGAACTCCGCGAATGGGTTGCCTCTATCTCTTATCTTTCCATCACTTGACCAATTCAAATTTGTGTATATTATTCCCACATTTGAGGAAGAATTGAGCTCCATTATCGCTTTATTCCTTATCGTGATAGTATCAAATGTATAATTTTTATTTATGTAAGTATAACCTCCCCCATTGGTAATATAGTCCGAAGGAATATTGGAATTGTCTATAACTAGATCTCCATTAGATTGAGATGAGGATTTCAAGAATAACGTTCCAGCGCCGCCATCATAATACGCGTTTCCTCCCATCTGAGTATAAGCTATTTTTGAATTATCTGTTGTATAATAAACTGCAATCCTTCCTCCAGAACCGCCATCTTCATTCGCTGAACCAGTTCCGCCATTACCTCCAATCGATGTGATGGTCCCGTTACCGGCGAAATTATTTACAAATAATAAAATACCTCCTCCAGATGCGCCCTCTTGGTTTATAGAACCAGTGCTAAATCCATCTGAAGAAATAGTTCCATTAATAGTCAATGTATCAGTAACATTCAATAATACATAACCCCCGCCTGCACCATGAGCCGAACCGCTACCCAGTTCTGCTGGCAATTTAATATCGCCATAGACCTTTGTATTTGCTGCACCACCTGAAAGTCCGCCATAACTGCCACCTACTGAGACTGAAGTATAACCTGGACCATTACCTGCTGCATAACCTAATTGATTTACATTAATTTTTGAACCTGAATAAATAGTGAAATTGCCTGCTGTAACATTAATAACATATAATTGAGTACCTGCATTGGCTCTATGGTCCAAAGTCGCTGTGTTCATCAAAGTGATTTCATTAGCTGTTATTGTCACGCCTGCTTGATAGACAGTCAATGTTGTTCCTGACACATTGATTACATCACAGAATACTGAAGAGTTCAATCTGTAACTGTTTAAGACCTGCCAATTGCCTGTTGCGTAAGATGGACATGTAGCGTAAGTTAAACTGGTAGTGAATGAGATATTACTGCTTGATATTTGATATCCATAATTGTCTGTGCAATTGATATTCCACATATAATTAGTGTCATTATTAGGGAAGGTTATACTAGTGAAATTGAATAATCCTGCATCCACTAATTTTGTTTCGTTCGCTGACCATGTCCCAGACCAATTGCCCATCAATGTGCATGTACCAGGTTCAGGCGAGAATACTGAAAATAGATACGACAATGCATCGTTAGTGTAATTAATCTGATTTGATAAAACGTATTGCGCCGGGAATTGCACTGCTTGCCACCTGACAGTCGTTGTAGATGTGCCACCTGTTTTAGTAACATTTATGTGAGTGGTGTTCATCAATTCGAATCTTGTTTCGCCGTTCGCGTATATTATTGTTGCCGCAGCAATCATTGACCCGAATAATCCTGTTTGATTCACTATTATAGGATAAGAGTTCAATCTGGTGATTGACGAACCTGCGATACCGATTGCTAAAGAACCATTTTGCACACTAGCTCCTGGCATCGTAATCACATAATACTGCAATTTCTGAGTGCTTGTCACGCTGTTCATGCCAAATGTCAAAGCAGTATCATTCTGAACTAATGAAGAAACGTAATTTTGGTTCATCGATATTCCGCCCGTATTGGAATGATATACCCAAGTCTTTGTAACATCTACTGGATTTATGTTAACCACTTGAGTTGTTGCAATCATATCTGCAATCTGGCCTTGTTGTACTATCGAACCATCATTGAACTCTACTACGAAATAACCAAGAGTGCTTATACTTCTGGGCTCATTAGTTGTTCCTCTTTGGAAAAATAATTCTGTGCTTGATGTGAAATTGCCCATCCACATCCTGTCCTGCAATGTTGAAGTTGTTGTTGTCTCGTTAGATGTAGCGCCGCTGACTATCACTATAGATTTCGAAAGATCGACTGCATTGATTGTACTAACTAGTATTGTAGCAGTCTTATTCGGAGTTGTTAATGTACCGAATTGTACATTGATATGCTCGCCTTCTATGACTTGCCAGCTAACGTTGACCACTCCTGCATTGAATTGAACAATCTCGAATTGATTGTCAATTCCAGGCAGCCATCTTGCATAAATACCAAGATGGTCTTCATCATCATAAGTAGCTCCTGCCGCTTTGCTCAACAAGATGAATGCTCTACTTGTATTAACAGCAGTGCTTAATGTGACTGTTGTGTTCCCATTTATGTTCAGTGTGCCTTGTTGAGTGAACCATTCAATACCTTGTTGAGATAAAGCACTCTCTGAATATTGGGTTCCGGATTTCGCAGGAGTCTCTGGTACGATTGGTTCTTCAATTATTTCTGTTTCGTTCTCGGTGGTATTTTGTTCCGGCAATGTTACGTTCTGGTCAGTTATTGATTCTTCCGACGCTGTTGCATTGCTAATTACTTCATCTACAACAACATAATTACCGGTAGATAATTCGTTCTTATTAGCAGATACAACCAGAGTCAATTCAGATACAACGTTGTACTCTTTCCTGACATCGTAAACTACATCAACGGAATACAAGTCAACTGAATCAATTAACATTCCGTCTGCATAGACATCAAGCGTACCGAAGTCATCACGCGTCTGCGTAACCAACGTAACTGTTCCATTCAAGTTGTATATCAACGACGAATTCACATTATTCGAGAACAACGCGTTTCCATTGACATAACCTGAATCCTCAATCGGTATCCATACACCGGACTCAATCACTTTACCAGTAATTTCTGGACCAAGGTACATAGAAGCCGCCAGCAATCCGATTAGCATGACCATTAGGAAAATCTCCTTAGAGGTTACACTATCCTGTGATCTAATGTACTTGGGCTTCATTTTCCTCTGCCAATTTCTTCTTTTTCGCGCGAGAATATACGGTCCAGATGTTACGCTCGTCCCTATTCAGAAGTACGCCTATCTCATGGTAGCTCAATCCGCGCTCGTCTTTCAAGTATAGAACAATAGATTCGAGGACTGCTAATGAGTCCGAACTGCGAAAGATGTGCGTTGGGATGCTTATATGAGAAAGAGAGCTAATGACATCTAGAGTATCCCCACTTTTTTTGCCTAAATTTGCCTGTTTCTTACTATTTTTCAAATTGAATACACATATTGTATGTATTATTCTTTATAAATCTTACGATAAACCTAGCTTTTAATGCAAATTACTCATAGTTAAAGATAAATGTACATACATTGTGTGTATAAATAATAAAATTTTTAACGCAACGGATTATATAGGTAATTCTAGCCCCTTTTTCCAAATCCCATTACGAAAATCATATAATTTATATTCAATAAAGAAAGAATATGCAGAATGGAACATTATTTCTCAAGCGAACAAACATCTGCGTTCAATCCAGGGCTAATCAAAGCTAACTTGAGGGGCAGGCAATTCGAACTATATACTGCATCAGGAGTATTCTCAATAGATAAAGTAGACAAAGGGTCAGAACTATTGATAGAGAACTGCATAGTCAAAAAAGGGTGGGAAGTACTGGATATTGGATGCGGGTATGGCGCAGTGGGAATTGCGATAGCTATTACAACTGATGCGAAAGTTACTATGACTGATGTAAACAAACGCGCAGTGAAGCTTGCGCATATGAACGCAAAGCATAACCGCATCAAAGTGGACATTCTTGAAGGCGATCTATATGAGCCAGTCAAAGACAAGAAGTTTGATACTATCCTGACTAATCCGCCGTATAAAGCAGGCAGAGAGATCTGCTATAAGATCATTGAAGATTCTAAAGAGCATCTGAAAGATGGCGGATTACTACAATTGGTCGCAATGCATAACAAAGGAGGAGCCATGCTTCAAAAAAAGATGATTGAAGTGTTTGGTAATTCTGAAGTGTTAGCGAAGAAGTCAGGATATAGGGTTTATTGTTCTAAAAATATCTAAAATTGCGCCAATACCCTCTCTATAGATTCAATCGTACTGCTCCAGCTGAAATGTTTCATTACAGTTATCCTTGCGCGCTTCCCGAACTGAGATATGCTTTCCTTGTTCTGAATCAGCCATTGCAGTTTCTTCTTCAAAACAGTGACATTGCGTTTAGGGAAGAAGAAACCATTCTCGTTGTTCTCGATCAATTGCTGAGCAACGCCTACTTTAGTAGATACTACGCAGCATCCGCTGGACATAGCTTCCAAGATTGAAAGAGCAGTGGTTTCAGTCAGTGAAGGCAAAACAAATATGTCCATCGCTTGATAATATGGAATGACATCATCTTTAGCGCCAGTGACTATGATATTCTCTTTTGATTTGAACATGTGCATATAATTCTCGAGACCTGGGCCCACAATCAATAGTTTGACATCCTTATTTTTCTTATTGAGCCATTCAAATGCTTTGTACAATGTCATGATATCCTTATCACGACTTACTCTGCCGCAATAGCCAATCACTATCTCTTCTGGCTTTATGCCTAAGGATTTCTTTACTTCGGATCTATCTGCCGCCGGAATGAACTTATCAGTATTAATCCCCATTGGAATCAAAACTTTGTTCACTGAAATGCCTTCCTGCTCAAAGATGTCTGCAACTTCCTGCGTAGGAACCATCAGGATATCGCACTTGCCATAATTTGACCTGGCAAGATATCTAGTGACCCAGCCAACTATTCGATTAAGAATCGGATAAGGCGTGCTTTTCTCTGCGAGAACCCAATCAATGGAATGGACATAGCCGACCAATGGCTTGTTGAATTTCTTTGCCAATCGTATAGCTGACCAGCACAATGGAGCAATAGTCTGCACCCATACTATATCTGCTTCTTTTACATAACTTTCCATTTTCTTAGAAACTGGATATGCGAATGGGAAATCGTTTGCGCTAAAAGGAGATAATTTGTATCTAATGATCTCAACATCTGGAAATGCTGTGGATGCGCCGGGGAAATCCGGTGCGAGAACCTTGACATCATATACTTTCGATAGCTGCGGCAATACTTCTACTAAAAATCTCGCGATGCCGTCCCATCGCGGAAGGAAATTATCCGTGACTATCAATAATTTGTGTCTGCTCATCTTATGATGTAGAACCTCTCTGCATATCTTGTGCCATTCATTAAACCATAGACTATAGCTTTTACATAGACGCTCCAAAGCAAGCTGAACATCGCAATGTGCTGGCTCTCAAAGGATTCCAATGCCTGCAATTTCTTCTTGAATTCGTCTGTGATATCTACATAATGGCATGGCTCGAAACGATTCTTGAAATTGAAAAGGTTCCATACTTCAAAAACATAAACTCTGCCTTGGTAATTCATCACATCAAGAACCGGCATGACTATTTTGTTAACGCAGGGGTGGTCCAATGATGGAATATCTTTATCGTCTGATGCGTGGAGAAAAATCTTATCAGGATTATATTTGTGTATTAATTTCCTGAGCTTAGAACTGATATGCATCGTCTCTGCATCTTGCATGAATTTTGTCTCTTTCATGCCAAGGAACAACACTTCAGAACCGCCTATAATTTTATCAGCCTTCTTCGCTTCAAGAACTCTAATCTTTTTTATTATCTCTTCCTTCAAGTGAGGGTGGCTGCGTTCGCCGAAAGAAAATATCACTGTGATTATCTTTGCGCCTTCTTTTGCTAATTTAGCTAAAGTACCTCCTGGACCAAGGATGTGGTCATCGGAGTGCGCGCAAAAGACCATCACTGTTTCTGGCATATTAAATAATTGATAATATTATTATTTAAATTATACTATTAAAGCAGATACCTACAAATGAGGCATTGCTTCTTCGATCAATGGCAAGATTGATTTAATCTCATCTTTGTTCATCCTGCCCAATTTAGCGAAAGTGTATTCGCCGGCCTTTGATTTGGTCTCTCTTGTTATCTGAAGTTTAGGCATTCCGCCATTATATGTGAATACTGCCACAGTTATCCTTGAGTTGTCGAACTCAACTGCGCTAGAAAATAAATTCTTGTCCAAGTTTTTGTCGAATCCTACCATTTTAGTTACCCCCTATATAGTGCAATGTGAATGCGTCGGTCGGGAATCGAACCCGAACATGCGGCTTGGAAGGCCGCAGTCATAGCCGTTAGACCACCGACGCGTTTAATCTTAGATACTATATTCAATTTATAAATCTTATTATAATATAATATTATATAAAGTATATTTATTTAGAGTGTTCAGAATTTTCGCTATGGTCGCCAATGCCACTTCACATCTACTTCTTGTTTTAGATGTCAAGATAAATCTTGTAGTTACATATACCGCTAGTATGTTCAGAAAGGGCATTTGTACATTCTGAACACTTAGATTTAGCACGTGTTATGCAAGAATGCGGCGACTTTCTTGTGATCTTTGACTAGCTCGTTATATTTCGTGCAAGCGTCTGATGTTTTCTGGATTATGAGTTTAATTTTCTGGTTTTCGATGAACTCTTTTATCGCTGGAAGTACCTTGATAACCCCGTATGCGCCTGTTCCTATAATTATGTAAGAAGGTCTTGAATTGACTAAGTCTGCTAAGTCGCCCAACGTAAGTTTGTGGTCTTCTAAGTAATGGTACGTGATGACTTTCTCATTCAGCATCTTGATGTTCGACTCATAGACTTTTCCGTCGATGGTGAACTTGCCGAACTCGTATTTTGTGATCATACGGAGAAGACTAACTTCTGGATTTATTAAATTATTTATTTTGCCGTCAGGTTCGCCATGTGCTTCTTTTGCATGATGACAGACTTCCCCGGGGACAGGGTACCCTGTCTATTCTATTTGTAACATGATATGGCTCACAATGGACGGCAAAATCTGAATAAAAAAGTTAATAACCAAAACATATAAATAGAAAGAATACTGAAAATAGTATAGAGGTGAATATCAATGCAAATAGATTTATACAAAAGACCTAAGAATGTCCTTATCATAGAAGGTTTTCCAGGTTTCGGGCTTGTGGCAACTATCGCTACTGAATTCTTGATTGATCATCTTGAGACTGAACTCATCGGAAAGATATGGATCTCGGAGATGCCTGCGATTGCTGCAATACATCAAAGCAAAGTCGTACAACCTTTGAGCATACATTATAACAAGAAATACAATATTGTGCTCATATATGGAATCACTGCGACACAGGGTATCGAGTGGAAATTAGCTGATGCTTTACTACAGATTGCTAATGAACTTTCTGCACGAGAGATATTGTGCTTAGAAGGTATTGGCGCAGCTAGTCAAGAACAAACAGAAGAAAAACCTAAAGTGTTCTATTACTCTAATCAGTCCAAAATCGGAGATAAACTGAAAGCTTTGGATACTGAAGCGCTCAATGAAGGAATTATCATGGGAGTGACCGGCGCGATGCTAATTAGGAATGAGAAGATTCCATTCTCATGCGTATTCGCAGAGACTGCGAGCAATATGCCTGACAGCAGAGCAGCAGCGAGAGTGCTTGAGATAGTCAATCATTACTTAGACTTGAAAATTGATACAGGCCCATTACTGAAACAAGCTGAAAAATTCGAAAGCAAGCTCAAAGGAATTATGCAAAGTTCTAAGAAAATGACTGAAGATCAGAAGAAGAAAACATTGAGCTACATGGGCTAAAAGCCCTTTTTTCTTTACTTTTTCTCTTATTTATTGACAAAAGAACTAGTGCCTAATAGGCATTTTTTAAGGTTTTATAGTTCATATATGGATTGCTTAAAGGTTTTAAGCGAAAATTAAAGAATTTAATCTCAACTCTCACTTTTTACCACCCAAAAAATCAAAGGTTTTTGTCAAAACTTGAATAGTTTAATTTATATTTTGAAATATAAGCTTTGTAGTAGATAATGTATATAATCTCTAGCTTCTAATTTATACTTTCAAGTATGGTATTGTGCAAAATTTTGATCCAAAATGGACACTTTTCTGCAAAACAATTGCGCTAAAACCTTTAGTTTTTGATTAAAGGTTTTGCATTCCTCGACGGAAAATTTAAATAATTCCGGGAAGGCAATAGAATTGTTGCGATAAGAGTTCCCTTATTGGAAAGGCTATAAGCCTTAAAAATAAGGTCTAGGCGAGGTGTTGGAAGCAATCAAGCAGAATTGCGCAATCTACATCAGAGTAAGCACTGAGGAACAGGCTAAAAAAGGCATAAGTTTGCCCGCTCAGAAGGACAAATGCTTAGCGTTCTCTACTGCTAAGGATTGGAATGTCTATAAAGTTTATCGCGACGCTGGTTTCTCTGCAGGCAATACCAAAAGGCCCGCTTTTATCGAACTTCTAGAAGATGCTAAAGCTAGGAAATTCAAGACAGTTCTGGTGTATAAAGTTGATAGGTTCTCTAGGAGATTACGCGATCTAATATTGATACTTGATGAATTGAAAAAATATGATATCAATTTCACATCTGTAAGCGAACAGATAGATACGACTACTGCAATGGGTGAAGCCTTCTTCCAAGTCATAGGCGTATTCGCGCAGCTTGAGCGAGGCATGATTAAAGAAAGAGTTACTATGGCATTTGATAAGAAAGTTAGCGTTGGAGAAACTGCTAATAGAGCACCATTCGGATACACTTATCAAGGTAAAAAGCTCGTGCCTGATGATGAGAACTCCACTAAAGTGAGAGATATATTCAAGATGTGGGCTTCTGGAATCAATTACAAAGCGATTTCTGAAGAGTTTTCCATCGCCCCCTCAACATTGTATGAGATTATAAAAAATCCAACCTACATAGGTAAAATACGCTATAAAGGCAAGCTTTTCAACGGTCAGCATAAGCCACTTATCGACGAAGAAACATTCATGAAAATAAATACTGATTTCAAAATGGAAGAAAACCTTTAAGCATCGCTTAAAACTTATTGCTCCATGAAAGGACCTAACTGCTTCTGAGACAGATTGACTATGTTCTCCTTCTTCTGCAATGCTCTGAATTCATCGTCCAGAGATATGATTGGTTTGCCTTTGATATAGCGTTTTATGACAGGTACGCCCTTCGCGATTATGTTAGTCAAATAGCTTCTTACCAATGATTCTGACATGGATAAAGCTTGCGCAATCTCTGCATAACCGATTGCTTTTTCTGCAGAATAAATCACTGTGAAAATACGCTTCTCGTTCACTGCAAGTGGCTGTATTGTGTATGAATCTGCATCTTCTGCTGCCTTGAAACTATCGTCTAATTTCCTTAAGAATAATTCAACGTGCTCAAGACGATCAGAAAGCTTGTCTATACGTGCATCCAACTCTGTAAGATACTCAAAATTAGCCTGCAACTCGTTAGTATTCTCGTTAATTCCTTCTAGATGCTGGCTGAACTCTTCCTTAATCTTATCGAAGGCTCTTTTCAGTTGGTATTTCAGCGAAACTATAGAGCCTTGCCTCTCTGGATTTATTATGTTTGACACCCCATTGACGATGTAATGTCCACTTTTATTTAAAGATTTAGAACGTTCTGTAATAGGTCAGCAACGGGTAAATTTTGCTCATTCCTTCATAATTACTGACGTCCCTGAGGCACAAGAAGTCCATAGGACTTCTGTGCGCAGAAGTGCTAATTAGCACTTCCGCTGACTGGAGCCCAGTCAGTTCTCTTCTTTAGCGATAAAATTTACAATTGTTGCTGACCATTATTAGAATGCAAAACTTTATGAATAATAAAAACTCAAATATAGGTAGTTGGGGTAATCATGTCAATATTCGGCAAGAAAGAAATGCAGAAATTAGTAGAGAATGTGAAGATTTCTTTTGACAAAGTCAGAGAGGAAACCAACGAAATAATCGACTTTCTACATCATTTCAAAAAGAAGCAAGATGAATACGATATTAGGCTAAAGCTCGTCGAGAATCAGATAAATTATATGCCGAAAACACCTAGTGATATTAAGAAAATAATCGATCAACATTATTCTTATGATCATATACTTTCACGCATAAATATATTGAATGACAAGGTTGAAACACTTATGGATGATCGCAGACCTACTTTAAGGCGCCTACAAGAGATAGAACACTCACTTTCAAAAGCGGGCAAGGTGAATGAGCCAATATACTTGAGAGTGAAGCAGCTGCAAAACAAGCTAGAGACACTTGAAAATAGGCCAGTACACACTTTATCACCTATCCATACTACATATGTATCACAACCTAGGGTAAATCAGCTGCGGGAAAAGATCATTGAGAAGGTCACTCGCAATTCTAAGCAATATGTGAAGAATGTAATACTCTCACTTATACAGAAATATGGCAATATATCGGGCCTTAACCTTAAGGAAATGGTAGTTGATGAGCAAGGATTATGCTCAAAAAGCTCATTCTATAGACTTCTCACTGAGCTTGAAAAAGAGCATCCTATGAGTATCAGTTGGAAGGGCAAAGAGAAACATTATATCGCTAATCTGAATAGCAAAATGGATCAATAATTTTTCTAGATTTTTATCAAATATTTTATGAATTTTGTCTAAAAAATAGGACTGAGATAGGATAGTCCTAGGACTATTGTGGGACTGAAAAAAGGCTATAACTGATAAATTTTAGCTTTTCCAACCTAGTCTTAGTCCCAATAAGATGGGACTGAGACTATAATAGGACTGAGAATGAGACTGACAAACTAATTGAATTTTTAACGAATTTTGCTCAATTTTTGTCCAATTTGCGCAAACTAATTGAAGTAATTTCTGGTGGAATGAAATTATAATGGGATAGTCTCAGTCCCAAATAATGAACTGGGATTGAGAATAAGATAGTTAATGGGATCAGTCCCAATTAAGACTGAAGAAGTGAGACTGGGAATGAGGGTTAAACTGACCCAAAATAGGAAAGGTAATCGGTAACTACCTATTGAATAGAGAAAAGAGAGGTATTAGTTGAATAGCCTTACCCCTAAATGAATCTGCTATATAGCAAAGTGAGCCTTCAAAATGTGGCTAAAAGGCCATCATTAAGATATATCTGCCTAATATAGCCAAGTATAATGATAAAGATAAGCCATACCTTAAGAAAAATACCTGCCAATAAGGTACTAATATGGTGCATATATTGGTATGCATATAGTAAAGTGAGTGGTTAATTGATGATTCTAACCGTTTAGTTAAAGGCTAATGGTAATGGTTTGATAAATAAGTGGTTTAGATAGCTAATCATAATAGGAAATAGCTACCTCATAGTAATTACCCGTACTAAGTGAGTCATTAATCACAATTGATTAAGATTTGATTAAAAATAGAGGCTAAATAGCTACTGAATAAACTAAGTTCTAGGCTTTAGCGACTCATATATGAAGTATATAGCAAAAGTGAGGCAAAAGCTATATAAGTTACATAGTGCCTAAAGTCAATTATGACATTCGTACGTACCAAATCCATAAAAGGCAAAAATTATGCCTATCTCGTCGAGAATATATGGACTGCAAATGGCCCTAGACAGAAAGCTAAGAAGTATCTTGGCCGAGTCTATAATCATCGTCGAGAAACTGAGATTCCATTCGCTGAATTCTACAGGGATTATGATGTTAAAACCAGATCTAAAAAGGAGCTATTATGCGATGCTATCAGGCTAGAACTCGCTAATCATGGATTCAAAGAAGAGAATATGATATGGTCTAATAAAGGCTCATTTATCGACCTGAAAAGGCTCAAATTCTTCAATGATCGCGGGAATGAGGTAGCAATAGGCTTGAATGAAGGAATCCTCTGTAAACCTCTTATAACGAAGATATTAAAGCATCAGGTTATCGACGGCAAAGAAGCACCTGACAAAGAAGGTTATTCTCTCGCTAAACTGCTTGTGGAAGCTGGCCTTAAAATTGAACCTGAAGTGTTTGTCAGACTATATGAATTATCGAAAGTCTAATGTTTTTCTTAGATATATTACACCCTAATAATGCTTAAATAGGAATAATTGCCTGATGAAGACGTGCCATTCACAGAAATTCTGGAAGACATGTACGATTCTATCTACAAGAGGTACAGATCGTCAAGTATAGGCAGATATGCATTGCTTGCATACAATACCACTTTTGACGACGTGATTATGTTGCCTAGGAAATCATTAAACAGCAGAAGAGATGCTGATACAACATCTGATTTGACTAGCAAGATAAAGTTGAAAATACCTATAATCTCAGCGAATATGGATACAGTCACTGGAGTAGAGATGGCGGTAGCTATGGCTGAAATAGGCGGCATTGGCTTCCTATACCGGCTGACTAACTCTATAGATGAAGAAGCTGAAATGATTAAAGAAGTTAAACGCAGAGGCGTTGAAGTAGGCAAGAAGTATCTAGTAGGTGCATCAGTAGGAGTCAAAGAAGATTTCATGGATCGCGCTGATAAGCTAATCAATGCAGGCGCTGACATAATCATATTCGATATAGCGAATGGTTATTCAGAGCAGATGGCTAATGCAATAACAACATTCCGTTCAAAATATCCACATCATCCTATCGTCGCCGGCAATGTAGCTACACCTGGTGGAGTAGAATTCCTTGCTAATCTAGGCGTCGACTGCATCAAAGTCGGAATCGGGCCTGGCGCAGTATGCACAACTAGGCTTGTAACCGGACATGGGGTCCCTCAACTATCTGCAATATATCGTTGTGCAAGGAAAGCAAGAGAATATGGAATACCTATAATTGCTGACGGCGGAATCAGGCTTTCTGCAGATATTGTAAAAGCGCTTGCTGCGGGGGCTAGCACAGTCATGCTAGGCAGTTTACTTGCAGGGACATATGAAAGCCCCGGAAATGTTTATTCTATCAAGAATGGTAAAGATATGCTTGTGCCGCAATCGACACTCCGCAAGATGACCCCGGAGGAATGCGAAAAATGCTTCAAAATCTATCGCGGTATGTCGAGCAGAGATGTGCAAGTAGATGCGCAATCAAAGAAACTTGTCGATGGCAACAAAAGAATCATCCCTGAAGGTGTTACTAAAAGAATACCTTACAAAGGATTTGTCAAACCAATAATCGAGCAGTTGGTTGGCGGACTGCAGTCTGGCATGAGCTATAGTACCGCACATACTATTAAAGAATTACAGAAACGGGCTTTGTTCGAGAAGATCAGCCCCCTCGGACAGAAAGAAAATACTCCGCATGCAGAAGAGTTCAAGCATTACAGATAGAATTTTTCTCATTTCGATTGTCTGCAACGTGTCAGAATTATATTAATTCTGAGCACCATCAAAACCGCGGTTTTGAGGGGTAAATTTTCTACATTCCTATGCTATGACTGACATCCCTCGTAGTGGAGCCCAGTCAGTTCTCTTCTTTAGCGATAAAATTTACAATGGTTGCAGACATTATCTGAAATGTACCTTTTACAGAAAGATTTATAAAAGGACCAATATCCCACTATATAGCTTAAATATTAATTGCGTGATAAAAAATGATTGTACCAATGAGATGCTTTTCTTGCGGAAAACCTGTATCGCACCTATGGGAAGACTATAATAAACGTCTAGATAGAGGCGACGACAAGAAAAAAGTCATGGATGATCTCGGCTTGGAAAGACCTTGCTGCAGAGCATTGTTCTTAACACATTGCGATTTGATTGATTTAGTTGCGCAATACAAAAAAGATTAGATTTCAAATCATTATTTTCTTAATATATATTCTAACTCTTCGGCTAAGAAATAGATATATGCGAGTCGCATAATCTTTATATAGAGGTCGAACTCATAAATCTTGAAAAAGAGAGGGTATAATATTCAATTAGTAATGTGATAAATAGGGGGTAGATGAGATGAAAGTAAATAACTTTTCTGAACTTGATAGCGTATTGAAGACTTCTTTTTCTAAGATAAAAGAAGATATGTCTGAGACAAAAAAAGAACTTAATGTCGAACTCAAAGAAGCTGAAAAAAGAAACAAAAACAGCTTAGATTTAACTAATACGAAAATAAAATTCCTCGCTGATGAAATCAAGAAATTCAAAGATTACAAGAATGAATTGGTCAATGAACAGCGCGAATCACTTTCTGCGATGAAGGAAGAATCAAAGTCATATAAAGAAGAGCTCAAAGCAGACTACAAAAAAGAACTTGAGAAAGTATCTGCTGATACTGCTAAACTGAAAGACAATTTCGTCAAAGTAATGGATATTCTGAAAGAAAAGCTTGTTACTAAAAAAAGCTTTGAAGATAATAACCAAGTCATTGAAAAAGCAATCTTGGGACTAGTTGAAAAAACCAAAGACATCGAAGAAATAAAGTTCAATTACTTTGAGAAACTGAATATCAATAGGCAATTAACCAATGTGCAAGAAGATACTGCTTCTTTCAAAGACGAATTATCCAAATCCAAAGAACTATTGAACGAATTGCAGAATGCAAAACAACAATTGATGGAATTCAAAGAAGTGTCCTGCGCTAAATTCGTAAAGGAAGAATCATTCTTGAATAAAGTCAAGGATATCGAAGACTTGAAAGAAAGCTTGGCTGAATTGAATATGCGCATGGCGCAGATTACTGATCAGAAAAGCGGTTCTGTTGACATAAACTTGTTCAACAATGAAATTGAAGATATCAGGAAAAGGCTTGGTTCTGTGTCAGATTTCGAAGAAAAACTTGGTGGATTCGCTGCTAAAGAAGAATTAAAAGCTGTTGATCAAGTTAAATCGCAGAATGATGAACTGGCTAACGAGATTGCATCATTACGCGCTGAACTTAAAGAAAGCAGAGAGTTAAGAAAAGAAGTTGAAAGACTGAGAAGCGATCTCGAGAAAAGCCAGCACAAAACTGATAAGAATACTGTCATGATTGAAATGCTGCAAGGCACAAAGAGCAGTGTTAAACTCAAAGAAGTTAGGGAAGAACCTAAAGTTGTTGAGGAAATAGTAAATGAACCTATGGTTCAACAACAATTGGAAACTCCTAGTATGCTTGAAGCAACACCTGTCGCTGAAGAAGGATCAGGGTTACTGAAACGCACGATGAAAGGAATTGCAGATTTCTTCTTAGAAGAAGATGATGTGTTCAATGTAGAAACACCTTCTGATATAAAAGAAGAGTATGGCGCATCATTGAAAACCGAATCAGCTGTCGCTTACAAGAAAAAAGAAGAAACCACCCTTGGCGATACCACTTTTGTAGCTGAGATTGAAAAGATGTTTGATGAGAAAGAAGAACCTCAGATAGATCTTAAACTAGAACCAGAAGTTACCACAAATGATAATGGATTCCTAGACAAGCTTAAGAAAGGCGTTGTCAATTTCTTCTTTGAAGAAGTTGACGATGAAAGTTTCGTGTTCCAAAGCGAAGAAATTGAACAGGAAGATGAAGCACAGCTTAAGCATGAAGCTGATATCCCAAAAGTAGAAATTGTTGAGGAGATACCTAAAGAAGCTGTGGAAGTAAAAGAACCTAAAGCTAAAAAGGCTAAGAAAAAAGAAGTAGCTGAAAGCTCTTTAGATATAGAAACGCCTCAGATTGAAGTTGTAGATGTAGATTCTGAAGTTAAAGTCAAAGGAACTCCTGTCTTGAAATCTGACGAAAGAGCATCTGAACCTAAAAAGACTCAATACATGAGATCTAAAAGGCCAAGGATATTCGACGAAATTCAAGCAGAGTCTGATGTTGGCGCTGAAGAGCCAGATCTTAGCGAAGTAAATAAGCCTAAGAAAAAAGCTAAGAAAGCTGTCGGAAGCCTGGCTGAAGAAGATTATGTCTATTATCCTGAAGACTATTTCTATTAAGTCTTCTTCTTTTTCTCTTTTATTTTCAATTAATCTTATATAACCTAGTTCCTAATCTCTAAATATGAATAGCATAAGAGAGATCAAAAAGGAACTGCTTAAACATAAAAATCCTAGGAAAGCTGAAGAGTTAGCACGTTTCTTTAAGACTAAAAGGGGAGAATACGGCTATGGTGATAAGTTCTTAGGCATTGTAGTGCCAATACAACGTAAAATCGCTAAGAAATATCCCGATCTTATGCTTGATGAACTGCAAGAGTTAATTCTTAGTAAATATCACGAATTTAGGCTCACAGCATTGCTAGTGTTGATCAATAAATACAATAAAGCCACTATTTTCAATAAAAGATTAGCTGTTGAATTCTATCTGGGGAATACAAGATTCATCAATAATTGGGACCTTGTTGACCTTTCTGCTAGCCAAATACTTGGCGACTTCTTATTAGATATGAAAAGAGATGTATTATATGAGTTGATTAAGTCAAAGAGTCTATGGGACCGACGTATTGCGATAATAGCAACCTTTGCATTCATCCGTAACAATCAGTTTGAAGATACATTAAGACTTGCTGAGATTTCGCTACATGATACACATGATTTAATGCATAAAGCAGTAGGTTGGATGCTGCGCGAAGTAGGCAAACGCGATATGGCTGCTGAAGAAGCATTCCTGATGAAGAATTGCAAAAAAATGCCCAGAACTATGTTAAGATATGCTATTGAGAAGTTTCCCGAAGATAAAAGAGAATTCTATCTTAATCAATAATTATAAAATAAATTAAAAAATAAGAAAAATAAAGGAAAGTTTATTTCCTTTTGTGCTTGGTTTCTGTTCCGTAGAAGTACCAGACTAGTCCTGCTACGATTGCTACTGCTAATACATACCACCAGAAGTTGCTTCCTTCTGCTGCGGTTTCAGCTTGCTCTTCTGTTGTTGTAGCTGGTTCTGTGGTTGTCGCAGGTGTTTCAGCAGCTTTTGGTTTTGCACCAATCGCATAATAGCTGAATGTTGTTGTTTCTGCTTCAAACTGCACAGAATTATCGTCTTCTGATATTTTCATTGTAGCTAATGGCATCCATTCAGTACCTTTGAATTTGTACATCATTACACCATTCGCATCCAAGCCGTTCTTAGTCAACCAAGATTTCTCTACGCTGAACTTGATCTTTGCTTTATCCAATGAAGCACCTAGATTTGAGCCTTCAATGTTGAAATATTTGTATGCGTGATCCAATTCAGTTGTTGTAGTTGGCTGTTCAATCAATTGTGTCACAGTCAATCCTGCATTCGAAACTGCTTCTGTTACTGAAACATCGATTTGCTTGATTGCAAAGTCTGCTTTTGTTATCAGTAAAGTAATTGGTTTCTCAACAGTTATTGTGTCCCAAACTTTAGATTGTTTGGTGCCTACAATTGTTGGTGCCGTTGTGCTTACTATTGAAGCACCACTATCACTACCTCCACTGCCTGAACCACCGCCTGAACTACCTGTTGAGGTGTCTGCGACTGGTGCTGTATAAGTCAAATAAATTTGCCTTATGTTATTAGCAGCAGTTTCGTTTTTGATGCTCAAGTTTGAATTTCCGCCGTCATCTGCAGTTGTAACCAAATAATGATATGTCGCAGATGAAGTAGTTGAAATTTCATCACTTGTAGTTACTGCTCCAGTTATGTTCTTCAAATTTGTGAATCCTAAACGTAATGGAGTATCTGTATAATTCGCAGGTGTACTCGCGATTCTCCAAATCATGTATTTCAATTCTGAATCATCTGTATTGCCCACTGAATCTAATGTGACTGCTTGCCAAGTCAAAACTACTTTGTTTAAAGCAGACTGTGCAGCAAGTGTAAGATTCGTTGTACTTCTTGGCGTATAAATGTCTCTACCTACTAATGTAGTGTAATTAGCTGCTGCCCATGCTGGATTCAACGCTGCATCCAAACATTTCACAGTCCAATTATAACGTACTGAATAAGTAGTAAATTGTATTGTTGTAAAAGGAGATTCAACATTGGCTACAACTGAAATAGTCTCATTTGCAGACCATGAGCCTGACCAATCGCCCCATAATGTACAAGTGCCTGTTTCACTGCTATTCACATAATAAATGTAAGTTGCATTATCCACAGTTAAATTTCTAACTGTAGTTATTGTAGGAGCAGTTCCATCTGGAGTGAATGTCAGATTAGTTGTGCTCCAATTCATCACTTGATTCTCTGCAAGGTCTGTGCAGTTTACACCCCATTTGTAATTTGCAGATGTACCTATAGCGAATGCGATTGTAGTGAAATTGAAGAACTCGTTCGCAGTTACTGATTTAGTCTCATTCTTTGCCCATGAACCTGACCAATTGCCGTACAATGTACATGTACCATATTCATTTAATTTACCAGACATTGTGTAAATTCTCATATCATTGGTATAGTTCCTTAGACTATTACTAACAATCAATGGAGATACAACATCTGTTGTGAATGTAATATTGGTAGTACTCCAATTCAATACAGTATTGCCATATTGATCGCTGCAGTTCACGCCCCATAAATAACTAGATAATGATGTATTAGTGAATTTAATCGAGGTAAAATTGAATTGGGTAGACGCTACTACTGCTTTGGTCTCATTCTTTGCCCAAATCCCTGACCAACTACCATACAATGTACATGTACCGGTTTCTGTTGACATTGATGAGAACACATATGTTTGCCTATTGGTAGTATAATTCAAATGAAGTGTAACATAAGGACCCACTCCATCAACTACAAAAGTGTAGTTATTGCCCCAACCAGGTGTTGTATAAGTTGCATTTGAACAATTCACGTTCCAGAAATAATTGGTGGTTTGCGCAGTTGCGAATGTTATTGGTGTGAAACTAAATAAAGTGTCTTTAGTCATATTAGTAAAGGTTTGGTTTTTAGCCCAAGATCCTGACCAATTACCATACAAAGTACAGCTGCCAGTGATATTTGTTTTAGCACTGAATGTATATGTTAAATAATTAGTAGTTGTATTTGCCTGATCTGAAACATTGGTCACGCCAGCATCAGCGCTTGCAATAGAACACAATAAAACAATAGAAAACACGAATAAAAGTTTATATTTCAATTCCACCATTTTTAGATCAACCTCGTTTTTATGAATATTTTGAATATGATTATACTAATCATAGACCTCTTGCGACGTCCTAAATCAGTATATGAAGGAATTAGTACTAAATTTAGTATATAAATGTTCCTTTTTGAGCTCCTTATTAGAATAAACCATAAATGTGGGCTCTTTTCGTGCTATATATAATAAATAGCTGATTTTTTTATAAAAAAGACTCAATATAGTCTCATATAGTCTCAATTCAGAGATATAAGTCTTAAATAGTATCAAGATTGTCTCATTGAGACACCCCATCGCTTCTCATGGAACTTGTTTATAGTCTCAGTTTGTCTCAAAGCGTATAAACTAAGAATAAGGCAGTTATAGACTATCTGAGACTAGTCTCAAGCTTCTTACATACTACTATTTCAGAATCATCTATGGATATAGTACTTAAATGACCTTTTACCTTCAAATCTTCAAAATACCTATAAAAAGAAGCTTTTGAGCATAGATTTTGCTCGTCTACTACTATATCCTTAAGTTCTGGAAGAGTCAATTCTTGTGATGAAGCTATTGCTATTATCTTCTTTTTCACTAATGATTTTCTATTGCGATCCACTTTCCTAAGAATTTGGGCATCTAATCCGTTCTCTACAGGTTTAACTTGTTGAATTATTACTTGTTGCGCCTGTTGTGTTTGTTGCGCTTGGTTAAGTGCAGATTCATTCAGTTTAGATAATTCTATTTGCATCGCTTTAATTGTCTCGCTCTGCTGCATCAACTGCATTTCCAGCTTACGATTGTATTCGTGTAAACGCTCTATCTCTCTAGAGTTCACTGTTGCATCTGCCTTATTAGTAGAAATATCTTCTTTTATGTTCTCAAAAGTCTTCTTCAAAACTTGCTTTAATGCTTCCAGCTCAGAATCTACTGCCAATCTATCACCTTGATATCAACCCCTTGATAATGGGATAGTTTAGAGTTATTTAAGGATTATTATTGCAATTAACTTATTTTAGAAAAGCACTAAGCGAACTCTGACTTTTGGCGGTGAGAATCTCTTCAAGATTATATCCCAAAGCTTCGAATATCTTCTCTACTGCAGGAATAATCTGATTGTTAATATAATACTCGGGATCATAATCGCCTTCATTTGTTTCTTTCGGCAATCTTGCTCTCTCGCTGATCTTCCCTGTACCTTTCGTGATTATGAATTGGATAACTGATCCGGGATTCATCTCATAACCTTGCTCAACCATCCTTTTAGCAACCGCTACATGCGGCATGACTGAATCATACTCCTCAATTGGTTTTTGAAGCTGAGTAGTCATTATCAATCTTTCTTTCTTTATTTTCTTCTTCCTGAGATCATCTATCTCTTTCTTGAGATAATCCAATGCTTTCTTCGGCGCATTATCCGCTAAAATTAGTTTGAGTATTGTCTCCTGGACCTCTTTTGATATTGGTGAAGTATTTCTTCTGACGCTTTCAAAGCCTTTGATTTTCAGTTCATGGTCTTTTGTCAATAAGGCATAACGTTTCTTTGCGCCACCCTCTGCTGATTTCATCGATACGAATAATGCAGCTGGGTAGTATTCATCCAACTCAAGTTCCATATTCTCCAGGAGATCCTTGTTAATATTATTCACAAATTCTTTGACTTGATCCAATGTTTTGCCTTTCATTTCTAGGAAAACGGAATCTGTATCGCTATATACAATGCCGAAATCTTTCTTCATCGCTTTATCCATCACTTCTTGTATATATTTGCGACCAAATGCAGTTATTGATTTTGAACAATTCACATCATACCATCTAGCTGATGAAAAACCTAGGTAACCATAGAATGCGTTCGATAAATCCTTAAGCGCCTGGGATCTTGCGCTCAATAATACATCCTTCTTATTCTCTTTCAGTTTTCTTTTCACTTCTGCCCTCTTCTGGATAAGCTCCTTCAATATGTCTGGAACAAATCCTCTATGCTTCTCGCAGAAATGGAACTGCCTACCCTCTACCTCTATCTTCAATTTAGATTTTTCACAGCAATCACAATCTATCGTGGATGGACCTATGTTATGCGATACTATCAATGAAGGCCAAAAACTTCTGAAATCAACAACTGCAATATCCTTGTAAAGCCCTGCTTTCGGCTGAAATACAGAACCGCCCTGATATGAAGTCATGCTTCTTTCTTCTTTTTCATGATACGATGGTCTGCTTGGAATAATCTCGTTATGGTTAGTAGTCTGCCTTATTGCGTAATTCTCTACCAACTGTGAATGGCTTGTCCTTGACAATTCAAATATCGGAAGACCGACTATTTTAATTAATTCCAGCATATTTGGATAGACTTTCTGGAATAATCTGTATGCAAGTTCTGAATCTTTCAGATTGTATTCTACATATTTTTCTAGACCTTTATTATCTTCCCATGCTTTGAACATATCACTAATCTCAATATCTACCTTATCATCATTAAGAAGCTCTTTTGATACTTCGCTCAATGTGAAGAAATCTGACTTTAATGTCCTGCCCATGATTCGTCGAATAAAATTCAGTAGGTCTATGTGCGCGATTCCTGTAATTCTTGCTTCTTCAGAACGGGCATCTGTTTTTAGATATGAATAATCTAATCCTAAGTCTAGTTCTACTCCACTAAGCCTCGCCCTCGTGTTAATGTATGGTAAATCAAAATTGTCTGAATTGTAGCCAGTGATTATATCTGGGGCGTATTCGATGATTAATTCCTTGAATCTTTGTAGCAATTCCTTTTCATCTTTAACAAATTCAATATAATCCAATTTGTGCTTGAACTTTTTGTAGGTGATGACTTTTTTTAGATCATTCCCGTACAGACTGAGCATGATAATCGGATCTTTCTCTGGCGCGAATATCTTACCGGACGGATTGTATGTCTCAATGTCAAGCGCCAATACTTTTGGTTCTGTCAATGATTTGATTTCATCTTTAGCTTGCCTGATTTCATTTACTTCAAAACAAGGCACTCTTGATTTTACATTTTTGTCTTCGATATATTCGCCCTTGACTTCTATTAACACTAATGGAATGATTTTGTTATCAATGAGATATCGTGTCACGAACTTTATGTCGTGTTCGTATACCGCCTTTACCTGATGCAATGCTTGAAAAAATTTAGCTGCGTCTGGAATCTGGTTTGGAAGCTTTGTGAATACTTTCAAAAGCTTTCTATCCTCGTTAGAGATTATCTTTTCCCCTAATTGCACATCTATAATTTGTGCTTCCGGGATAGACAGATGTAAAAAATCTTGTTTCGCTGATTCTATCATATTGTTGTCCTTCAGCTCTACCAAGAAATAAGGTTTGAACGTCTGATCAATCGCGCATATTTGTTCGCCTTCTTCTGTTCTGCCATAGATATAAAATTTGGATATATCATTTACTAACTGATAGCTTATATCTATAGGGTAAAAGTGTATTTTTTTCATTTTTATTAATAATTTTGATTAAATTCGGTCAATTTTGATTAAATTTTGACTATTATTGTTAATTTTGCTAAATAATCTATTAACAATTCTAAATATTGCTTTTATATTAAAATATCACTATTTTCTATATGATTAAGGCTAATATGTGTATATTACTTATACCAGTATACAAAAAGGTAACATTTATATACTTGTTTAACTATAATCTCTATTAGTAACCATAAATTGGATCCTTAATCAAGGTTAAGGGTCTTGTACCATCAGCGTCTTTAGGGACTCCTTATAGTTGTTCTGGAAAACCACCCCCTCACACTCAAGGAGTCCTTTTTACATTTTTGGCATACTAGAAACAATGTCTATATTTGGCGTAAAAAGAGGTAAAATGATGATATGCCCCATAAATGCAGAAGGAAAATTATGTGGGCTGATAGGGTTGACCAAACCTACTTGCAACTTGGCTATCCTGCTCGGAATTACCTTACCACCACCCTTGCCTGGGGGCCACAACCACCAGCGCATACCGCCAAATTTTTCTTGAGGAAAAAAGAGGTAGGGGCCGTAGCCCCTTTTTTTACTAACTTAATCAGAAATATGCAATAGTTGACGGAGCTTTCCGACCTATGCATGGCCCGTCTTCTGTATTAAATCCTGCTTTATTCAAGTTATCTCTTACAATCCTTGCGCATGAATAAGTAGTTAGAATCGTGCCTGGCTGAGATACTTTTGCTATATCCTTAAAGAATTCCTCTGTCCATAGTTCAGGACATGCTTTCGGCGAAAATGGATCGTGGAATATCACGTTGAACTTTGTATTCAATTGTTTGATTGTATTCCTAGCATCGCCTATTATTAATTTTATGTGAATGTTTTTCTCAGAAATTTCATGCATCTTGATCAATTTCTTTATGATTTTATACGATTGAAATGAAGGATTCACTTCCTCTATCTTGCTGATAATCTCAGTATCATTCTCTAGTCCTAGGACTGAGACTTTGCAATTGGGATTTGACTTCAACGCAGCGTCGATAGCTGCTGCTGAATTATAGCCGAGACCAAAACATACATCGAGGATATCTATTCTGCCGGATTTTGCCTTTTCTGCGACTTTTGCAGGCTCTACAAATTTCTTTACTGATTCTTCTTCTGCGCCAGAAATGGATCTATAAGTCTCTTTATATTTTTCAGAATAAAATGTGACTGATGAATCTTTAGTTATTACTTTCTCCATCAGTCGACGAGATAGTCTTTGATTTAATTATTTTGCGGAGATTCCCCTATACATTGCCAATACTGTCTCCAATGTTGACTCAATCGAAATATGTTTCTTTACTGGAATCTTGAACTGCTCTAACAAATCGTCCATCTTCTTATCTATGCTCTGTTGGAAGATAGAATCAACTGATCTCACTCCGTCGGCAGTAAGTCCATAATCGGGATTTATAGATACCTTAAAAAGAAGATCATAGGTTGGCATCCTGCTGAGCACTAGATTTTTCCAAACTTCATCATGACCCATTGCATTATATGAATAGACATAAGCGTCGAATATTGAGCGATCGCAGACCAGAACGCCAGGTTTACTAGACTTACTTAATCTGTATTCTAATTCTATTTCTTTTTGCAATTGAGTAGTCAGAATCCATTCCTGTGAAGATTTGCCAGTCTTTTCATTAATTGGAAGAGGACAAGTGCCTGCCACTTCCTGAAGAAGTTCTGTCGTGATATGTCTTTTCTTTAACGCTGCACATAATTCGTGTGCCAAAGTAGTCTTTCCTATGCCATGAGTACCTATAAATGCAATTTTCATACTATCACCTAGCGCAATATCTCAATCCCCTAACTTTTAAACATATCTGTCTATGAAAATATAGTATGGAAAACGCCATTCTCCGCCCCAGTCTTATTCTTAGCACTGAGAATGAGACTATCATATATGATAATCCCGAATTATAACATAATCGGCTAGATGGGAATAGATTTACTATAAAGCTTCAGAACCGGGCGTGTCCAGAATGCTCACTATCGTGAGCCAATGTCGCCTCACATCTACTTCTTTCTATAGATCTGCAGAATAAATTCTGCTATGTTCTTGTAGAAATAGTATGTTCAGTAAGGACATTGGCATCATTCTGGACATACCATCAGAACCGCAATCTTTATAAATAAAACGCCTTTCCATGAAGTTACTAGTTTCCGCAAGACTACTAACTTGTCATCGGCAAGGGTGTAGGAGGAAGTTATTATGGAAAAAAACGACGTATTAAAAGCAATCAAGGAAATAAGGGGAAAATCAAAGAAGCGCGGTTTTAAGCAAGCCTTCGATCTTATTCTTAATCTCAAAGGTATCGATATAAAGAAACCTGAAAATCAAAAAGAACTATTCATAGCTCTACCTCATACTCCTAAGAAGAAAAAAGTATGCGCACTCGTAGGCGGGGAACTTAAAGAAGAAGCAGCTAAAGTGTGCGACAAAGTCATTGTTTCTGATGAATTCGCTATCTATGGAAAAGACAAAAAAGCTGTAAAGAAGCTTTCTGATGAATATGATTATTTCGTTGCTCAGGCAAACGTCATGCCGGCAGCAGCTACAAGTTTCGGTAGAGTATTCGGTCCAAGAGGGAAGATGCCGAACCCTAAAGCTGGATGTGTCGTACCGCCTAAGTTCTTGATGAAGCCTTTATATGAAAGACTTCAGAAAACTGCGAAAGCAGCATGGAAAAAGTCACTTGTACTCCAGGCATTGATCGGAACTGAAGAAATGACTGACGAACAGATCGCAGACAATGCGATGGCTTATTATAATACAGTACTACATAACCTACCTAACGATACTAATAACGTAAGAGCAGTATACTTAAAACTGACTATGGGAACTCCAGTCAGGATTGCGTGATTGAAATGGCTAAAGTAGCAGACTCAAAAAAGAAAACAGTGGACGAATTCGTGCACTTGATGAAAGAGTATCCAATCATAGCAGCAGTCAATATGGAGAACCTGCCAGCTGCTCAATTGCAGAAGATGAGAGCTCAGCTAAGAGATACTGTAGTAATAAAGATGTCAAAGCGTAGAATAATGAAGTTCGCTTTCGACAAAGCTAAAGATTCTAAACCTGGCCTTGAAAAATTAATCGAACATCTAAAAGGCATGCCTGCTTTATTGTTCACAAAAGATAATCCTTTTACCCTATATAAAATTCTGCAGAAGAATAAATCAAGCGCACCAGCTAAAGCTGGTCAAATCGCGCCAAGAGATTTAGTCATTCCTGCAGGTCCAACAGCATTCGCTCCAGGTCCAATCATCGGAGAATTGGGTATGCTTGGTATCAAAACCGGCGTAGAGAATGGAAAGATCGCAGTCAAAGAAGACAAGATTGTAGCTAAAGAAGGCGAAGTAATCAAGCAGAAAGTTGCTGAACTTCTTATCAGATTCAATATCAATCCTATGGAAATCGGTCTAGATTTGACCGCAGCATACGAAAACGGCACTATTTTCGATAAAAAAGTATTGCACATCGATGAGAAAGAGTATGAACAGAATATCACAGATGCCGCAGTCAGCGCAGTTAACTTGGCTGTTGAAATCGGATATCCTATCAAAGAAATCATCGAACTAATGATTAGCAAAGCTCATTCAGATGCTAAAGCAGTGGCATTGGAAAGAGAAATACTAACCAGCGAAACTGCTGGAAATTCCTTGGCTAAGGCCGAGGCAGAAATGCTTGGCTTGAAAGAAGCCGTCAATTTACCTGACTTCCCTGAGGAAGCTAAAAAAAAAACGAGTAATTCAGGACATAGTCATGTAGTTGATGAAGATAAAGCAAAAGCTGACATGCTCATAGAACAGATCAAGAAAAATAAGCTTGATTTGGACGAACCAGAACCTTCTAACAAGGAAGAACTAAACGCTGAGAAGTACATAGATGAACTGAAAGCGCAAGACCTTGAAGAGAAGAAAAGGCAAGATGCTCTGAGAGTGCCTTCAGCGCATGAATTGCTTGAGAAAAAGAAACATAACACACAATAAATCACAATCATCATTAATAGGAGGTCATTAAAATGGAATACATATACGCTGCAATGATCTTGCACAAAGCCGGCAAAAAAATTACCGAAGATGCTGTTAAAAAGATACTACATGCGGCAGAAGTTCAAGTGAACGAAGCTAAAGTGAAAGCACTAGTAGCTGCTCTTGATGGAGTAAATATTGAAGAAGCTATCAAGAAACAAGCAGTAGCTGCTGCACCAGTAGCCGCTCCAGCTGCACAAGTTGCACCAAAAGTTGAAGCCAAGAAAGAAGAGAAAAAAGTAGACAATGCAGGAGCTGCAGGTCTAGGCGCACTATTTGGCTAGAGGGCATTGCCCTTTTTTATTTTATTTTTACTAATCTAATATCTTAGACAACCTACAACGGCAAGAGTTCAAAATGGAACAAAGTGAAAAAAGCAAGTTATTCGATGCTTTAAACGAAAAAAAAGGGAAGATACGAGAGTTACATAATCAGCTCAATGCCGCTAATTCTGAAAAAGAAAAATGGTTTACTGAAAAGACAAGATTGAATCAAAAGATTTCCGCATTGATTAAAGATCTTAAACAAGATAAAACTTCTAGAGATAGTTTCACTTCTGAAGTCAAGAATAAAAAAGAAGAAAGAAATAGCGTTAATTCTTTAATTACTCAGAAAATCGAAGAAGTCAAGAAACTTAATCAAGAAAAGTCTGAGATTGTCAAAAAATACGATATCAAAGGAGATCCTGCTGAACTGAAATCACAGATGGACAGACTTGATCACAAGATCGAGACCGAAGTGATGTCTTTCGCCAAAGAGACTGAAATCATGAAAATGATTAAAGAATTGCGCGCGAGATATGAAGAAGCAAAGAAAGTTAGCGGAGTCTGGGAGAAAATAAATGCTCTATCTAAAGAGATTGATGAATTGAAGAAAAAGTCTGATACTGTGCATAAAGATATCCAGAGTAAAGCAAAGGAAAGCCAAGGCAAGCATGAAAGCTTGATTAACGCTTCTGAGGAAGTCAAAAAGATAAGCGTTGAGGAGAATGCTGCTTTCGAGAAATTTGTTGAAGCTAAAAAGAAGTTTGTCGCTTTGAATGATGAACTGCATAAAGAAATGAATGAGCTTGAGAGTTTGCAAAAGCAAGTCGGCGAAATGACTGAGAAAGATAATACTCATAAGGCTAATAGTACACGTTCCAAACTAAAAGAGCTTGAATCTGTCGTACTTGACAAGATCAAGACCGGTAAGAAATTGACAACTGAAGATATACTAGTCATGCAAGAAATCGAATCAAAACATTAAACTTTTTCTAAAATATAAAATAATTCGTTCTGATATTCTAGAAGCTTGAATTTGAAGTTCATGTTTTCCGCTAAATGCTCGAACCATACCCTCTTCGCATTGCGCATCTGTTTTCCGCCAACAGTCTTTGTCGAGAAGCTGGCAACTATATATTTTGCATTAATCCTTTCTAATATCTTCTGGGAAATATCTTTCTTTATTGTCTCTAATGAATCTAATAATTTGAACATGAAACAGACATCAGCCTTTAATTCGTCTAATACCGCATAATCTTTGATGAGATTGAGCTGAATAGTCCTGCCGCGTATACCTTTTATGCTGAAATATGTTTTTATGATTCGAAGATCTTCCTCGCTAAGCTCAGTTGCAGTATAAGCTATATCTTTAAGTCCCATCCATGGGAGGGATAAAGGATTTAGACCACAACTTAGGTCTAAGATTGACTTCGGTTTCTTTGTGATTTGGAATAACTCTTCGTATAATCTTGGATAGATGTCTATGCGTTCACTAGTTGAACGATGTGTCCTGAGAAGCGCTTTGTGGAGCTCCATATTATTCGGATCTTTCCTTAATTGATTGAATAAATTATCTCTCTCTTTTAAGTCAATCTGGAACAAACCATATGGTTTTCTTAGATTACCTCTTATGGTTTTCAGTATTTGATCGTACTCTTTAGATTGCTGGAACTTTTCAAATGATTGCGATTCTTCTAGCTTTTTAATTAGCTTTACGTGTTTCTGAATGTAATCTTCTAACTGGCCCCTAACAAAATCTTCATCTACATTATTTAATTCGGGCTTCTGTTTGATTACCTTCACAAATTGGTCTAGATATTTCATAATTCGTTGATATGGTTCTTTCATTTAAAAAGATAACTACCATAACGGGATGTCCAGAATGCTCACTCTCGTGAGTCAATGCCGCTTCACATCTACTTCTTTCTGAGTATCTGCAGAATGAATTCTGCAACAGATAAGTAAAAATAATATGTTCAGTATAGGCATTGATACCATTCTGGAGACACCCTACCGCAACTCTTAAAAATCAAACTCTGTTATGGGTAAATTATGAGCAGAATCGCTGTCGTTAACAAGGAAGATTGCAATCCTGTCGGTTGTGGGGATTACTTATGTATGAGAGTCTGCCCAATCAATAGAAAGGGCGATGAATGCATAGTGAAAGGCGATGACAGGAAGGTCGCAATAGATGAAGCTCTGTGCATTGGCTGCGATATCTGCGTAAAGAAGTGTCCTTTTCAGGCAATTTCCATTATCAATCTACCAGAAGAGCTTGAGAAAACTCCTATACATCAATATGGACGCAATGGATTCCATTTGTATAATCTGCCTGTGCCTCAGTTTGGCAAGGTTATTGGATTGCTTGGTATAAATGGGATAGGTAAATCAACTGCTATGGAAATTCTTGGCGGGCTGCTGAAGCCAAACCTTGGCCGTGATGGTGAATGCTCGTATGACGAACTCATACAATTCTTCAAAGGGACTATCGCTCAGCAATATTTTGAGAAAGTTAAAAAGGGCGAAATTGTTGTAAGCTATAAGATACAGCAAGTGGATATGATTTCGCGCCAATTTGATGGCAAAGTTAGAGATTTATTGAAAAAAATTGATCAGAAAGGTACTATGCTTTCTGTTGTTGAAAAACTTGGTCTTGGACAAGTGCTTGACACTGATATCAAAAATGTATCTGGCGGAGAACTACAACGTATTGCTATCGCCGCTACTGTTTTGAAGAAAGCTAATCTGTATATCTTTGATGAACCAACTTCTTATTTGGATATCAAACAAAGAATTGTCGTCAGCAAATTCATCCGAGAATTAGCCAATGATGATACTGCTGTACTTGTTGTAGAACATGATCTGATAATCCTTGATTATATGACTGACATGATACATCTCATGTATGGTAAACCTGGTTGTTATGGTATTGTCAGTCTGCCTAGAACTACAAAAGAAGGAATTAATACTTACCTTGAAGGTTATCTTTCGGATTCTAATGTCAGGTTCAGAGATCATTCAATCACATTCGATAAATCTACATTCAAAAAGAAAAAAGAAGTTTCAATCGTATTGACTAAATGGCATGACATTGCCAAGAAACTCGATAAATTCAAACTTACTGCTTCTACAGGTGAATTGCACAGGCATGAAGTTGTTGGCGTCCTTGGTGAAAATGGTATAGGTAAAACTTCTTTTGTCAAGATGCTTGCAGGTATAATGTCTCCGGATTCTGGAAGTGTAGATCTCGGTGTGCGCGTTTCGTACAAACCGCAGTATCTTAATAAAGATTCTGACCAAATGGTAATGACTGTTTTGGGGGAAGCTATATCTAAATATGAGGCTACAGTTATACGTCCTTTGAATATCAATCCACTTCTTACCAAGCAAATTAATCAGTTATCTGGCGGTGAATTGCAACGTGTAGCTATCGCTAATTGCTTAGCGCAGGAAGCTGACCTTTACTTAATGGACGAACCTTCTGCATATCTTGATGTAGAGCAAAGACTTGTTGTGGCTAAATTATTGCGCGATTATATGGAAGTCAATGGAAAGACTGCGTTCATTGTAGACCACGATTTGATGTTTTTGGATTTCTTATCAAAAAGATTAGCTGTATTCGAAGGAACTCCTGCTGTGCATGGAGATCTTCGCGGAGTATTCACTATGGAAGAAGGCATGAATGTTTTCCTTAGGAAATTGGATATCACATTTAGACGTGATGAAGTAAGCCATCGTCCGCGTGTCAATAAAGTTGGTTCTGTCTTGGATAGGCAACAGAAAAACGAAAATAAGTATTATTACTGAATGTTTTAACTCTGCCATCGACTCGCTTGCGCTACTTGTTTTATATTGCTGACTTTTCCCCGTAAGGGGCTACCCCCTTTGTCGTAGAGAATATGTAATGTTAAGAAGCTCGTATACTGATGGCAGAATAATTAAAATTATATTCTCCTAATAAATGTTAAAAAACCTGAATGGCCCATCATTTTAGATTTGGGTCTGACTTTACGTTCGGAGACTTCCCATTCTCTTTCCATGATCTCTACTGTTTTGAGATGGATGTAATCAGGCATTGTGTTAGCTTTGTTGACGAAGTCTGCTACTTGCGGGATGCATGGCGAATATGAAACTATGATTCCGCCTGGTTTCAATGCTTTTACTGCGTGATTTAATACTAACCATGGTTCTGGAAGGTCTAAAGTTAAGATGTCAACATTCTTGTCAGGGATTCCTGTGTAGATGTTATGCTCTTTGCATTTGATATTTTTAAGACCTAGATTCTTTATGTTGTAATTAACTAACTCAACGTGCTCTTTCTTCAGATCGTAGGTTGTGACTTTCTTTGCGATGTGAGCTAGAAATAAACATAAACCGCCTGAGCCTGAACCGGAATCGACTATGACTGAATCTTTACCGATGCCTGCTTCTGCGATGATATAACCAACATCCTTTCTTGGAATAATCTGGGCAATCCTCTTTATCCTCTTGTATAAATCAATAAATGATGCCTCGATTATATTGAAATCTGAGCCTCTGCTTGATTTTATCTGGCCTTTCTTCTTCAAGTCTGCTTTTGTTATGAAGCCTTGATCAGTATGATAATCTTTGGTAGTATCATGGACGAAGAATTCCCTCTGTCTAACTAAAGTGACTTCTTTCTCTAATTCCTTGACGAATTCTTTCTTTCCTTTTCTATAGAGAACTTTTGCCATTAGATTGTGGGATGTATAGATTCGTTTATAAAGATTGCCATCATAACATTTATATAGGTTCTTGGCAATATTGGATATTATGGATTTTTTGAAGAAACTCGCTAAATTGCATCGCGGAACTGGCGCGGAGCATAGAATAAAACCGGTTTTGGATAAATTGAATGCTGCGATTCTGAAGAGCAGGATATCTGCTGATGCGATTGTCGGTGGAAGTGTAGCCAAAGGGACTTATCTGCCTAAATTTGATTGCGATATATTTGTCAGATTTGATATGAAATATGTTGACAAGAGCATATCTGACTTGCTTGAGAAGATCCTTTCTGTTTTTCCTAAAGTTGAAAGAGTCCATGGTTCAAGAGATTATTTTAAATTTGTTAGTTCGGGTGTTGAATATGAAATTATCCCTGTATTACATATTGATAATGCAGAATCCGCACATAATGTCACTGATGTCAGCCCTCTCCACGTGACTTGGGTCAAAAAACATATTAATGGAATGGGTGATGATGTCGTTCTTGCTAAATTGTTTTGCAAAGCGCAGGGGACTTATGGCGCTGAGTCTTATATCAATGGATTCTCTGGATATATGCTGGAGATACTAGTAATACATTACGGAGGTTTCATTGGTTTTTTACAGGGAATATCTAAATGGAAACCTAAACATGTGATTGATCATTCAAAGTTCTATGCTAATCATGAAGATGTTTTCTCTAAAATGAATAAGGCGAAGATTGAGAGCCCGCTTATCTTGATCGATCCAGTGCAGAAAGATAGGAATGCTGCATCTGCCCTTAGCCATGAGAATTTCGCAAAGATGATACTGGCTGCTAAGAATTACCTTTCATCTCCTTCAGTTTCCTATTTCAAGAAAGTTGAATTCTCGCTTGCTTTGATTAAAAAGAAAGCTAAGGAATGTTCCGGCGAACTTGTGCTTGTTGAATTGAGCCTTGAAACTGGAAAACGTGATGTTGTTGGCTCTAAGATTGTCAAGTGTTTTGAGCATTTACGTAGCGAACTTGAGAAGAATGAATTCAAGATAATCGATTGCGGTTGGCATTGGGAGAAGAAAGCTCTGCTTTGGTATATCGCTTATCCTAAAGAATTGCCTAAATTACGTTCACACCAAGGGCCAATGGTTTACTCTAGCACCGAGGATATCAAACGTTTCATGGACAAGCATAAGTCATGCCGCGTTGAAAATTATAGGATGATATGCAATGTGAAGCGTAAATTCAGCACGCCTAAGACTTTGATCAAATCACTTGTAAAGGAAGAATACTTTACTGATAAGGTCAAGAAAGCTAGATTATTGAAGTAGATGATTCAGTAACGAATTATTTAAAAAGTTCTAGTTCCTATGTTTAACATATGAAAAACATACTTCTAATAGGGGAAGGCGAAGTTGGCTCTGCTTTGAAGAGGATTGAAGAAGAAGCTGGCAATAAAGTATATGTGCTTGATTTGAAATATCTTACCAAACCTGATGCTTCTTTGGGTTATGATGTGTGTCATGTCAATATCCCTTATTCTGAACGATTCATTGAAATTGTCGATGGATATGCTAAGAGCTACAATCCGGGGCTATTGATAATCAATTCAACTGTGCCTTTAGGCGTTACTTCTAAGGTTAGAAAAGCAACTAAATTACCTACTGTGCATAGTCCTATACGTGGGGTGCATCCTAATCTCTATGAGGGCGTGAAAACTTTCTCTAAGATAATTGGCGGAGTAACCAAAGATACTAAACTAGCTGATGAACATTTTGTCAGCATTGGGCTTAAGACTGCAGTTTATGGTTCTTCTAAAGAAAGTGAACTCGCTAAATTATTGTGCACAACTTATTATGGGTGGAACATCTTATTCGCAAAACAAGTTTCACTTATGTGCAAAAAATACGGATTGAATTATGACAACGTGTATAAAGATTTTAATATCAGCTATAATGAAGGATATAGCAAGCTAGGTAAATCTAATGTGGTGCGTCCTGTACTGGTTCCGCCAGAAGGGTTAATTGGCGGGCATTGTGTAGGAAATAATTTCGAATTGTTGCCGAGGTCTAAATTAAAGAAGTTCGCTAAGAAAATGAATGAAGATCATTCTTTGTAAATTTTGTTTCTGAATAATTACTAGAATTAGTCTTATACAACCATGCGGCCTTTTCTAAGCACCCATACTTCTGCGCCGTCTGGTTTTATTCCGTAAATGTCGAGCTTTTGCTTTGCTGCGTCTATGACTATGTCCATATGATATACTGTTTTCCGGTCTTTCTCAAAGCCTTTGCCTAACGCTATGTGAATCATCCTTGCAATCTTTTCATTTACCACTAAATATTCGCATAGTTTCGCTGTCGGATGCGTATTTATCGCAAATTCGCCAATCCTATCGTAATTCTCCTTCTGCATATCGATTATATTCTGAGGCATAGCTTTGTGCTTCTCTTTTTCTAAAAGAACTTTCATATGCTCTTGCTTGATAGCCTCTATCTCTTTCTCCATATCCCTTGGCGCTCTTACTATCTTGTATCTGCCTTCCTCTACGCTTACAACAATAGGATCTTTCGCTGATAGCATTACACTCCTGTCTGTGTGCATCACTACATCGCCAACGAATGTGCCGTGCATGCTATGGGGCGTGAAAAATACTTCACCACCGGGTATGTTTGTGTACATGCCGTATTTCTTTTTGGTCTCTTTGTAAAGATCTTCTTCGTATAGATTAGTGACATCTGAATCATCTGGGATTAGTCTTCTTGGTCCGATATCGACAATAAGATTTGTATTGTATTCTTTATTTGTGTCATGACTTACTACGTTGATGAGCATGCAGCCTTTCAACTTATCTTTCAATGCTCTGGTATGCTTTCTTAATGCCAAAATATTTATGTTATTGGTTTCTATGAATACATCGATTGGCAATGTTTCGGTCAACGCGAGTCTTAGTATGGGGTCCCTTGTTTCGAACTCCGACTGCTCATCATCATGCATCTTCATGAACATTCTCATTGGGCTGTCCCATCTGCTCTTTCGGTTTGGAGTCGGATAGCCGATAGCTTCGCCGAATAAATGTCTTCCTACGAATCCTTGTGTTGCGATTGTAAGTTTCGCTGATGCTGGAGTGAGTCTTTGCAAGTTAAATGCTTTTGATACCTCTTGGAACGCCTTGAATGCTGGCTCGCCTATCTTCTTGCAGTATTCGCAGCCATATAATGTTGTGATAAGATCTGATAAATATTCTGCAGGTTCAAATGGCGATACTCTTGAGGTTTCTGTCTTTACTATGGGAATTGCTCCTTCTTTCAATGCTGTTTTCATTAAGTTCCATACAATTGCATAAGAATCCATATAATCCTCTAATGGGAGCTTCAAGATATTTTCCGGTGGGATTAACGGCAGATCAATTAGAACTAATTCTTTTTTCTTCAATGCATAATCGAATTTCCATACCTTCTCGCATGACTTGATTAAAGCCGATTCTTTGTATGATTTGAACCATTTGTATTTGTATGGCAAGAGAAGTTTTCCTGCTGAAAATCCTTCTTTATCTGATTCTAATATCAAAGCAGGCGGCTTGAACAGCTTTCCGAAACGATTATCCGTTTTCTTATTGACTAGACTTATGAATTTGTCTAGAACCTTAGCTTTCTTGCCTTCTTTATTCGCTATCTCTGTCCATATATCCCTTAACACGTCATATTCTATGCATTTGCCATTGTTTCTACTGACTACGTACATATCCGAATTCAATTCGTGAATAGCTTGGGATAAAGGCGCTAATGATAGGAATGCCTCTTCATTAAGAAGGTCGAATACAACCAAGATTGAATGGTATCTTAATTCCGCGAGAATCCTTTTATAATCCTTAACAGCATAATCAAACAGCTGTTTCTTATATTTCATCTATCTTTTGCCTCTTTTATATCTACTTATGATGGATTTATTCTTATTTAAAGGTTTGCCTAATGCTTCTTTTTCATACTCCTTTCTCAAATGCGCATAGGTGATTACGCCAGTTATTGTTATGATTATTAGATATAATAGCTGCCAATCTGCTAATGGAAGTGGAACTTGAAGTGTTGGGACTAATAAAGGACTTTCTGCGCTAATTATGAATGGATGAGTAGTTGTGGATATTGAATAATCTGTTTCTAACTCAAATATAAACTCATAATCTCCTTGTAAGAACCTTTCAGGGATATAAAATTGCTTATTAATCTGATACGCATTATCTATCTGAAGGATTTCTTCCTGCAATGTGATAATATTGCCTTCATTGTCCATTATTTTGTATCTGGCTATGGCAGTGACTGGATGTTTGTCCCCCAGATTGATTATGTATATATCTGCCAATAATTTGTCTCCGATGTAAACTAATTGCGGCAATCTGGCAGTCAATTCGAACAATGATTTCTCTTTGACATCCATCGAAATAGCTATCTTCTTGTTGATGTTATTAGCTGTGAGGGATAGCTCGCCCTTGTAGATTTTAGATGGCGTTAATGGCGATACATCGAACGTGATGATTATTTCTTTAGATTGGCCTGGAAGCAATGTGAATGAAGTCTCGCTCAATGTGAAGTACTTATCTAAACCTGAGGTTAGCAAATCAATGGTTAGTGCTTTGCTTCCACTATTCTTTAATGTCAATATTTGCTCTGAGGTCTCCCCTTGCCTAATTGTTATGAATATTGAAGTTGCGCTTAATGATAGGCTAATTGGACTGAATTCATCACGATAACTTGAACCTGAAGGATAAGTTGCTGTTGTAGAAGTTACTGGTACTACTGCTGATACTTCAGTTGTGGCTTGACATGTAGCTAATATTCCGTTATTATCCATGTCTCTGATATCACAGCCCCATCTTTCTCCATTAATACCAACGCCTGCGCTTGCTGCACTATTGCATACGTAAAATGTTTCTGAATCAGCTTTTGCCTGGTCACTTTCTGAATCTGTTATATTCACCCATAATTCGTACATTTCGTCTGCGCTTGGTGCGCTGATACTTCCCGCGCATGTTAACCTATCTCCTAATCTTGATGCGCTAATCGTTCCTGGGCTCGTGATTGTACCTTGACTATTTTTGTAATATACGTTGCAGTTTGATATTGAACTCGCATCATCTGTATCGAATTTAGCAGAGATTGTAATTGAATTACTGGAAGTATACCAACGATTTGAGGATAATGTGAAACTGTCTGCTATATATTTTGGTTTAAGGTCAACTATGTGCGCGCTTGAATCAGTCACTGCTAAATTGCCTGTATCATCCCTCGCCCAGACATTCAATGTATATGTGCCGTCTCTTGTGAGATTTGTGAATGAGAATTTGCAATCTGTTGAGTCTTCTCCGGATGCTAGGTAATTATTTGGTCCTGTGACATTATAGTAACAAGTGTCTATGGTGCCTTCATTGAATTTGCCGTTGTTTGCATCTGCCGCTTTCACACCCACCCAGATTGTTCCGGCATATTCCAAAGAGTCTTTGTTTGTTGGTTCTGTTATAACATCATCTATTGTTGGTTTTGTGCTATCTAGGACTATAACTCCTATTGTGTTGCCAGTAGATGTAGAACCATCTATGGAATGGTAATATTCGAAACTTGTACTGGATAAAGTATCTGTTGTTGGAATTTCTACATTTATATCGAATCCTGGCTGTGCTGTGCCCGGGACTTGATCTAGTACTTCTATCTGACCTTTTGAGCCGGCTGTATTGTATTGCGAAGTTTCAAAGTCCGCTGCATCTGTTCCAGTTATACCAAACGATGCCGATGTGAGTTCCCCTGTTGTTGGCAATGCTGAACCAGTCAAGCGTCCTATGTATAAGTTTGCTGTTGAATATGATGATGACTTGTAAATGTTTATTGTGTAATTCTCGCCTTTCCTGACTCTGGAATCCCAGGTTACTTGAACACTGCCGAAAGTACTTGTGCTTGTTGTTGGGCCATAATATGTGCCGGACATGTCTGAATCAATGTTGCAGTTTATGTTCGAATAACAATTACTGTCTTCGCAGTCTGTATAACCATCATTGTCATTATCTATGTCATCATTACAAGTAGTCTCATTCGATTGGCAGCTGTTTGTGCCTATGCAGTTTGAATCTGCGCAGTCGGTATAACCATCATTATCATTATCTGCTTTGTCTGCGCAAAAGAATGCTGTGTTCTCGTTGCCCGAAGCAACGCAGATATGGCTGTTGTAATCCATTTGATATCCTAAGCAATCGCTGTCTGCGCAGTCTATACCATCTGCATAATCGTTGTCATTTCCATCTGCGCAAGCGCTCCAAGTAACGTTTTCTGTTGTTGGACAAGCATAGCAGAGATTGAATTTTTTGTTGCAGTCTGTATCGTAGCAATCTGTTGCTGAATCCGCGTCATCATCGAAGCTGTTCTCGCAGTATAAATCAGGCGTTGATGTATTGAAGAATGAGTCTGTTGAATCGTATTCTTTGGCTAAACAGGTTTGGTTTATGTTGCTGGGGTTATTTATCCCTAAACATGACGAATCCTTGCAATCCTTGCCTGTTGAAGAGTTAGTTGACCAGTTGCCATTGTTCCAGTAATATGCGTCTAAATCGTTGTCTATGCTATCGAAACAGGCAACACTCGTGTATGATTCATTCTTTGGAACCAGTGTCGCGTGTTGGCAATCATAATCGTCATAATCTGTGTCTGTCGTGTATGATAATGTTGTGAAATATGCTTCGTATGCAGATTCTGTCCAATTTGGATCTGGTTCATTATGGCTTGTGTCGTAATCGTTATCATAATTATCATTGCATGTGAGCTCATGAGTAAGTTCGCATCTCTTGCCGTTGCCCATTGTTGTTAGATTGCAATCGCTGTCTGGATAGTTTGTGGTCCATGCGCAGTCCATACCACCATTTGCATTGTAAGTGTATCCTGATGCGCCGCCTGTAGAGTATTGCCAGAGGTCCCAGTCATTGTCCATATTGTCATTGCATTGACTTGCAGTTTCTGTTGAATTGCCAGTGTTTGTCCTACAATATGTCGCGCAATCGTATTCTGCGTCATTGTATGAACTGCCGACTTGTTGCTGACAATCCTTGAGATTGTACATATCGTTATTGAAATTGTCGTTGCAGGTTAATTCTTGATTGAGTTCACATGTGGCTGTGCCGTTGCTTGTAGTGTCGCAGTCAGAATCCCTGCAATCAACTAATGTGAGTCCGGTGTTCTGATTGCCGCTTGTTGAGTCTTCTGTTGCCCAGTCATTGTTATAGCTGTCGAAACACATTGCTGTTGTTTGAGCCTCGTTGTAATATGCGCACGTTCCTGAGGTTGATGTGCTTGTGAAATCGTTCCATGCTGATGGTCCTGCTTCATTATTACAATCTAGATCATAGCAGTCATAGCTAGATTGAGTGAAACAGTTTTGCTCGTTACCTGCGCAATTCAAGTAATCGAAATCGCCGTTGATTGAATCGCTGCAAGGCGACCAAGATGTTCCACCTACTTTGATGTCATTTTCCTTCTCGTTGGTGCTGTTCCATCTGTTGCCTGCACCGCCTAAATATGTAGGGTCATCGAAATATGTAGTTATATTGAGGCTTTCTTCGTATGTTGTTGTGCCTTCGACGTAATTAACGGTGATTGTCAAGATGTATCCTTCAGACATAGAGATGTTGATTGGATCTGCGAATGTGATGTTTAATGTCGTGTCTAAATTATCAATCTCAGTACCGCCACTGAGATATGATCTAACTGCTACTCTCGTTGAATTTGCTTGTGATTGTGTTAGTGAATTGCCTAAAACCGGATTACCATCTTTGTCTAAGAAATATGTTATCAATCCGTGTGATGCGTTTGTCGCTGGACCATACTTGTTTACTGTCTTGATTGTCGGGAGGCCTTGAACGAAGAATGTCGCAGTCTTGCTCAAGCCCCATTTGTAGAAACGTATCTTGAATGTGCCATTAGGCATAGAGTGCATTGTATAATCGATGTATGTTGTGAATGTGGTTGAACTGGTTACGTTTTCTGCAATATCTCCGCTAGGAATGTTCAGTGCCAAAGTACCGTGGCTGCCTGAAGGGCTGTACATATCGCTAGCATTCGTGAATGATTGCTTTGCCAAACATGAATAAGTTATACCGAAACATTCAGGGTCTGAACAATCTGATAATGTGTCTGATTCATCTGGATTGTCTACGCCATCGCCGCATTCCTGCTCTACCTTGGTACCGCCATATTTTGCCACTGAGAAAGATATATCTCCTTGATTATCTGTTTTTATTGTGTTCTTGAGGAACATATTCGCAGCAGTTTTGCCGTTCACTGAATTCGCGATATCTCCAGTTGTCCAATCAGTCGGATGAACGTGTATGCGCCAAGTTACGTTCTCTTCAGAGATCGGAGTCATATCGCTTTCGTAGATACCACATTTTATTATCTGCCAGGGGATCCAGTTATCTGTAGTGCCACCCAAAGTGGTATTTATCTTATCTGTGCTTTTTAGTGTGTATGTTATTGCCTTGCTTTCTCTTGTAGCTGATGATGCGAGTGTTGCGTTCACGAATATCTGGGTGCAGGATCCTAATTGCGTGTCATAGCAATCGCTTTCATTGATGTAACATCCAATAATATTTCCCGCATCGCCCATCATATTGACGAATGTGATATTAAATGAATATTGGTAATTGCCAGTGCTCGGTACTGGGCTTGGCTCGAAATAATATATGCCTTCAGGTTTTGTTAAACTAGCCCATGTCAAGGTTTCGTCTGCAGAATAATTATTGAGTCCTGATGTGTATCCGATATAATCAACATCGAATATGAGTGTACCATTTGTATAGCTTACTTGCGTGCAGTGGCTTGCTGGACATATTTGGTTATTGATTATTATCCTAGGGGTTATCCATGTAAGATTGTAAAGATATAGCCTTGCGGCTTTGTTCATGCTGCTGATCGCTGATATATTTACTGAGATCGTATTGTTGATTATGTCTACATTTAGGTCTAGATTAACATCGTTATTCGCGTCTTTGTCTATGGTAATATTCACATTTTCTGTGAAAACAATCTTACCATAATCTGTTATTTCTAGAGTCATATTCTGGATTGATTCTAGTTCTGTATCATTAAGGAATAAAAATAAAGTCGTATTGCCGTTGAATTTATCCGCAATCACGTGTACTCCAGGGTCAATCACTGCGCTGGTCTGAACATCAACTGACCAACCTGCCAAATGGCTTGGAAGCGCGAATCTTAGAAGTATAGTGAAAAAGATTATCACGAAAAAAAGAAAAACTCTATTGTTTGTCGCATTCATTTTCTCCTTTTTTCTTTATTTAATTTGTCTTGGAGAGCTTTTAGCTGCTCTTTGTATCTTTGAGCCCTAGGTTTCTTGAATCTGTTGTATAAAACAATTAGGAGCAAGATAAGAACTATAATTATCAGAGTAACGTACACAATCGCCCAATCTCTTTTATGGGCTTTACAATTGACTGTAAGCTTTAATGGAGCTGATGCCGCGATTGTCGCGCCTGAACCCGCTGAACCGCCTGTTGTTTGCGCAGGAGCTTCTGTCATAAGAACTTCGCCTCTATAGGTCTTTGGTTCTTGTTGGCAAGCCTGTTCACAGATTAGGCCGTTCCATAAACAATCTTCTTCGTATACTTCAGGTACGCTGAAACAGAAATCAATCAATTCCGCATCTTTACTCGCTGTGCTTGCTTCTATTATCTTATCTTCAAATGTTACGCCTTGCGCTATAGCTGCTATCTCTCCCTCTAATGATATCTTTGCTTTTAGGTCTTTACCAGAGGGATTATATGCGCCATATTTTATGCAAAGGTTTGAGTTCTCGTCCATTGCTTCCTGCTCAGTGAACCATTTGATGCCTATGGCTGATGCTAGATTAATCGTTAATAGTAATGCAATCAATAGAATAATTATCTTTTTCATTAACAATTATCTCCAGTTTGCACTCCTTTGAAATTTAATTGATTCGTATATGTTCCTGGAGGCTGCGCGCCTGGTACTGTGAGCCAGAACCTGTAATATTCGCTTGCGCCCGGAACTAATGTGTCTGCAGGGGCATAATTATCTGTAATGTTGACTGCGCCAGATATGCTTGGCAAGGTGCCGTTGTTTATGCTGTTATAATTCCAGAAATAATTGGTCAAGTTGATTGCGTTTGTTGAATATCTTAAGCTGTCATTCGCTTTAAGACAGAATTTAACATTGACATTTGAATCAGTCTCTACTGACAAGAATAAATGAGTGCCGTTTAACGTACTGTTTGGATATTCGTAATTAGCTGATGCGGATCTGTTATTGTCTGGCAATTGATTCACATAGAAATAGATGCCATCTGTTGTAAGATTGGTTGATGCATTGATTGCGAAGTAACCTGTAAGCGAGACATAAGTCATTGAATTTGCAGTTGTCGCCATTCCCGTAATGCTATTGATATCTAATTTGTGGATACCCAGTCCCAAAACTAACAATATCAGTAGAATAGTCAGAAGATTTATCTGCATATCTATCCTCTTTTCGCTAGAACTCTTCTTCACCAATACTATATTTTATAGATTTAGAATATATAAATATATCTTTATATATAATTTAGTAAAATAATTAGAAAAATAATTAAATGAAAATTAAATAATATAGAAAAAAGGCTTATTTCTTCTTTTGCTCTTTTTTGAGCTTATCTTGAAGCGCTTTCAGCTCTTCTTTGTATCTCTGCAGTTTTGGTTTCCTGTATTTTCTATAGATTAATACACCTAGGATTACCAATACTAAGAGTATCAATGTCACATATACAATGCTCCAATCCCTTTTATGGGCTTTGCAATTAACTGTGAGTTTCAATGGGGCCGATGCTGCGATTGTCGCGCCTGAGCCAGCTGTGCCGCCTGTAGTTTGCGCAGGGGCTTCTGTCATGACTACTTCACCTGAGTAAGTTTTAGTCTCAACTTCGCATTTCTGTTCGCAAATCAGTCCATTCCATAGGCAATCTTCAGGGTATACTATTGGTACTTTAAAACAGAAATCAATCATCTTAGCATTTATGCTTGATGTAGATGCTTCGACTAATGAATCGCTTGATTTAACTCCTTCTATTATTGATTGTAATTCGCCTTCGACCGCAATATTTACCTTTATATCATTGCCTGAAGGATTGTATGTACCATATCTTATACAAAGATCAGAATTCTCGTTAAGGACTTCACCTTCTGTGAACCATTTAATGCCTACTGCTGATACAATATTGATGCACAGCAGAGCTGTGATTATGAATGCTACCTCTTTTTTCATGTTAAATTTCCCCTAACAGGAACTTCCTGTCTGCACGCCTTTGAAATTAATCTGGTTAGTGTAAGTGCCTGGATTCTGTGCAGCTGGTACGCTTAGCCAGAATCTATAATATTCGTCTGAACCTGGAGCGACTGGATCGTCATTTGTCGCGTATGAACTTCCATTGAATGTTGTGAATGCTACAGCATTACTATAATGTGGTAAGCTGACATTGTTAAGTGTAGTACTATTTGCAAATTTGTAATTGCTTACATCTATTGAGTTTGCGCCTGACCTTAATGAATCGTTTGATTTTATACAGAATCTGACGTTAACGTTTGAATCTCTTTCAACTGATAAGTAAGTAGTAGTTCCGTTTGCAACACCGCCATAGCCTTGGTTACCAGATGCTGGTACGTCTGTAGATGGCAATGAAGTAATATAGAATCTGATACCATCGGTTGTTAAGTTAGCTGATGCGTTAATTGCGAAATAATTCGCGATGACTGCTGAAGTCAATGCGTTCGCTGTTGTAGCTGCTCCAGTCATGCCTTCCATGCCAGTTGAGTTGAACAAATCGTAATTGTTCATCAGACCAACACATAATACTAATAGGGATAATGATAAGAATAATATTGCTCTATCTTCCCCTTTCTCTGTCAAATCTATCAATCTAGTTAATTTATTTAACTTTTGGATTTATATACTTTTGCATTTAACCTGGATTTAACTCTCTCATTAATCGTTTTCAATAAAATAGAAAATAAGAGCTTATTTCTTCTTTTGCTCTTTCTTGAGTTTCTCTTGAAGCGCTTTCAATTGCTCTTTGTATCTCTGGGCTTTTGGTTTTCTGTATTTCCTGTATATCAATGAGCCTAGAACTGTTAGCACTAACAAGATTAATGTCACGTATACTATGCTCCAATCTCTTTTGTGAGCTTTGCAATTGACTGTGAGTTTTAGTGGCGCAGATGCTGCAATTGTTGCGCCTGAACCTGCTGTACCGCCCGTTGTTTGCGCAGGTGCTTCGGTCATAATTACTTCGCCGGAATAGGTTTTTGTTTCAACTTCGCATTTCTGTTCGCAGATTAATCCGTTCCATAAACAATCTTCTGGATATACTATAGGTACTTGGAAACAGAAATCTATCATTTTAGCGTTTATACTTGATGTTGACGCTTCAACTAATGCGTCATTGGATTTTACGCCTTGTATGATTGACTGCAATTCGCCTTCAACTGCGATATTCACTTTTATATCATTGCCTGAAGGGTTATATGTTCCATATCTTATGCAAAGATCAGAATTCTCGTTAAGGACTTCGCCTTCTGTGAACCATTTAATACCTACTGCAGAAACTATGTTAATTGTGAGTAATGCTACGATTATGAATGCTACCTCTTTTTTCATGTTAATATTCCCCTAACAGGCAGTTCCTGTTTGCACGCCTTTGAAATTGATTTGATTAGTATAAGTACCTGGATTCTGCGCTGAATTTACGCTGAGCCAGAATCTGAAATATTCGTCGCTACCTGGAGTGACTGGATCGTTAACCTTCGCATATGATGAACCATTACTTGATGCTCCGAAAGGATATCCCCTTGAAAGAGCAGTTGTTAAATGTGGCATTGTACCATTATTAACTGTGCTATTAGACCAATAATACAACCCAACATCAATTGAATTTGCGCCGGATCTCAATGAATCATTTGATTTTATACAAAATCTTACGTTAACGTTTGAATCTTTTTCAACTGATAAATATGTTTGGGTACCGTTAGTCATACCACCTCCGGCGTAATTAATATTTCCTGAAGCTGAAAGATTAGCTGTAGGTAATGAAGTAATATAGAATCTGATTCCGTCAGTTGTCAAGTTAGCTGATGCGTTGATTGCGAAATAATTCGCGATGACTGCTGAAGTCAATGCGTTTGCTGTTGTAGCTGCACCAGTCACGCTTTCCATGCCCGTTGAGTCGAACAAACTGTAGTTGTTCATCAGACCAACACATAATACTAATAGGGATAATGATAAGAATAATATTGCTCTATCTTCCCCTTTCTCAGTCAAATCTACCACTCTAGTTTAATTATTAAACTTTTAAATTTATATATCTTTCTTTTTTAAGGGTATTTATGGAGTATATCCATTAGGTACTACTTTGAAAGTTATGTTATTTCTGTATGTTCCTGGTCCCTGTGATGCGGATACGTTAAGGTAGAACTTAAGGTAAACTATCGTGCCGTCTGCTAGGTTTAATCCTATCGGATTGTTTATGTACGCTGTTGTTAGGCTCTTTTTAGATGCGTTCGATACTGTACTATTAGATATACTGAAACTAACCATTTCGTTATTTAGGTCTATATAATTAGTGGCGTATGTCAAGTTTCCATCTGCTCTTATATATAGATCAGCAGTTGTACCTGATGCTGAAATTGTGACGTTGTAATTGGTTACTAGTATTCCATTATTGGCATCAGCATTCAGATAGGATTGTGGTACGGAATTGACTGTCCAGACTACGCCTGCTCCAGACAGATTACTTGATAATGATGCTGATACTGATTGACTTGGGTTGTTTTCTAATATTCTTGCGTCTGATGCGTTTGTATCATAAGTGTCATTTGACAATATTCTCCAATACCAGATTCCCTCTGGAAGTGCTTCTGCTAGAGTTAATGTGTAGTTCAATGTGTATGTCGCTTTCTGGAAGTATATTGAACTGAAATCGTTATTATTATCTATCTGTAGCGTGAATGAAACTTGATTATTGTTGCCGTCTGTTACGTTGTTCCAAATAAATGTTGTTGTGTTGCTTGCTGTGACTGTGTTGTTATCTGGGCTTACTAATACTGGTTTGTTCGGTATGCTGTTAGGTAGGACTGTGAATGATGTGTTAGTTGACCAACCTACGTTTGAACTAGTGTATGAACAATTGACTCCCCATAGATAATTTTTATTGTCATGCCTAAATGTTATTGCTGTGAAGTTGAATGGAGTATTTGCAGTTGCGCTCTTTGTCTCGTTCTTGCTCCATGAACTGGACCAATTGCCGTAAAGTGTGCATGATCCGGTTTCATTCGTATTAGCTGTGAATGTATATGTTATACGATTATTGGTATAATTCCTTACACTGTTCACTTTAGGCGCAGGAGATAATGCAATAACAATGCTGTTACTAGCTAATAATTGCGCTAGTCCAGGTTTGTGACATGTAACGTTATATGCATAAGTACCAGATATACTAAATGTCCTGTTGTACCAATAAGAGCTTGCTGATTCTTTCATTATCCCATTAATATCCGCGAAAGAAATGTTGCATGATGCACCAGATATCAATGCACCAGTTTCATTATTAGTATAATTTGCGAAGAAACCAATCAATTGGTTAGCATATTTAGTTGTAGCATTTGGCATCCCCGCGTCATGTTGGTCCCATATAGTTAAGTTTGGACCGAATATGTCTGCTCCCGCGTATGCACTGAAACTATTCACTTTTATCCAGAAATGCGTTCCGTTATTTCCATAATTGTAATTCTCTTTGTTGTTGCAAGTCCAAGCATTGCCTGTGCAAGTTGAATTCGCGGTTACCCACGCCGAGCAATAACAGATCTTATCAATGGTCACCCCATCAAATGGAATTGTCAAATTCGCTTCTGTGAAATTGTATCCCGAATCCAATGCTATGACTTGGCTCAATTGCTTTGCTTGATTAGGCATACTATTTGATATTGTGAATTGCGGAGCGATTGTATAATTTACAGTTACATTCAATTCTTTCAGATATAAGCTGGATTTATTCTCTGTGAACAGCAAGCTGTATTTATCCCCTCTGACTACTTTTTGAGTTTGGAACGGATTTGAAGCATTTATCATATAACTATCCAATAAATATTTATTTCTATCATACAATTTAATCATAGAATTATATTTTGTTTGACCGGTGCCATTATAAAGCGTTAAATTGAGTTCTGCATCTGCATTATTTATTTGAGCATCAGAATGAACTGCTGAACCTACAACTGCTATATCCGGTTGCACTGCTGAAAGAATGTCATCAATCTCTACTTCCCAGAATAAATAAGGCATAGCTGTCACGATATAGGTATCAATATACTGACCAGTGCCTATTTGGGTCAATCCCTCTATATAATGAGTTTGTAAAGGAGGATTGGGCATATCACTTGCTTTAGGGGTTGATGTTAAATTGGTCACATTATACAGTAATCCATCCTTAGTAATGTTGATATATAAAATCGCTAGATCTCCCACATAATATTGGCCGTTCCTGTCATTAGCGAACTCGAGAACTGTATAATAACGTGACAATCTGAATTTATTGATCGCTGTACTGTTCTCTGGCGCATTGACATGAGCATTAGGTAAATTGGTGAAATTAACATTCAAATCATACATCCCTAATGTCTCGCCCACTTTACTCCAATTGATTTCGCACACGCCTAATGCATTGGTGTAGATTGTGTCTAATTTGGTCGTGTTGATGTAAGCTGTGCAATTAGCCCGGACAGGGTATGACACATTATCATAGTCATATACTCTCGCTATTATTGTCATATTCGTACTCACTATACCGTTCGGATCCTCTCCAGCTACGCCATCTCCCCTCGAGATGATTGAACCGTTCATAGGGTAAGTGATTGTAACTGCTACTCTCCTATTAACCGTTATTGATGAACTCAACAAATTGTCGGATTCATTTGACTCCGCAATTAGATTGTTAATGTCTATTGTAGCTTCTACTGGCCACGTACCTGCCATTGCAGTCCATCTGAATAACAATGAATTCTGACCATTTGTAGATATATTTGTTATATTTGAAAATAAAGAGTCTGCAATCCCTAATGTTATATTCACGTTTACGAAATTGTATACTTCATCATTTTCTAAAGTTATGTTAAATATCACTTCATTGGTATTATTAGGAGATTCTGGTGTGTAACTTATGCTTTTTAATTTTAAATTGCCATTCCCTGTTGCAGTGGTAAACGTGGCGTTCTCGCTCCACCTAATATTCTGGTAGATATCAGAACAATTGACCGCCCACTTGTATGTTGCTGATTCACCCATGAAACGTATGCTTGTGAAGTTGAATGCTATGTTTGCGGTTGCGCTCTTTGTTTCGTTCTTTAACCAAACGCCAGTCCAGTTGCCGTATAATGTACATGTGCTTGTTTCGCTAGATTTAGCTGAGAATGTATATGTCAACCTATCATTAGTATAATTTATTTGATCACTGAGTATTGGCCCAGTATTATCCACAGTTAGATATCTTAAACCTGTGCTGTTCAAGTTACTTGCTTGATCATATGCAGTGGCTTGGTATGTGTACTGGCTCGTTGTTGGAGTTGATTGATTGACGTAGAATGACCAACTTGAATTTGTGAGCTTCTGCAGATTGAATGTATAGAGTTGTGAAATCTCTGATGCTGATAATGAACGATTGTAGATGCGTACTTCATCAATGAATCCTTTGTAAGGATAACTAATCAAATCGTACTGCCCTATTCTAAATGCTGAACTCCATTCTGCATTGACTGTAGCATGCTCTGCACCTGATTGAAGCCCATTGATGTACCATCTTTCGGTAGTACCATTATTCCAATAAATCACATTTGTCCAATTACCATCTGGAACATCTCCAGACGCCGCACTAAAGAAGTTCCCGTCTTGCTGTGACAACATTTTTCCATTACTATCTATTAATAATCTATGTGTACCATCAGTACCCATTATTGTTCTGTAACTCCCCGTACTTAATGGGTATACCCATGAGGAGATAGTAAATGCTTTACCAGTACTAATCATTGATAATCCAGAAACATTAATCGCGTTATTTTGTGCACCACTAAAATTGTAAGCTCCGTTATATTTGCCTGAACTAATCCACCTAGCCCCAGATACATTTCCATTATTGTTATATTTAGTTGCATCCACTACTTTAGTAGAATCCTCACCTAATTCGCTTCTGTTATCGAAATTGTACATTAAAACTAAACTGTCATTGTATAATTCGTAATTAGTATTGTTCCAGTTGTAAATGAATCTGCTGAGGTTTGCTTCTGTTATACTGACGTTTATTTCAACGCTGTAGTTGCCTGTTCTTGTTGCGTTTGATGGTGTTGATGCTACGAATGATATGCTTGGTTCGACTGAGTCGATGGTTACGAATGTGTAAATAGGGGTTGCATTCCATACATTATTGGAATCATTTGCGTAATATCTCCAGCCTACTCTAGTGTATTGACTGACGTTGATTTGGTACACTGTACTTGAAACATTTACTGTGCCTGATAATCTTGTCCAAGAATTATTTCTCCATGCGCCGGATGCGTTCGTGCTGAAGATGAAACCTGATAATTGTTCTCTGTCAGTCCATGTTAGATTGAATATACCTGTTTGTAGGAACCCTATGCTTGTGAAGTTGGTTGCGTTGTTGCTGTAGTGAGGCGGCTGGTTGGTTGTTATGTTTCCTGACACATTTACTATGTTGCCCCAAGTGTCATTCGCGTAGATTGTGTAGTTGGTAATTCTTCCGAATGATTCGTTAACGGGGATTTGGATTGACCAGATTGTTCCGGCTAATAATGATAAGAAGCCTTGCCAGATTCTGTTTATTCCTTCTGCGATGGTTGTCCAGATGGTAATCCATACTCTATCGATAGGTGTGTCAGACGTTAGGTTGATGTATAACGTTGCATTCTCGCCTAGCTCTGCTGGATTTGTTACGGAGATTAATTGTCCGGTTAGGTCTGTTAAATTTATGAATGTTAGATTTGGACTTGTGACATCATAGACCATGATTGTACTGCTATTTGATTGATTGCCATATACTAATCCATTGTAAGGCGTGACGCCGAAGGTTAGGTTTGTTCCCGCGGATTGATAATAGTTTAGACTGATGTTAGGTATTGTGTGATTTGCTCCGGTGTGATCTATTTGTCCGTAGAAAGTCATGTTGTATAAATCGGAGATTTCTTCTGCGCTTAGAGATCTGTTCCAGATCATGACTTCGTCGATGGAGCCGTTTACGCCATATGTTCCTGAACTCAAATATGAAAGATATCCCAATTTAATGCTCGGAGAACTATACGTGCCATTCACAAAATCATGAGGATCGTTATCTACTAATATGCCATCAACGTATAATAAAGTATGAGTTCTGTTAATTATACCTGCAACATGACGCCATTGATTCAGTTCATAATTGCCAGATGATGATGATCTACTTGTCCCTTCCCCATCAGCCCTCGCAGCAATCCTAAATGCATTACCATGTCCCCCTACGAAAAATGAACCTGGATTATTCAAATTACCTTTACTGAAAAGAGGTTGATATGTTCCAGTATTCGCTCTTATGTACATCCAACCTGCAATAGTGATATTCTCAGTCATATTGAAATCTTGGACAATCACTGCGGAATTTGAATCGCCGGAGAAATTCATGCCTTGCCTTATCCTACCTTTGATATAATTCGAATTGCTAATTGCACCCTGCATATTCAGACTTATGCTATTATTTGTATTTCCGTCTAGATCCCAATACCCAATCAAACCTTCTCTCCAAGCGTTCGTTCCGTTGATGTACCACTCATAGACACTCGCGTTCTCTGGTTCATTATCTGCATCTGCATAATCCCATGTGCCCGCTACACTTGTGACTGTGTTGTTGATTGCTCTTGGTTTAATTGTTACGTTGTTCGCTGTTGGTGATGTGTCTTGGACAGTTAATGTTGTTGAGTTTTGTGCTGTGCCGAATTGTTTGTCATCATTTGGTTCAATCATCAAACTTACATTTGTGCCTTTGTTGATGATGGATTCGTCTAAAGAATATAATGGTCTACTGAGATTGTAAAGGTCGTTGATTTCTGTTGCTGAGAGTGCGCGATTGTAGATTGAAACTTCGTCGATTGTGCCGTTGAAATAACTACCAACAGTACAAACAGAAGTATCTGGTTCTGAGCCTATACATAAAGGGTTATTAGCGGAATAAGTAATAATCGATCCAACCGCGCCCGTATAGTTATTAACCAATACACCATTAAGATATAAATTTAATGCACTCCCATTAAATGTTCCTACTACGTAATACCAAACTCCATTACTTAAATTTGAAACTGGATAATACGCAGCCCTGTAAGTACCATTTATATTTGCTGAAAAGCCCAATGTATTTGATGGATAAGAACCGAAAGCATCGTTGAGAGCTATATAATAACCGCCTGACTGCGTCTTTGACAATATTCTAGTATCTTTAGTTATATCTCTAGAATTGAACCAAGCACTTACAGTAATAGCTGAAGTTGGTGCCAATCTTGTAGTATATGGTACGGTAATATAATCGTCTGTGCCGTCAAATGCCAATGCGGTATTCCATTTACTTGCATTTGTCCAGTTTGCATGTTTCATCCTTGTACCATCAATGCCGCCAACCGCATCTTTCACCGCATTACCTTGACCTTCATCCATATGCCATAATGTAACTGGTGGATCTCTTGCTTCGCCGTACTTCATCATTTCATATTCTTGCTCGACTTCTTGCGCGGTTAATGATCTGTTCCAAATTTTCACTTCGTCGATGGAGCCATTGAAACTTTTGCTTAAATAAGAGTAATAACCAATCTGCAAATTCTTATTAAAGCCATTATAAAGCCCATTAAATGATATAGTATCAGAATCTGAATATTGCCCATCTACATAATATTTGATAGAATTACTTGGTTTATCGAAAGTTACCGCAACATGCACCCATGTTCGCAATGGAAGAACTTTAGTAGATGTAGCTGTTGCAGCAGTTCCTGACCATCCTCTCAAAGCCAGCCTATTACTGGAGTCAACCCTCAATACCCAGTTATAATCGTCCCCATATGTTGAACCAACAATTCCCATGTCAGTTGGAGTATTGCCATTGACTTTAATCCATGCTGAGAACGTCGCAGTCTCATTCAATTGTGTCTCATCCCAAGAAGTAATATTGATATAATCATCCCCTTCGCCATCAAAAGTATAAGCTCCTCTGATTACACCGGAGATATTCGCTGAATCGCCTAATACATCGCCATTATTATCGTTATGACTATCAATACCATTGCCATCAAGTTTCCAATAACCTAATAATGAATTATCTTTCCAGGCTTCTGTGCCGTTTATGTACCAAGTGTAGACTGATTTGTTTTGCGCGTCGCCGTCTACGTCTGAGTAGTTCCACATTGCTGACGGATAACTGGTTGTGAATAATTCGTATGGTGTGATGTTGACGTTCTGCACTATCGGATTGTGATTGACTGTGAAATTGCTACTAATATTGATTGTGTTACCCCAAGTGTCATTCGCGTATACTGTATAATTTGTTATTCTAGCGAAGCTTTCATTGACTGGCAATTGAACGGACCAGATTGTTCCGCTGAGCAATGATAAGAAGCCTTGCCAGAAAATGTTTCCTGCACTAGCTATGGTCTGCCAGATTACTATCCATGCTCTGCTGATTGCTGAATCGCTGGTGATATTGATGTATAATGTGGTGTTCTCATCGGTTTCGGCTAGATTGGTTGCATCAATTGCTAATCCTGTTAAATCAGTAATATTAACTATTGTTATGTTAGGACTGATTACATCATAGACCATTAACGTTGTTGAATTCGATTGGTTGCCGTAGACTAATCCGTTGTATGGAGTCACGCCGAATGTTAGGTTTGTGCCTGGGCTCATATAATAATTAAGTGTTACATTAGGTATTGTGTGATTAGCGGCGGTGTGATCAATCTGGCCGTAGAATGTCATGTTGTAGAGATCTATCACTTCCTGCACAGACAATGTCCTATTCCAAATCATCAATTCATCAACTGTGCCGTTAACACCACCAATCATCCAATTATTGTTTGATGTATTAGGCACATTACCATTTGGCCCGATGCCCGTTCTGTCTATACCATCTACATAAATTTTCACATAATGGTCAGAATCTCTGAATAAGAAAGCTATATGGTGCCATTGATTATCTTTGATATCAACATTACCATATCTGTAATAATCATTAGCTCCAGCGTTCAGATAAAGTAATGGGTATGTGCCGTGACTTACTTTTATGTATGGATAACCATTTGGACTAAACAATGTCTGGTATGATAACGCTGATGTTGGAGGGAGCTTGACCCATGCAGTAACTGACCATTCAAATTTACTGAAATTAACCGAATTTACATCTTGTATATAACCGGTTGCTAATGATCCCCATTGATATGCGCCTTTAATCTTACCAGTAGCGTTGGATATACTATTGTAAATCGTGCCAGAATTACCATTGATGGCATTAACTGGCGAGTTATCCATTTTGTAATATCCGATTAAATCTGGCCATGCGTTCGTCCCGTTGATATACCACTCATAGACTGATGCATTCTCTCTGTGACCGTCTGCGTCTGTGTAGTCCCATGTCGCTGATACGGTTGCTACTGTGTTGTTTATTGATAATGGTTTGATGGTGACGTTGTTTGCTGTTGGCGTTGTGTCTTGGACTGTCAATGTTGTTGAATTTACTGCGGTTCCGAACTGGACGTTGTCGTTTGGTTCAATTTGCAATGTGACGTTTGTGCCTTTGTTGATGACGGATTCGTCTAAGGAGTATAATGGTCTGCTGAGGTTGTAGAGGTCGTTGATTTCTGTTGATGATAGAGCGTGATCATAAAGAACAAACTCATCCATGCTACCGTTCCATCTCAAACCAATACGGATATAATTCAAAGTCCTTCTGAGTGAAGAATTCAAAACTGCCCAACTTTTATCGACATAATTACCATTCACGTATATTCGGACATAATCATTATTTTTCCAAGTGTATACTACATTTGTCCAATTTCCGGCCAATAATTTACTGCTGCTTGCCTGGATATTATTACTACCGGTAATTGTCTCATACCAATATAGGGTGTTTGGTGCAGTTGAATCATCATAACCCTTTGAGAAAAGCCATGAACCTTGTGTGAAATAAAATTTAACCAATTGGTGATATAAACTATCTCCAGGAATATTGGTTGGATTAACCCATATAGAGAATGATCCCTCTTTCGATATATTACTCTGGAAATTGTTATTGAAATAAACATAAGTATTAGCGTTGCTATCCAAAGAGATTGCTTTTCCAAATTTACCTGAATCTACTCTATTTACTCCGCCATAGAATGATACATTTTGCAATGTCATTGCATTGTATGATTCATTACCTGATTCTTCTTCAAAGTGTAATTGCATGACTGGCGGATTCTGCACTTCGCCGTAATCCATCATTTCGTATTCCTGCTTGATTTCTTGCGCAGTTAATGAGCGGTTCCAGATCTTGAATTCATCAAGAGACCCATTATAGTATCTGGTCGTATATCTACCAAAGGTAATACCTGCAGTTGATGCATTCTGTGAAGCTTGGAATATCCCGGTCGCATCGAATGCGCCATTGAGATATATAGTAGCATTATTGTGGGTAGCATTATATGATGAAACGATTAATGTCACGTGATACCATTGCTCTTGCTGCAATGTAGTTGCGGAATTCAAATTATAACTGCTGCGGGGGTAGAATGCTATTTTGTTCCCAGTAGTGAAATATGCTAATAAGAATGATGCAGTCTTATGGGTGAATATCGCGCTATTCATATAAGATTTATTATGCGCATTCATCCAGAATGAGATTGAAAGATTGTTGGTGAAAACAATTGTGTTCAATGATGTGGAAATTTCGCTAGTGTTACCCTCAAATCCTAATGTTCCTTTGATTTTTCCGGAGATGTTTGATATATTGATTGCGCTAGAAAGAATATTTGAACCTATGCTGTCCTGGAAATTGTCCATCTTGTAATATGCAATCAATGACGGATCTTTCCATGCTTCTGTGCCGTTGAGGTACCAGGTGTAGATGGACTTGTTTTGCGCGTCTCCGTCTACGTCAGAGTAGTTCCATATAGCGCTTGGATAACTAGTTGTGAATAGCTCGTATGGTGTGATATTTACATTCTGTACTACTGGATTGTGATTGACTGTGAAATTTCCTGATATGTTTGCTAGGTTGCCGGCAGTATCATTTGCGTAGACTGTGTAATTCACAACTGTCGGGAATGATTCGTTTACTGGCAATTGCACTGACCAAATTGTTCCGGTTAGTAGAGATAAGAATCCTTGCCATAGGATGTTGCCTGCGGATGCTACTGTTTGCCAGATGACAATCCATGCTCTACTTATTGCTGAATCTGAACTGATGT
>JBAZLJ010000002.1:0-391975 GCA_041650315.1 Candidatus Woesearchaeota archaeon | reverse complement strand
TGAACCTCACATTCGGCGTGACTCCTTACAATGGATTAGTCTACGGAAATCAATCCAACAGTAGCACAATAATGGTGTATGACGTAATCAGCCCGAACATCACAATAATTAACATCACGGACCTATCTGCGCAATTGATAACTGCAACAAATCCCGCAGAAACTGACGAGAACGCAACGTTATACATCAACATCAGTTCAGATTCAGCAATAAGTAGAGCATGGATTGTCATCTGGCAAACAGTAGCATCCGCAGGCAACATCCTATGGCAAGGATTCTTATCTCTACTAACCGGAACAATCTGGTCAGTGCAATTGCCAGTCAATGAAAGCTTCGCAAGAATCACAAATTACACAGTCTACGTGACTGATGTCGCGGGGCTCACATCGAATTACTCCGGCAATTTCACCATCAATCACAATCCAGTAGTACAGAATGTAAATATCACCCCATACGAACTATTCACAACCAGTTACCCAAGCATGATGTGGAACTACAGCGACGTAGACGGAGACGCGCAGAATAGAAGCATATATACATGGTATCTGAACGGCACAGAAGCATGGAGGGATAATTCTTTAGTAGGTTATTGGAAACTTGATAATAATGCGTTGGATTCAGTGGGGAATTATAACGGAACTATCACGGGAGATATATTAAATGACACTGGAAGAATTAAAGGAGCTTATAATTTTGGATCAGGAAATGATTATGTTTCGGTACCAAGTTTAGCTGGTGCTTTATCACAGAATATCTCAACAGTTTCCGTATGGGTGAAAAATAATTATAACAATGAAGCTACATATATATTTGGCAGCGGTACAGATGGTATAACTATTACCAATAATTATGGTGCCGCTAGATGCGGTCTTTATGGTCAGACTGGAATAGCGGCCAGTAGTAATTCAATATCTACAACTGATTGGACACATATAGTTTGTACTTACGATGACTATAATTCTACTACCGGTAATACTACTATTAAAGTATATGTTAATGGCGTTTTTAGCGGAACTAAACCTTCTCCTAAGGGAGTAGTTGCTACAACTTCCCCTAAAATTGGTGCTAGAACTGATTCAATTCAGTCATTCAACGGCTCCATCGACGAAGTCAAGATTTGGAACCGCTCATTGACCGCTGCAGAAATCAAGCAGGAATACGAGCAGATGAAGTACGGCGAAGTCGTTAATCCGCCAGTCGCATTATATCACTTCGATGAAGGCGCAGGCAGTAAAGTGAAAGATGCAATCGGCAGCAATGACGGAACAAGGGCTTATCATGCTAATTGGACTAATGCATCTAAATTCAATTCAGCTTTGAAAATGGATGGAGTTGATGATTGGGTATCAATCCCTATGACTCCGCAATTAAATTTCTCTCATTCAGATTTTACTTTCTGCAATTGGGTAAATTTTGCAGGAAATGGCTCTGCATATACAATGGCTGGCACTGGCAACCCCTATAATACGAACGGCACAGGGTGGTTGTTTTATTGGAAGAGTACCATGGGTTATGGACTTACATTTAATATAAATAATGGATCAAATTCGGTGCCAGTACTTATATCAGGTAATATAGGCGATCTCCGTAATTCATGGAGATATCTTTGCTTAGCTACAAATATGACTCGTGCATTAATCTATATGAATGGTAGCTTAGTTGTAACTGGAAATATTAGCTCGGGGCGTAGCGGTCATATCAGTGGGACTGTTTTATATTTAGGCGGATACGGCGATTCTGCAGCTTCGGCTCCAATGAATGGCACAATGGATGAGATCACTTTCTGGAATAGAATGCTGTCACCCACAGAAATCTCCTATCTCTACAACCTCTCCCGCCCACTCTATTCACTCGAAGAATCCGCCATCAACAAAGGTTCGACTGTTAAAGTGCAAATCGAACCAAACGACAACGCACAATTCGGAACCGCAGTAAACTCCACACAACTAACAGTCCAAGACACTTCGCCAACAGCAAACAACGTCACCATCAAGCCAAGAGCAATCAACAACACAGTCACATCTATAGCAGGCACATGGGATTACTCAGACACAGATAATGAACCAGAAAATGCGTCAGTCTATGAATGGTACATCAACGGAACAAGAGTGATGAAAGAAAGATTGGTTGGATATTGGAAATTTGATCAGAACGCATTGGATTCTGCCGGAAGCAATAATGGCATAACCTCCGAAGTTGTTAACACTACAGGTAAAATAAAACAGGCATATTCATTTGACGGTCTAAATGATAAAATCAATGCAGGCGATATTAATGCGATTGATAATTTGACTGAAATGACTATCTCGGCATGGATAAAAGTTGATGATTTGACCAAAGATAATGATATCATCGCAAAAGGCAGTCATAGTACTACTACCCCTTTCTTATTCTGGAGAGATGATATAGTAGGGAGCGGTTCTCAGATTAATAACATAAACACAATGTCAGTATTGGTTTATGATGGTGATACTACTGCATGGACTTCCGCCCCTAATAATGCTGTTAACGACAATAATTGGCATAATGTACTATTCACATTTGATGCAAATATTGAAGGTGGATTAAAGATATATATTGATGGAGTTAACGTGAATAATGCAAGTACTATCAACGTAAATCTTATTCAACCAACTTCTAATTCAGTTACTATAGGTTTGCCTACGGGAGGTGTAGCAGCTCAGGCGATGGACGGTATAATCGACGAAGTCATGATATGGAACAGATCATTAAGTGCACAAGAAGTCAGCGATGTGTACAATATGACATTCTACGGCCAGATTGATCACACAGCCACAAACCACACCATACCTAACCTAACTTTGAACTATTACCAATCACCTGGCACGAACATAACATTCGGCGTGACTCCGTACAACGGATTAGTCTACGGCAACCAATCGAATTCAACAACGTTAATGGTCTATGATGTAATCAGTCCTAACATAACAATAGTTAATATTACTGATTTAACTGGATTAGCAATTGATGCAACCAATCCAGCAGAAACTGATGAGAACGCAACGTTATACATCAACATCAGTTCAGATTCAGCAATCAGCAGAGCATGGATAATCATCTGGCAAACAATAGCAAGTTCAGGCAACATATTATGGCAAGGATTCTTATCATTAATCAGCGGCACAATCTGGTCCGTCCAATTGCCAGTGAATGAAAGCTTCGCAAGAATCACCAATTATACAGTCTACGCGAATGACACATGGGGAAATAATATCAACATCAGCGGGAATTTCACAGTCAACCACAATCCGTCAGTAACCGGAGTTAACATCACTCCATACGCACTCTACACAACATCATACCCAAGTGCGATGTGGAACTACTCAGACGTAGACCAAGATGCGCAGAACAAGTCTGTTTACACTTGGTATCTAAACGGCACAGAAGCATGGAGAGATAATTCTTTAGTCGGCTATTGGAAACTGGATGGTAATGCGTTAGATAGCTCCGGAAAAGGCTATAATGGGATAATTACCGGAGATGTCGCGAATACATCTGGTAAAATTCAACAAGGGCAGTCATTTGGTGGAACTAATTCTCAGATAGATATTCGTAAACCTGGAATGGGATTAGGCAATTACAATGCTTCAGGTATAACTTTCTCAGCATGGTTTAAGACCATAGAGACATCAATTTCTAGGACATATGGGTTGGTGGGATATGCTAATGCAAATACATCAACATATTATACTGCCGGGGGAATTTATGTTGATACTGGCGTATTAAAAATGACTGCATATAATGGGAGTGCTTATGTGTCTGCACAATATAGCTCATCAATCGTATCAAATATGTGGTATCATGCGATAGGCATTTTCAATATAACTCATCTTTTGCTATATGTTAATGGACAATTAGTAGCAACAACATTTTGTTCTCAAATATATGATAGCGGATCAGGAACAAATACAGTTAATGGTTATATAGGGAGACTTACTCATGCAACAAATATTAAATATTTCAACGGCACCATCGACGAAGTCAAGGTCTGGAACCGCTCATTAACCTCCGCAGAAGTCAAGCAGGAATACGAGCAGATGAAGTACGGCGAAATAGTAAATCCACCAATAGCATTATGGCACTTCGATGAAGGTGCTGGCAGTAAAGTAAAAGATGCAGTTGGCAGCAATGACGGCACAATTGTTGGCGCTGTATACAGCAACGATTCAAAATATAATTATGGGTTAAAATCAGATGGCAGTAGTGATTATGTGAGTGTGCCTAGGTCATCCGTGCTCAATCCAAATGCGCCTAAAATAACAATGGCTGCATGGATAAGACCTTACGATTATGTTTCATCGACAATTAACAATTATAGGTTGATTATCGAAGCTAGCGGTAATCTTAATTCAGGTAGCGGATATCACATGGGCTTTGATGGTACAGGTACTGATTTTATGGTTGCATTTGGAAACGGTGTAACATTCACCACTCTTGATGTTTCAGAGAATTTTATACCCTTGGATAGATGGACGCACGTAGTAGGATTCATTAATACGACACATATAGGACTTTACATAAATGGCGTTTTGAATAAGACAATGACCCATAGTATAACAAATGTATCTTATCAGAATTATCCTATAACCCTAGGCACATTATCTTACGCACCAGGCGGCGGACATTCATTGAATGCTACATTAGATGATGTTGCGATATGGGACAGAGATCTTTCAGCAAAAGAAGTTGAAGAATTATACAACCTCTCCCGCCCATTATACTCATTAGATGAATCCGTCACCAACAAAGGCACAAACGTATCATTGATGATTGAACCAAACGACAATGCTCAATTCGGAACCGCAGTAAACTCAACACAACTATCAGTCCAAGACACTTCGCCAACAGCAAACAACGTCACCATCAAGCCAAGAGCAATCAACAACACTGTAACATCTATCGCAGGCACATGGGATTACGCTGATGCAGACGGAGAAGTAGAGAACGCGTCAGTATATGAGTGGTACATCAACGGGACGAATGCATGGAAAGGCGGATTAGTGGGCTACTGGAAGATGGATGGGAATGCGAGAGACTATAGTGGACAAGATAATAATGGCATAACAACTTTAATCTTGCAGAATGATACGGGCAGAATCAAAGGAGCGTATACTTTCAATGGTATTGGGGATAATATAACAATTTCAAATTCACCAGAACTAAACCTAAACCAGACTGGAGGTACGCTGTCAGCATGGATAAAAACCAATTCCACATTAGGTACCATCATAGCAAAAACATCCACTTCAAATTATGTAAGCGGTTATTTCTTAAGAATGCTCAATGGGAAACCAAGAATATCTATTTATAATGCTAGCGCAGATGCAGCTTACTTTATTGGGAGTGTTAATGTTGACGATAATAAATGGCATTTGGTTACTACTATGTGGAATAGTTCAGTTCTTGAAATGTATATTGACGGTAAAAATGATAGCCGTGTAGGTCATAGTATTGAATTTACGACTTCATCAGTATTACCATTATTTATAGGCGCAATGGAAATTAATTCGGAAAATAAATTTAATGGATCCATCGATGAAGTCATGATATGGGATAGAATGTTGTTACCTCAAGAAATCAGCGACCTATACAACATGACCTTCTATGGACAAATAGATCACAGCGGAGCGAACCACACTATCAATAATGTAACGCTAAACTATTATCAATCCGCGGGAACAAACCTCACATTTGGAGTGACTCCATACAACGGATTAGTCTACGGCAACCAATCCAACAGCAGTACAATCATGGTTTACGATGTTATCTCGCCAAACATCACAATCCTCAACATCACTGATTTAACCGGATTGCTAATTGACACAACTAATCCAGCAGAGACAGATGAGAACGCGACATTATACATCAACATAACATCAGATTCAGCAATCAGCAGAGCATGGGTAGTAATCTGGCAGACAGTAGCAAGTGCCGGCAACATATTATGGCAAGGTTTCCTATCATTGCTCAGCGGCACAATCTGGTCAGTGCAATTGCCTGTCAACGAATCATTCGCTAGAATAACAAACTACACAGTTTACGCAAATGATACTTGGGGTAATACAATCAATATCAGTGGCAACTTCACAGTCAACCATAATCCCATAGTAAATAATGTCAACATCACTCCATACACACTATACACAACCAGTTATCCAAGCGCGATGTGGAACTACAGCGACGTAGAAGGAGACGCGCAGAACAAATCCATATACACATGGTATCTTAACGGCACAGAAGCATGGAGAGATTCTTCGTTAATAGGCTATTGGAAGTTTGATAATAATGCATTAGACAGCACAAGCAGTAATAACGGAGCGATAACTCAGAATGGGACTGGTGTATTAAATATCTCTGGAAAAATAAAGACTGCTTATAGCTTTGATGGTGATTACGACTTTGTGACGATTAATCCGCCAGACCGAAATTATACTGATTATTCAATCTCTGGTTGGTTTAATATGAACACTAAAGCTCAGGAATGGCTCCTTGCCCATAATGCATTATCGAATTCCGGTGGTAAAGTATATAGACTAAATTTACGTATACAGAACGGAAATTTTGAATCATATTATTATAATGGTACAGATTATATAACTACTCATGCAGCAGTGCAGTCCAATCAATGGTATCATTTTGCAATAACTTATTCTAAGGATAATTCCACATATGTATATTTGAATGGAATACGTTATACGCTACCGGTAACCACAACGCAATTTATAGGAGTATCGGTAATTTACTTAGGTGCATATGTTCCGTCTTCAGGAGAAGATAAGGATTCATTCAACGGCTCGATCGACGAAGTGAAAATCTGGAACAGATCATTAACTGCGCAAGAAATTAAACAAGAGTATGAGCAGATGAAGTACGGCGAAGTAGTTAATCCGCCTATAGCATTGTGGCATTTCGATGAAGGCGCAGGCAGTAAAGTAAAAGATGCAATTGGCAGCAATGACGGCACAATCATTAAGCATGCGAACTGGACGAACGCGAGCAAATGGAATAGCGCATTGAGCTTGGATGGTGTAGATGATTATGTGAACGTCACTCAAAATTCCCAATTTAATTTCTCAACAGGCGATGAATTCTCTTATGGGGCATGGTTCAAGGTAAATGGATTTAATAGCGTGGGGTATGATGGGGTTATTTCAAGATTGAATGATTATCCGGGAAGCGGATATAATCTTCAAGTAGGGACAGTTCAGAAGATTGCATGTTTGTCTATGAGTTCTAATGCATCTAGTTTATCTTATACTATTTCTAATTCTGCACCAGTAATTAACACCTGGTATCATTCGATGTGTGTATATAATGGTACACATATGCGCATTTATGTTAACGGAGTATTGCAAACGGATATGGATAAACAGAATATAACTTCGTTATATAACACTTCTTTGAAAATAGGTAATTTCTATAGTGACAGGGTTACATCCTATTACCCATTCAACGGCACAATCGACGAAGTCGCCATCTATAATCGCGCACTCTCCGCAACCGAAATCTCCGAACTCTACAACCTCTCTCGCCCATTATACTCCCTAGACGAATCCATCATCAACAAAGGCACAAATGTAACATTACAAATCGAACCAAACGACAACGCCCAGTTCGGCACAGCACAAAACTCCACACAATTAACTGTCCAAGATGCAACACCAACCGCAAACAACGTAACCATCAAACCAAGGGCAATCAACAACACAGTAACAAGTGTAGCAGGCACATGGGATTACGCAGATGCAGATAATGAACCAGAGAACGCGAGTGTCTATGAGTGGTACATCAACGGAACGAACGCTTGGAAGGATGGGTTGTTGGCATATTGGAAATTTGATGGCAATGCATTGGATAGTTCACCAAATAATTATTCGGGAATTACAACATCAACAATCCAGAATACGACTGGAAAAATAAAAGGCGGATATTTATTTAACGGAGAGACCGATTATGTTGATATCAATAATATTTACGTGAATGCTTCTTCATCAGGGATGTCTTCTAGTATGTGGTTCAAATTTAATGAGATGGATAGCGCAAGCAATGATTTATTAGCTAAGAATAGCGGAAGTTTCTATATCGAGACCAGTCTCAATAATGCCGGAGAGCTTTGCTGTATATATTCTAACCAATCAGCAGCTTCTGGGAGATACACGGTATGTACTGAATTGACAGATACTCGCCTCCATAATTTCATTTGTACATTTAAACCTACATCATCTAATCTAGCAAATATCTCAATTTACATGGATGGAAACTATAAGAATAGTTTGATATTTGAAGGGATTCATACAGCATTTACGGGATTGGGAATTGGGGCTTGGGAGAATGGGGTTGCTCGCTTCTTCAACGGCACCATCGACGAAGTGATGATCTGGAACCGTTCATTGAGCGCAAGTGAAATCTCAGATTTATACAACATGACCTTCTATGGTCAGATAGATCACACCGGAGCGAACCACACAATACCTAACATCAGCCTAAGCTATTATCAATCACCAGGCACAAACATAACATTCGGCGTGACTCCTTACAACGGATTAGTCTACGGCAGCCAATCCAACAGCAGTACAATTAGGGTTTATGACGTCATATCGCCAAACATCACGATTGTCAACATCACTGACCTCTCAGCACAATTGGTAAATGTAGTAAATCCAACCGAAACCGATGAAAACGCAACGTTATACATCAACATCAGTTCAGATTCAGCAATCAGCAGAGCATGGATCACAATATGGCAAACTGTAGCAAGCGCCGGCAACATATTATGGCAAGGCTTCCTATCACTCGTAAGCGGAACAATCTGGTCAGTGCAATTGCCAGTCAATGAAAGCTTTGCAAGAATCACCAACTACACAGTATACGCGAATGATACTTACGGCAATCAAGTTAACATTAGCGGAAATTTCACAGTCAATCACAATCCAGTAGTCAACAATGTAAATATCACTCCATACGAAATATTCACAACATCACATCCAAGCGCAATGTGGAACTACAGCGACGTTGACCAAGACGTGCAGAATAGAAGCATATACACATGGTACATAAACGGCACAGAAGCATGGAGAGATCCTTCATTAATCGGCTATTGGAAGTTAGATAATAATGCACTAGACTCCAGCGGTTTGGGTCATAACGGCGTAACAAGTTCATTATTGCGGAATGTATCTGGCAAGATTAAAGGAGCTTACGATTTTAATGGTTCAGGCGATAAGTTAATAGTGTCATACAATCCATTTACCGGAACTCAGCCTAGGACTATTAGCCTGTGGGTTAAAGCCGGAACATTAGGTACAAATGATGGCGCCGCAGGGTTGACTTCTGAATCTTGTGGTGCCGGTAGGATTACCAGTTTTGGACAGTCATTACAATTCACATTAGGTAATTCAACAACTTGCCAAACTACGGTTGCAACAACAACAATTGGAAATTCAGGAAAATGGCAGCATGTAGTAGGTTCTTATAATGGCACTAATAGTTTTATTTACATTAATGGTGTTTTAGAAGATAGCGATTCAATCAACTTAGTACCTATGAATTCTTTATCTACAATGATTGGCACATTTGGTACGATTACAGATTATAGCTTCAACGGCTCCATCGATGAGGTCAAGATCTGGAACAGAACATTAAGCGCGGAAGAAATCAAGCAAGAATATGAAATGATGGATTACGGCGAAGTCGTTAATCCACCAGTCGCATTATACCACTTCGATGAAGGCGCAGGAAGCGTAGTAAAAGATGCGGTCGGCGATAATGACGGAACAAGAACGAATCACGCCAACTGGACCAACGCGAGCAAATGGAATTCAGCATTAAGCTTTGATGGAGATGGAGATTATGTCACTGCAGAAGATAATGATAATTTGGATATGGCTAATGACAAATTTACAATTTCCGCCTGGCTATATAAAGTTGGAAATTTCAGAACAGGCACCGGATATATTATTGCTAAAGATAATGACATTTCAAATAATTTCGCATATGGGTTTTATTATAGTACTGGATTTGCTTATTATGGTGATGCAAGTGGTACTGGAATTGGCGGAAATGCTGTTTGGAGTGGTAGTCCTACACTTACAAATAATGTTTGGACTCATTTTGTTGTGACTTATGATAGAAGTGCTTCTTCACTTAAATTGTATATAAATGGAGTTTTAAAAGATGACGATTCTATTTCAGGGGATATTGGCGCGACCAATTCTAAATTATATATTGGTGCGAGAGGAGATACGTCTACAACTATAGATCATGAATGGAATGGCACCATTGACGAAGTAGCAGTCTACAACAGAGCACTCTCCGCATCTGAGATCAGTGACCTCTACAACCTCTCGCGCCCACTCTACAGCCTAGACGAATCCATAATCAACAAAGGAACGAACGTCTCATTGATGATAGAACCAAATGATAACGCACAGTTCAGCACACCATTAAATTCAACGCAATTAACCGTCCAAGACACAACACTAACAGCTAACAATGTTACAATCAAGCCCAGAGCAATCAACAACACAGTCGCAAGTATAACAGGCACATGGGATTACGCAGACGCTAACGGAGAAGTAGAAAACGCATCAGTCTACGAATGGTACATCAACGGAACGAACGCTTGGAGAGATTATTCTTTAGTGGCGTATTGGAAATTTGATAATAATGCATTAGATAGTATTGGCGGTAATCATGGTTCAACTACTTCAAATGTTACAAATGCTACAGGTAAAATTAAACAAGCATATCAATTTAGTGATGTAGGTACTTTTAGTGTTGCACAACCTTTTTCTGCAACTATTCCAACTTCATCATCATTTAGCGTTTCAGTCTGGATTAATTCTTTATCTAGTTCGGGTAATCGGGCATTTTTCAGTAATGGCGCAAATATTAGAAATTATGTTGCCAATGGAAATATTGCTACTGCTAGATGGAGGAATTCAACTGGTTCATATTTGACCTATTCATTGGCGAATGTAGGTTCATCAGCTGGAACTTGGCAACATATAGTAGCTACCTATGATAGCACTTCAGACGCTTTGATTGGGTATAGGAATGGACAATTATCCGTTACAAATGATAATGTTGGTGGAATATATGCATGGGGCGGAGATATCGGAGTAGGATATGGATCAGCATATGTATATTTCAACGGCACCATAGACGAAGTCATGATCTGGAACCGCTCGTTAAGCGCGCAAGAAATCTCTGATTTATACAATCAAACATTATACGGCCAAATAGATCACAGCGGAGCGAACCACACTATCAATAATGTAACACTAAACTACTATCTATCACCAGGCACAAACCTCACATTCAGCGTGACTCCGTACAACGGATTAATCTATGGCAACCAATCGAATTCAACAACGTTAATGGTATACGACGTAATCAGTCCGAACATCACAATTCTAAATGTCACAGACTTAACAGGATTACTAATCGATACAACCAATCCTGCAGAAACCGATGAAAATACAACATTATACATTAACATTACCAGCGATTCAGCGATCAGCAGAGCATGGATAGTCATCTGGCAGACAGTAGCAAGCGCCGGCAACATATTATGGCAAGGACTCTTATCATTAATCAGCGGAACAATCTGGTCCGTTCAATTGCCAGTGAACGAATCATTTGGCAGGATTACAAACTACACAGTCTATGCGAATGACACGTGGGGCAACATAGTAAATCTGAGCAGCAACTTCACAGTCAATCACAATCCAGTAGTACAAAATGTAAACATCACTCCATACACATTATACACAACCAGTTACCCGAGCGCGATGTGGAATTACAGCGATGTAGACGGAGACACTCAAAACAAGTCTATCTACACATGGTACATAAACGGCACAGAAGCTTGGAGAGATTCGAGTTTAGTGGCTTACTGGAAACTTGATAGTAATGCATTGGATTCTAGCAGTAAAAACAACCATGGTAGTTTGTACAACAATGGCACAGGAATTCGGAATGTTTCAGGAAAGATTAAGACTGCAGAATCATTCGATGGAGATGGGGATTATATTAATATTTCATATTCTTCGGTATTCGATTTGGAAGATTTGACCATCTCCGCATGGGTGATGCCTACAATTATTGCCAATCAACAGATATTATTCAAATCAAGGGGTACGAATGGATATGGCAGTTATTCCCTCGCACTAACTTCTGGCGGAAAGATTGCTTTCACAAGCCCTAATGTCCAGAATAGCACTGCTAGTTCATATAATATTAATCAATGGAACCATGTACTGATTTCTTTCGATGATTCTAATAATGAACTGTCCATCTATCTGAATGGTAACAGGGAAAATTTCTTTGCATCAAGTTCATTATTAGATTATGAGGGAGGTTTAGTCATTGGTTCTAAATGGACAAGCAATGGGGGATATAGTCAATATTTCAACGGCACGATTGACGAAGTCAAGATCTGGAACAGATCTCTAAGCGCAGCAGAGATTAAACAAGAATACGAAATGATGGACTACGGCCAAATAGAAAACGCGCCAGTCGCATTATATCACTTCGATGAAGTTCAAGGAAGCGTAGTAAAAGACGCAATCGGCGGCAATGATGGCGCAAATACTGGAACTCCCGTATGGACGAATGCGTCCAAGTTCAATACAGCATTGAGATTCGATGGCTCAGACGATTCCGTTACTGTATTAGACAATCCGTCACTGGATATCAGCAGCACAGTCTCAATCTCGATGTGGTTGCAGCACTTCAGCAATACAGCAAATTACGAGACTATTGTGGCGAAAAGAGGCGCAACCACAAATTACGAAGTCTATCTGGATATCTCGACCAAGAAATTAGGATTCTATTCCGGAAGCACTATTTTATCATCGAACATATCATTGCCAATCAATGAATGGCATCATGTAGTTACAGTCACTAACAGCACGACTACATTATTCTATCTGGATGGAATCCTTAACGGAACTACTCCGAAAGGCATCGGTCCGACAAACGCCAATAATCTATTTATTGGTACGTATGGGGCAGAATACTTCAACGGTTCCATAGACGAACTCGCTATCTACGGCAAAGAATTATCAGCATCAGAAGTCGGCAGTCTATATAATCTCAGTAGGCCATTATACTCCTTAGACGAATCCGTAATCAACAAAGGCACTACTATGAAAGTGCAAATAGAGCCAAACGACAATGCACAATTCGGCACGCCACTAAACTCAACAACATTAACCGTCCAAGACACAACATCTACCGCAAACAACGTCACCATCAAGCCAAGAGCAATAAACAACACAGTAGCAAGTGTAGCAGGCACATGGGATTACGCTGATGCGGATAATGAACCTGAGAACGCAAGTGTCTACGAGTGGTATATTAACGGGACGAATGCTTGGAGGGATCCTTCTTTGTTAGCTTATTGGAAACTTGAAGGTTCACCTAACTCCGATATAGGCGGTTTCATTGGGACAATCACCAATAATAACTCCGGAGTGGCTAACGTATCTGGCAAAATCAAAAAAGGATATGATTTCCCTGGACCAGGTAACGTAATCAGTATAGACTCAGTTTCATCTTTGATGTCACCATCTAATTCGACAGTCAGTTTATGGTTTAAGAGTAATGGTCCGATAGTTAATACTGATAGTTATTTATTCAGGACCGATGTAAATAGCCGGACTTATATCCGTCTTGTTAGTACGGGTAATGAACTTAGGTTTACTAAAGGAGATCCTACAATTACAGTTTCTACTACGCCAATATCATTTGGCCAATGGTATCATGCAACTTTATCTTGGGAACAATATAACAGTACTCATTACAAAGCATATGCATACATAAATGGCAATTTATCAGGGGTAGGGTATTATGTTAGTTCAAATGGTGGTCATACTGCTAATTTTGGTGGGTTCGATGTATCATCTATTGAAACACAATCAGTTAATGCAAGTATTGACGAATTGATGATATGGAACAGGACCTTGACTTCTCAAGAAATCAGCGACCTCTACAACATGACCTTCTACGGCCAGATAGATAACTCCGGCGCGAATCACACAATACCAAACGTAACATTGAACTATTACTTGAGCCCAGGAACAAACATAACATTCGGCGTGACTCCATACAACGGATTAGTCTACGGCAACCAATCAAATTCAACAACGTTAATGGTGTATGACGTCATCTCACCAAATATCACAATACTAAATGTCACGGACTTGAGTGGGTTATTGATTAATACAATCAATCCTGCAGAGACCGATGAGAACGCCACACTCTATATCAACATCACATCAGACAGCGCAATCAGCAGAGCATGGATCACAATATGGCAGACTATAGCCGGGGCTGGCAACATACTATGGCAAGGCTTCCTATCATTAATCAGCGGAACAATCTGGTCAGTCCAATTGCCAGTCAATGAATCATTCGCAAGAATCACAAACTACACAGTCTATGCGAATGACACTTATGGCAACATAGTAAATCTGAGTGGCAACTTCACAGTCAACCACAACCCTAGTGTAAGCAATGTTAACATTACGCCATACACTTTATACACAACATCATATCCAAGCGCAATGTGGAACTACAGCGACGTAGACCAAGACGCACAAAACAAGAGTGTATACACATGGTATCTAAACGGCACAGAAGCGTGGAGAGATAATGGATTAGTCAGCTATTTCAAATTAGATGGTTCATCATACGACTCGGTAAAAGGTTCTTACGGCACATTTAATTCAAGTGTCCAAACTCCTAGCAACGCCACTGGGAAAATCAAGAAATCTTATTCGTTTGATGGATTAGGCACTTATGTAGACTTGCCATTGGTTAGAGAACTAAATTCTACCGGCTTTACTATTAGTGCATGGATATATACTAAATCAGTTAATCAAATACAATCTATTGCAGGTTATGCTCCGACAACAAGTTATAGTTTTTATGCATCTGGCGGGTTGAAGATAGATTCAGGGAAATTACAAGTAATTGGTTACAATAATACTGATTATATTACTGCGAGTGCTGGCGGCTTGACTGCGAATGAATGGCATTTTGTAACTGGTACATATAACCAGACTCATTTTATAGCATATATAGATGGAGTACCGAGGAATGTTACTCCTTGTAACTCAATCACAAATTCTATAGGAGAAGGTAGAATAGGCATTTCTCAGAAATTAAATTCAATCTATCATTATCCATTCAACGGCTCAATCGACGAAGTCAAAATCTGGAACAGATCATTGAGTGCGCAAGAAATCAAACAAGAGTACGAAATGATGGACTACGGCGAAATAAGGGATCCTCCAGTTGCGTTATATCACTTCGATGAAGGCCAAGGCAGTATAGTGAAAGATGCGATTGGTAATAATGACGGGACAAGAACTGGTCATGCGAACTGGACGAATGCTTCTAAATTCAATTATGCATTGAACTTTGATGGAACAGACGATTATGTAGATACAAATTATGTACTTGATCATAGAAACGATTTCACAGTTTCTGCATGGATCAAGGAGAATAATGGGGCCAAATGGCAATCATTTGTGTCAACAAATCTCGGCTATCCCTATATAATTACTGATCGCGGAATAGATGGTGCAAGGGGTATGCTTGGAATTGCGAATTCTTCGATTTCCTATTTGATACAATATTATCCGTACCCAGGAGTAACAGGAGTTAATCCAATTACGCAATGGACATTAATAACAGTTATAAAAAATAGCACCCATATGCAGGCATATACTAATGGCGTATACGCTGCGCAGTTATTGCATCAGAATAGTTTCTTAGTGAATACTTCTACTATATTTATGGGTAGTTCTGGAGACACTGGCCGTTACTTGAATGGTTCAGTTGAAGAAGTAACGATTTGGAACAGATCATTGTCTCCATCCGAAATCTCCAATCTCTACAACCTCTCTCGCCCATTATACTCATTAGATGAATCCGTAGTCCACAAAGGCACAACAGTAAGCGTGCAGATTGAACCGAACGACAACGTCCAGTTTGGTACAGCAGTGAATTCAACATCATTCACTATACAGAATACTGCCCCATTCGTAGACAACGTCACCATCAAACCCAGAGCAATCAATAACACAGTCATATCTATCGCAGGCACATGGGATTACTCAGATGCAGATGGAGAAGTAGAGAACGCATCAGTCTACGAATGGTACATCAACGGAACGAACGCTTGGAAGGAAGGATTAGCAGGATATTACAAATTTGATGGTAATGCCTTAGATAGTTCCGGCCGTAATTATCATGGTACTGTCTATAACGAGACATCAAATATTACTGGTAAGATTAAAGGCGCGTATAATTTTGATGGTAATAAGGATTATGTGCTTGCCAGAAGCAGGATGAATCTTTTTGTATCTGATAATTCTTCATTTACAGCATCACTTTGGTTCAAAGCCAATACTTCAAGTACAACATTACTAGGTACTGGGACAAGTCTTGGAAATAGTGTTTCAATATTATATGTGAGCAATACGGGCATTGCAGGTTATTCAATGAGAAATGGTCTTAATGGGGTAGAGGGCGGTACTTATTCAATTAATTGGAGTCAATGGCACCATGCAGTAGTTGTATTTGATAAATCCAATTACAATTTATCATTATATATAGATGGAATTTTAAGAGTGTCAGATTATTCAGAGGGGGGGATCATGGGGTGGAGCAGTTACGAATTGAACATAGGCGCCAATGTATGGGAATCTAGCTTCTTCAACGGCTCAATCGACGAAGTCATGATCTGGAACAGATCTCTATCAGCAGAAGAAATCAGCGACCTCTACAACATGACATTCTACGGTCAGATAGCAAACGAAGGAGCAAATCACACAATCAACAACGTGACATTAAACTATTATCAGTCCCCGGGCACAAACCTAACCTTCGGCGTAACACCGTATGACGGCTACGACTACGGGACACAATTAAATTCAACCAGCGTAATGGTCTACGACGTAATCTCTCCAAACTTAACAATCATCAACATCACCAATCCTAGCGGAATATTAATCAATGAATCATCTGTAGCATTGACTGGCGAGAACGCAACATTATACCTAAACATAACATCAGACAGTGCTATCAGCAGGGCATGGATTACAATATGGCAGACAATAGCGGAAGCAGGCAACATCCTATGGCAAGGATTCTTATCATTAATCAGCGGAACAATATGGTCAGTGGACATCCCAGTCAACGAATCATTCGCAAGAACAGCGAACTACACAGTTTACGCAAATGACACATATGGCAACATCGTAAATCTGAGCGGTAGTTTCGCAGTCAATCGCCCGCCATACTATGCGAACAGCACAACTAACCCCGCGATTATAGGATATACTCATAACGTGACATTCAATCTCACATGGTACGACAACGAATCATTATCCGGTTATATCTTCTCAACAAACGCATCAGGAGATTGGATCAACAGTTCATGGACCAGCATAACCGGAACAATAAACGTCTCATCATCCAGCGCGTATATCAACTTAACAACAGGCCAGACATTAGGCTGGCGCTATTACGTCAACGACAGCGATAATGCATGGAACGCGTCACAGATATTCACATATGTCATAAGAGACATAGTCCCTCCGGTATTGTTCTACGTGAATCCGACCGAACCGAACGCAACAATCCTGAACGGCACAAGCGCTCAGATTAATGTCAGCATAAGAGAAGAGGAGTTTAAGGAGTTCATATGGTCATGGAACAATACCAACACTTCAATATATGATAGTTCTTTGGTATTGATGTACAATTTCGATAACATAAGTGAACTAGGCGAGAATTCTACAGTAGTTAAAGATGTGAGTGAATCCGGTAATAATGGCAATGTTACAAATGCGATATGGAACGCATCCGGCAAGTATGGCGGCGCATATCAGTTTAATGGTACAAATTATATTGATATTGGAAGTTCAACAGCAATCAAGCCCTCACAGTTCACAATAGGTGTTTGGTTCAATCCTTCTACTTGTGCAGATGCCGTTAATGGTTGTGATATTATTAGGTATAGACTTTATGGTTATAACTTTAAAATCACTACCGAACAAAGAGTTGATTTTTCAATATTTAATTCATTATCGACTGTTTATAGTTCTAGATCATTAGAGACTTATAATGGGACTGGCTGGCATCATGCAGTCGGAGTATACAACGGCACATTATTATCATTGTTCATAGACGGAATTCTTGTTAATCAAAGTTCTGCCGGAGTTATATATTATGGGGCAGGTTCAGCATCTATTGGGAGAGCTGGGGATTACAATGGTGGCTATTATAAAGGATTGATTGATGAATTTAGGATGTGGAATCGTTCATTATCTACTTCTGAAATCAGTCAACTCTACACATCAAATCTCCAGAAATACAACAGCACTCAATGGTACTTCCAAGTCAATCAATCAAATCTAACTCAAAGTACATACACATACTATTCAAGCGCGAAAGACACAAGCGATAACGAAAACAGCACAGAAACAAGAACAGTATTCGTAGACACATTAGCCCCGTCAGGAAATTCATACTTGCCTGAGAACAGTTCTAGGTTTGGCAATCCAAGCCAGAATCTAAGTGTGAACTTCACAGACAGCATCGGCGTCAGGAGCTTGACGTTATATGTCTATAATCAGACTGGCCTGTACTACAACGGCACAATCACTTATCTAGAGAGAGTGACTAGCGGGATAGCTGGATTATTCGTAGATCTAGTCGACGGAATCTATATATGGTTCTATGAGATCACTGACTGGACAGGACGAACTACGCAAACAGTAAACACAACATTGACTATAGAACTGCCGAACATCAAGAACTTAAGATTCGAGGATATCAATAGGACATCCATGTTCTTGAAATGGGACAATTCCGTAGCTGGCAATTGGACTTCTTTATACCTATACAATATGAACGAACAGACGATAGCGTTCGAACTTAAAGCAGTCATATTCGTCACAGACAATAACGCAACATTCACAGGCCTTGATCCAGATACTCAATATAGGGTCAGATGGCAGCAAGGCGTCACAGGTTATGAAGGGCAATTTGGAGAAGCTTATTTCAGGACATCTGGCTGGCACCCGCAACTTACTAGCTGGCCTTACAGAAGGCTCATCACAATCAATTCAAGCAGAATCAGTCAAGATGCAGATACTGGAATCTTAAACATCACATTAACAGACGCGAACTTCCAGAGGACTGCATCATGGTCAACATATCCTGACTTCGACACACTCAATTACACTAACGGCAATGATTTGAGGTTCACGGATTATCAATCACAAAGTATATTGCCATACGATATCGTCACATGGGATATCGCAGGCACAGGCGGCTCGACAACGCAGACAGTCCCCAACGAAATGCAGTACAATGGCAGTTACGACAACACAACTTACTGCCATGACGGCGACTGGGATTCCAGATGCATACCTAGCCAGGAAGGACTGCACGCCACGCAGTGGTTCAATTACAGCATACCTGCCGGAGCGAAAACATCGTCGTTATTAAGACTCTATGTCGGCACCTGGTATTGGGATTCTGAAATACCATTAGCTTGCTTCGGCGGAACAAATATAGAATTCAAAGCGGACCAGGATTATATGAATCCGTCAGTCATCACTTACTGCAGGGACCAGACTACAAAAGCATGGACAGAAGTGTACTCGAACAGCAACGCATCATCATACTTCTATGAATCGATGATTACATGGATGTATGCATCGACTGCAGAAATCCTAGTCAACAGCAACCATTTCGATGACAACAACCAATCATTCAAACTAGGATTGGACAAGGATTATGATGTCAAGCTCTGGATGTATTATGGTTATCCCTCAGCATCAGCGAATGAATCAGTATTGTCATACACATCAGCAACGCAATATTACACAATGAATGATAGAGAGACTCCATACTTGGATCTTCCAGTCATAAGCAGCATAAACAACAGTATAGGAAGAACACAAAATTCGACAAACATAACATGGACTGTTGACCAAGTCACAGACAACAGAGTTAGATACGCGACAAATCCTTATTTATTCGGCAGTACATGGGCATACAATTACATGACAGTGACTGAGACTTTCAGCAATCTGCCCGGCAATGTCGAGAATCTGAAAGAGTTGAATATGCATCCTACAGATTATATATCGATAGTCAACGTCACATCATCAACAACTGCATACAACGCGAATTACACGATTAACGCCACAAGCAATCCTGTCTCGATAACATTCCTCAATGTAGGAGATTCAAGTTACCTCAACTGGACAGTCACATACACCCTAAACAAAACATGGGATATGCAGACGACTCATCCTCATATCTATCTAGGTAACCTCAACCAAAATACAACCTATTATTATGAAGTGTTCTCGCAGGGCGTTATCGGAAACAAGACAAGCGCAGGCAGTTTCATATTAGGAACAGCTTACACAACTCCATTGTCTGTGATTTACAATTACACCGAGAATAGATCGAATGAAAAGGTCATAGTATGCGGAAATCTGACCAGTATGTCTGGCGATTCAAGTGTCGATGTATCTATCCAGTATTGGAATGATCTATCGACAGATTTCAGCGAAACCGCTATAACCGAAAAAATAAGCACAGGGACATTCTGCTATGAGATGCCAGTAACTTACGGCAGACAATATTTCTATAGGGTCAAAGCCACAGGCGCTTATACTGGGTACAGCGCAGTTTACAATCACGAGATAATGCCAGTCCAAGACTTCTTTGTCGGAAACTACGATGAAGGCGATTTGGATTACAGGTACAGGGAATATTGCCCGAACGGAATCGGCATAACTCCTTGTTACAACCAGTCAGGTATGAGAGAAGGATCGTACCAGGAAGAGGACTGGGTATGGATAGAATCAGGATTAAGCATATACGGCAACTTGACAGCAAGATGGTGGAATGGAGTTAATTGGACGAATTACACATTGACGCAAGATTCAGATAGTGCCATGAAATACAGAAGAATAGAAAATCTTCCTGCCGCATGGAACACAATGTACATAATCAACGACAGCGGATATGTCGCATTGAACTGGACCAAACCTGCATTGGAAAGGAATAGGACGGGTTTGAGAAGAGATGACACTAAGTATGTCTATTTCAACAGCCCAAAACAACCATTGAATTACACTATCACTTACGCCAATTATCTTACATACCAGGCTGACGCGTTAACATATTGTATGGAGAATGGCGGGAATGTGTTCGATTGCATGTCCGTTATCACGTTCGGGACTCCAGATATGCCAGAAAGCATGGTCGGGTCTAAATATGACAGGGGTGGATCGTTCGCAGGCGGCGTCACTAACGGCGTTAATAGGGACACTGGTGTACTCATAGATCATTTCATACCTTACAATTTCACGAATACTGACGCAGGCATTGGCGCATACAACAATACGGGCAGGAATTGCTATCTTTTCGTCGTATACTATTGGGAGAGCAATTTCACTCCCAGCAACAATATCAATAGCTATTATTACAGACACTGGCAGATGAACGAATGGTGGTCTGATTATTACGGCTATGTCCAGCCAGTCGAGTTCGATTACGCCTGCTTGAAATTATATAACGACACAACTGCTGAATGGGGTCCAAGTAGCGGTGTTGATGGGTGTTTGGGCGGTACAGCTTTGACTTCAGAGATTAGCGTGCCGAATTCAACGGATATAGACAAAAGCAGATTCTTCTCGCCATACAATCAGACTTTGAAAGTAGGCTATGTGTCAGGATTCAATGTGGATACTAGCCAAGACTCTATCTACGACATAGTGTTGTACAATCATGGTCAATGGAATAATATGATCTTCAATAAGTATCAGCAGTCATTCGTCATATTCAATCTACCGGATAACGCCACATTGAACTCAACAGACAGCAATGCCGACGGAATATCTGATTTTGATGCATTATTCACTTATTACACAAATCCTAAGATGACTCATACTGCCGGCGGCAGATTAAGTGATGCCGAGAAGATCGGGCTGGGAAGGAATCCTAACTTATACTTCGATGAAGTCACAGTCACTCTCTATTCACCGCTGGATAATGTAGAATACGGTCCAACTATTTCAGTCAACTTCTCAGCATTGGACTATTCAGGCATAGGTTCATGCAAATACAGCATAAACGGTGGCATAAATATCAGTATCCCTGGTTGCATTAATAATCTAACAATCACTGGCTTGTCAAACGGAACGAACATCTTGAGGATATATGCCAATAGCACGCATGATAATGACTCGCATATGGATTCAGTTACATTCACAGTAGATTCAATACCTCCGAATGTGGCAGAGATAAATATCACGGGCATAGACAACACTGCAAATAACGCTTCAAATCCTGTCTTGTCGGGCGATAACGCTACATTGTATGTCAACGTATCATCGAATGTTGAAGTGAGCAGTGTATGGGTAGTCATCTGGCAAACAGTAGCGAACGCAGGCAACATCTTATGGCAAGGATTTCTATCATTATTGTCCGGCACTTTATTTGAAGGCGTATGGTCTGTTCAAGTCCCGACAAACAATTCATTCGGCCAGATTACGAATTATACTATATATACGAATGATACATGGGGCAATGTTGGTAATATGTCCGGCAGCATATATGTCAATAGGGATCCAAGTGTAAATAATGTGAACATCACTCCGTATACATTATACACAAATAATTATCCAACTGCAACATGGAACTATAGTGATGTAGACGGCAATGCGCAGAATAATACTATCTTGACTTGGTACATCAACGGCACATATTATTCTAATGAGACTATAACAAATCCACCAATGGTGTTATGGCATTTAGATGAAGGCGTTGGAAGTAAGGTGAAAGATGCGATTGGTGGCTATGATGGGACAATCACTAAACATGCGAACTGGACAAACGCCTCTAAATTCAACTCTGCATTGAGATTTGATGGGGTAGATGATTATGTTACAATTACTCCTAATCCCGTTTTTAATCTCACCTCAAATTTAGCTATTTCAATGTGGATAAATCCAAAAGACCTATCTATTGATAACTACTTATATAATACGGGTTTAACAAGTACTGGTGTAACTCATTTACTGTTAATAGATAATACATTTATTAAATTTGGTTTAATGGGTTTATCTCCAAGTATTTATTGTACGGGTGGTAAGATTTCAGTTAACAATTGGCAGCACATAGTGGCTGCATATAATGGAACTTCTTTGTTAATTTATATTAATGGACTTTTGAATAAAACTTGTAGTGTTACTGGAAGTATAAAAGGGGTGTCAACATCTCCATATTTGGGTAGATATTCAAGTGTATATTATAATGGATCAATGGACGAAGTATCAATTTATAATCGTGATTTATCAGCATCTGAAGTCAACGACCTATACAACCTCAGCAGACCATTATACAGCCTAGACGAATCCATAATCAACAAAGGCACAACAGTAAGTGTACAGATTGAACCGAACGACAACGCTCAGTTCGGCACAGCGCAGAATTCAACCCAGTTAACAGTCCAGAATTCATTGCCAACCGCTGGCAACGTCACCATCAAACCATTATCAGTTAACAACACAGTCGCCGAAGTATCAGCGACATGGGACTACACTGACGCAGACGGCCACAGAGAGAATGCATCTATTTACGAATGGTACATCAACGGAACAAACGTTTGGAAGACTGGATTGGTCGCATATTGGAAAATGGATGGGAATGTATTAGATGCAACTGGCGCAAATAATGCGAATGTCACTTCGGGCATAACGAATGCCACCGGTAAAATCAAAGGAGCATATTCACTCAATGGAAGCGGAGATTTCATAGCTTTACCTGCCAGAATAGTTACGGAACAGATGATTGGATGGAGCGCATCTGCATGGATTAAGACTGGCGCATTAATAAATCATCAAGCGATACTTAGTGGATATTTCATGCAATTAAATGGTGCAAATTCATTAGAATACTACAATGGTTCTTATATAGCAACAGTTGGTGGAGTAGTTCCATTAAATACCTGGACTCAAGTAGGGATGACTTGTGATAATATTACGAAAGTATTGGTTCTTTATGTTAATGGACAAGTTAAGAAACAAACTAATACTGAATGTAGTTATGTTGATGCTAATAGAGTTAAATTTATTGGAAAATATGGTTCGGCCGCATATTTCTTCAACGGCTCTATTGATGAAGTCATGATCTGGAACAGATCTCTAAGCTCATTAGAAATCAGCGATCTCTACAACCAAACCTTCTACGGCCAGATAGCAAACGACGGCGCAAATCACACAATCAACAACATGACATTAAACTATTACCAGTCCCCAGGAACAAACCTAACCTTCGGCGTAACGCCGTACGACGGTTATGATTATGGCGTACAAGTCAACACAACAGTGATGGTGACAGATGCAACCGCACCAACAGTAGCAATCATTAATGTCACAGACATCAACGCAGAGTTAGTCAATGAAACCAATCCCGCTGGCTTGAACGAGAACGCCACGCTCTACGTCAATATAACATCAGACACTCCAATAGGCAGTGCATGGATAGTTATTTGGACAACGATATCAGATGGCATAAATCAGATATGGCAAGGATTCCTATCTCTAGTGAGTGGCACTATATGGTCCATCACCATCCCAGTAAACGCCTCGTTCGGCACAATCACAAATTACACAGTTTACGTCAATGACACTTGGGGAAATAGCATAAACATCTCCAGTAACTTCAGCGTGTCAGAGAGCGCCAGCAACTTGAAGATTGACAGCATCACATACACACCAAATTTGCCGAACACAACAAATGAAGTCATCCTCAATATTACCCTAGAAAACAACAATATAATTGATTTCACAGACGTTAACGTGACAGTAACTATAGCGAATATCATTTTCTCGAACTTAACAGATGTCTCAATGAACAGCAAGGTCTCATTATTCTTCCCATGGACAGCCCAAGCAGGAACATGGTTGATAAACGCTACAGCAGTAAATGAAATCGTAGAAGCTAACGTTGAGGACAATTCTCTAAACACTTCCATCACAGTCAACAGAAGAGCGGCAATAAACATCACATATCCAGAGAATGGATCAGTCATCTCAAGAGGTGATGACGTAGCCGGTGAAGACCCTAACGGGGTAGTAGATTCAATCACGAAAATTAAAGCAAGAATATACGATTACGATAACACGTCGTACAGCATCCGAGCCAATTGCACTGCATATATCAACACAACCAAGTTAGACACAATTTACAGCAATGCTTCAGGCGTATGCGAAATCAATTGGAGTAAATCAGGAGAAATATTAGGCATGTACGATCTAGTAATAAATTTCACAGACTTGCCGGAAAATACAGTCAATGCAGTAAACAGTGAATTAAGTCAATTCAGATTATCGCAGTATTACACTTATCTCAAGATAGGCAACGATAGGAACGGGCAGTATTATGAGAATGATTTAGCTATACTTTACATCAACACAACAAGGGACGGAGTATTATACAATGTGACCAACTTGACAGTCCAGCCTAAATCATCCGCCAGCCCTACTCCGTTGCAGACACATTACATTGAGCAATTAACACAGATAGGCACAGGGCAGTATAGAGATTCAGTCATAGTCCCGAACATACCTTACTTGAGATGGCTGGTAAGTATCACCGATATAGGTTCAGCAATTGCTCCTGACGCGCAAATAGTGGGCTCAGCATTGGAGGCAGACAGACAAGTCGATAGTCCGGATGCGCAATTCAATTTCACAATCTATAACATCAACCAGAATTCAATGATATCAATATTCGACAGGAACGGATATCTGTTAAGAGATTACAGTATCAACGCAACATCTGCATCAAATACTAGGAGAGTAGTGAATGAAGACATTTACAGCCTATTGTTCACAAACAATATGTCAAGCCTATACTTGAAGAATGTGAATGCAACAGAGAATTTCACCATAGCTCCGCAGTTCACAGTATCAAACAACAAACCGAATCAAGCAAGAGAGTTCAGCCAGACTTTAGCATTGGACCTTGAACTAAATTTCACAGAAGCGAATCTGACAATCCCATTGAACGGCATTGATGTGAACCAGATTTGCTATTGCTCGGCATGGACAACATTAACATCAACCTGCACAGATAACGCTTGGACATGCAATGATAAGAGCAATTACAATTATGGTGATAACGGAACGCACTTCTGGATAAAAGTGAATGGATTTACCGCATACGCTGGTGCGGACATATTTGGTCCGAATCTCACAATCTGGGACCAGCACGATACAGGTATGCCTAACGCGACAACCAAATACACAAATCAGTTGATTAGTTTCTTCGCGAATTACACTGATAACGAAACTAGTAATTCAATCATAAACGCATCATGTAACATTTCATTCGCAGACAGCGAAGGAATAATGCAGGGTTCAGAGACTTATTATTGGTACAACAGGACATTCACAACAGCTGGAACATATTCATACAATGTAACTTGCCAGAAAGAAGGATTAGCACAACTAACTGCGACAGACAACATCACAGTCACAGTATATTCTAGTGGCGTAACAGGGACAACAGGCTCCACTGGCGGCAGTTCAGGCACATCAGCAGGTGAAGGCGGATCTGGCGGCTATTCATCATTCGATACAGACCAGAGCTTGCTCAAAGTCCAGCTCTATCAAGGAGACACGGCATTGATGCCGTTGATAATCAGCAATCCTACAAGCAGTGAATTATCATTTGTATTATCATCCGATAATAACAGATTCACAATTGATCATAGAGGGCTTACTATCAAGCCAGGTGAACAGAAGACTATCAATATAGCATTCACTGCTAAGGAAAGCGACATAGCAGATATCTACACTGGCATTTTGACAATAAGAGCAGGCGCTACATCTAAACAAGTAATTATGATTATAGAAGTCAAAGATAAGAAATCGTTGTTTGACATAAAAGTAGAATTGCCCGAGAATATAGAAACACAGCCAGGTGAAACTATTTCTGCAGAAGTTTATCTTTATAACTTTGGCAGGCTCAAACCAGTAGACGTAGAATTATACTACAGCATAAGAGATTTCAATGGCACAGACATAATCCAACAGCACGAGACATTCGCAGTTGATGAGCAGAAACAAGTGAACATCGAATTGCCAATTCCAGAAGAACTGAAAGATGGATATTATCTGATATATACAAAAGCAGTCTATCCGCATGGCGTAGCCACAAGCAGTGCTGTGTTCAAAGTAGTCAAACAAAGTCCGATACTACAGTTAGCTTCATCGGTCCCGATGCCATTCCTATTAGTATTCATATTGATAATCCTGCTCAGTATCAGCTACTTCACTTATGAGAATTATTTATATCAATTATTCACGCCAAGGCGCAGGATTATAGTTGAGCCTGTAGAGTATAAGAAGAAAGCAGGCAGATTAAGCAGGTTATTCGCATTCTTTAGGCAATTAAGCCAGTACAGGATCCATATCTCGTTCGAGAGAATCCACGAAGTACATCACAGGATCAAGCATAAGATAATCCATGCCCACGCGCATATTGTCAAACACAAAGCAAAATTCGCGCAGATATTCAAGCGTAAGTCCGTATTGGTCCATAATCTTAAGCACAAATTCATCAAGGCGCATGCAGTCAAGCACGAGTTAATCAAGCATGAGCATAAAGTAGTGCATGAAGACAACGCGCAACTTATCAAGCAGATAAGAGAATGGAAGGCGAAAGGATACGACACAAGCGTGCTAGAACATAAGTTAAATCCCAAAAAAATCTCCAAAGAGCAAGAAATACTCCAACACAAGATCGCTCTATGGAAAGCCAAGGGCTATGACACAAGCGTATTAGAGCACGAATTAAAGCATCCTAAGGCAGTATTTGATGAGAAAGCTCTGCTGAACAAAATAGCATCATGGAAATCAAAAGGCTACGATACGAGCGTTCTAGAGCAACAATTGAATCCTAATAAAGAACAAGCAACATTAAAGAAGAAGATTCATGAATGGAAAGCCAAAGGTTATGATACGTCCATATTAGAGCAAGAACTAGGTAAATAAAGATAATATTTATATATCATAAATATACAATATAATATAGTAAAAAAGAGGTAACAAGTGGATGAGCAATTCATTTGAAGAGATAAAAAGAGATTTCGAAGTATTCGGGAAAGGGATAGAGCGATTAGAGGAATTGAAAAAAGAGTTAGAATCTCTTCATGCTGGTTCTAGGTTTTCTAAAGAAGTCGCAGAGATCAAGCCATTGCTCAAGGGCGTATATAACATTCCTAAGATTGAAAAGAAACTGGAAGAGCTCAAAGAGAAGCTCAAAGCGCCAAAAAAAGTTCCTAAGATAGTAAAGAAGAAAGTTATAGTTCTAAAGAAGCATGCTCAACTAAGAAAGAAGCAAATAGTCCATAAACCGAAAAAGAAAACAATAAGTCCATTAAATCTGAAAAAGGTGCTTATCCAAAGATATGATCATCTTTCTAAAACAAAGAAAGAGAGGCTCGAAGAGGAAAAGAACAGGCTCGAAGCTAAGTACCTGGAGCAGCACAGGAAACAGAGATCTGAATTGGATTCGTTGAAACATGACCTTCATAAATCTTATCAAGAGAAAGAATTCCAGCTCATAAGGAAATATGATTCTAAGCTCAAAGAAGTTGAGCATGAGTTCCAGAGCAAGATAAGAGAAGAGTTAGCTCGGAAAGTGGACGCGGAATTCAATATGCGCCTTAATGACAAGCTCAGCAAGGTCAAAGCTGGATTGAGCAAGGAAGAAGCGAATTCATTGAACCAGAAAGAATCCGAATTCGACAGCAAGCTCAACAAGTACAGGCGGGAATTGAAACTGGATTACGAGCAGAGATTCGCGGCAGAACAGCTATTGATGGAAGATAAGAATAAGCTCGAATCAACTCAACTCAAACAAAGGCTAGCATTGGAGCTGCAAAACAAACTCATCAGGCAGTCGAATGAGTTAAGCGCTCAGCACCGGAAAAGAATGTCAGAGATGCGCCAGGAGCTTGAAGAGAAGCATTCTAAACAGCAGTCATTCGAACTCAAATCATTGAAAGAGCGCATGGAGATGGGCCATAAGCAGGATATTTTAGAGCTGAACACAGAACATGATCATGCATTGTCAAAACTAAACGAGTCACATTCATCTAAAATCGCCAGATTAGAAGAAGCAAACCAATCTGCATTGAAACAGAAAGAAATTGAACTTACAGAATCTTTCGAAGCGAAGCTCAAGAAAGAATTGCATTCATCAGCTCATGCATTGAAAGAATCATTAGCGGAAGAAAGAGTATTAGAATTAAATGCGCAGAAAGAGAGGTTGAGCGTAGAGCATAAAGAGAAAGTCCTGCAGCAGAAAACGGACTATGACGTTCATACCGCTAAACTGAAAGAAGGATTCCAGATGGAGCTTAACAAGCTAGCTAAGCAACATGAGAGGGAACTGAAACAAATAGCCGAATCAAAGTATAAGGAATCGCAGATTGAATTGAAAGCGTTGAAAGAATCGTTGGAAAAATCGCATGAATCAAAATTGACACTCATAGCTAAAGAGATGGAATCCAGATTCAATGAGAGGTTGGATTTCGAATTGAGGGCGCAAAAGGAATCGTTGGCAATCGAGCATAAGAAAGAGTTGTCAGAGATATACAAGAATAATGATAAGAAGATCGCAGAACTCGAGCAGCATAATGAAGCGAAGCTGAAAGAGCATGAGCATCAATTGAAACTGAAACTCGAGAAAGAATCCGAGAAATTCTCTAAAGAGCTGAAAGCAGAGCAAGAGTTGGCGCTCAGATTAAGGAAAGATAAAGATGCGTTGATAGACGCTAATTCAAAGGAGATCTCTCAGTTGAAGAAAGAATTCGCGTCAACCATGAAAGATAAGGAAGAAGCGTTGGCGCGTAGGCATAATTCAGATTTGAAATCATTGAAAGAATCATTGATCAAAGAGCATGAGAATAAGATATCTAAGTTGGGCAAAGAATTAGAGATTAAATTCAACCATTCATTCTCCTATAATTTAGCGTCGCAGAAAGAATCGCTTAAGGCGGAGCACGGAAAAGAGCTGTTGAGATTGAAGAAAGAATATGGTGAAATACGCGATTCCGATAATTCTGTTCACCTGAAAGAGATTGCGAATCTCAAGAAAATGCACGAAGAAGGATTGAAAGCGAAAGAATCCGCACTCAAAGAAAAACACAATTTAGAATTGCGTTCAATCAAAGAGGCCTTAGAAAAACAATCTGAATCCAAATTAGAATCATTAAGAAAAGAATTAGAGACAAAATTCAATCATTCATTATCCTATAATTTAGCATCGCAGAAAGAATCTTTGAACACAGAGCACAATAGGCAGCTGCTCGCATTGAAGGCAGAAACTGATATGGAATCCTCTAAGCAAAACAAAGAATATCTGGCTCAGATAAGCAGCTTGAAAAAAGGATATGAAGAAAGGTTATCCAGGCAAGATAAAGATCATATGTCAGAGATACATTCTATAACGAAAGCCCATGAGGGGAGATTGGAGTCAGGCGCGTCAGATCATGCGAAAGAGATCAATAAACTTAACAAGATCCACATAGAGGAACTGAAGCATAAAGAATCCGTATTGAAAGAGAAATACAATGCGGATATCCGTTCAATCAAAGAAACAACAGAGAAGCAGTCTGAAGCTAAACTAGAATCGTTGAGAAAAGAATTAGAAATTAAATTCAATAATTCATTATCTTATCACCTAGCGTCTAAAGAAGAATCATTGAACGCAGAACATAACAAGCAGCAGCTCGCATTGAAGACCGAATACGATCTGAAATTCTCAAAACAGATTAAAGAGCATAATTCAGAATTGAAGCATCAAGAGCAGGAAGTCTTTGCTAGAGCGCGTAGTCTCATAGAAAAAGAATATGATCAGAAGCTTGCTAATATATATAAGACTCTGAAAGCTGAATCCGAGAAAGAATTGGCGAACAGAGAACGCGATATCATGAACAAGACCAAGAAAGAAAACGCTAAATACGAAGCAGAGCTAAAGCAAAAAGCCGAAGAAGAGATCCAGGCGAGGATGAAAGCGTTCAAGAAAGGCCTTGCAAACCTTATGGACATCTAATTTAGCATTCTTACACAAATATTTATAAACACTCTATATCTCCTAAAGAAACAGCCCCTTGTAGCTCAATTGGTTAGAGCGCACGGCTGTTTTCATATATCAAAGGTATATGAAGGCCAGAGATGCGTTCGCTATTTGACTAAATGGTATATCCATGGGATGAAAAATAGCCAGCCGGGACCGTGAGGTTGCTGGAAAGACATAAGTCTTGGCAAATTCAAGTCCGGCCAAGGGGATTACTTTGAAGTATGGTTCTCACGGGCCCTCTGCTTCGTTTTTTATTTTTATTCTTTTCATAACATAAAACTTTATAAATATCCTTACCTATGAATTTTATTGAATAGCATTTCCGAACCGATAGATTTATATAGGGACTGCAATTTTTAAGTGTGATGGCAAGAAATCTTTCTATAATCAGAAGTTTTTATCTTTTCGCATAAACTTTGAATATATAGTTAGATTGCTGAATTGCCCTGGTGGTGTAGTTGGCCTATCATGAAGCCCTGTCGAGTATAGGGTTTATACATAGAAAGGCTTCGACCCGGGTTCAAAAACCGAAAATTGAAAATCCCGGCCAGGGCGTATTGGGCCGGTGGCTTAGCCTGGAAAAAGCGTTGTCTCAAGTGGACAAGCCCTTGGGTAATATAGCACTTGACTTTTAATCAAGGGGTCGCGAGTTCGAATCTCGTCCGGCCCATAATATTTATATCAAAAAAAGACGAACTCACGATCGAAGATAAGCGCAGAAGAGGGGATAGACAAAGCTTATCAAAAAGGGAGAATCCTCTAAAATGGCAAAAAAAGATGAATTCGATGTTGCGAACCACATCCTAGTTCCAAAGCATACTAAACTTTCCGAAGAAGAGAAAGAAGCTTTATTTCAGAAGTATAATATCAGTGAGTATAATTTACCAAAGATTCTAAAGGCGGATCCAGCAATCAAAAGCTTGGGCGCTAAAGTTGATGACGTTATCAAGATAGAAAGGGCCAGCCCTACTGCTGGAAAATCGTTGTACTACAGGGCAGTGATATAAGATGCAAGAAAAAAGCAGAGTGTTATTAAAGAAACATTTCGAGGAGAATTCTCTAGTAGAATCAGATTTAGAATCCTTCAATCATCTTATAGATGTAGAGCTCCAGAAGATTATCGACGAGAACAGAGAGATAGAGCCTACAATTATTCCTCCTGATGTAGAAGAATACAAGATCAGGTTCAACAAAATATGGATTGACACTTCTGAAAAGGACGGCGAAGTAGGCGGTCCGGTTATAATTGAAGCAGATGGTTCCAAAAGGAAAATTTTCCCATTGGAAGCAAGATTGAGAAAAATCACCTATGCAGCTCCTATTTTCCTAGAAGTAAGCGCGCATATCAACGGCGTGCAAAGAGAATCATTCACAATCCAAATTGGTAATCTGCCAATCATGCTGAAAAGTAAATTCTGTCATCTGAACGGCATGAGCAGAGAAGAGCTTATCCAACACGGCGAGGATCCAGACGATCCTGGCGGCTATTTCATAATCAACGGAACAGAGAAAGTAATTGTCAATATCGAAGACTTGATTTCTAACAAAGCAATGATGGAAAGATCATCTCTTGCAAGCGGACCTAAGGTCATCGCTAAAATGTTCTCAGAATCCGGTTCTTTCAAGATACCTCACATAGTTGAAAAATTGAATGATGGTATCTATTATATGTCATTCACAAGAGTAAAAAGAGTTCCAGTCGTAGTTGTCCTCAAAGCATTAGGCCTCCTAAAAGACGAAGACATAGTCAATTTCATTTCAAGGGACAGGCAGTTCGATGACATCTTCATGAACCTTTACGAATTCATCGAGATAAAAACACAGGAAGATGCTATGGATTATATCGCTAAAAGAGTAGGTATCACACAGGCGAAAGAAGTCAGGATAGAACGTATGAAAGAGATCCTGCACAAATACTTCTTACCGCATCTAGGATTGACTCCTGCTGACAATATAGTGAAAGCTTACAATCTATGTAAAATGTTGAAACAATATATGCTTTGCTTGAACGGCGAAGTAAGTGTAGACGATAAAGATCATTACATGAACAAAAGAATCAAATGTCCTGGAGATTTGTTGGCTGATGTAATCAGAGTAAACATCAAAGTATTGATCTCAGACATGCTCTACAATTTCCAAAGAATAGTCAAGAGAGGCAAATTCCCATCAATAAGAGTAACAATCAGAGAAAAACTTTTGACATCAAGATTATATTCAGCGATGGCTACAGGAAACTGGGTCGGTGGAAGAAAAGGCGTCAGTCAAAGGATTGAAAGAGTTAATTTCCTGCAGACCATGTCATTATTGCAAAGGGTTATCAGCCCATTATCAGCGTCACAGGAGAATTTCGAGGCAAGGGCATTGCATCCGACACACTTCGGAAAATTATGCCCAGTTGAGACTCCTGAAGGTACTAACATCGGTCTTAGGAAGAACTTAGCATTGTTCTGTAAGATCTCAGAAGGCGCTGAAGATAACAAAGTGATAGAATCGTTGAAGCACCTGAATCTCAAGAGACCAGGCGCATTGGAGTTACCTAGGTGAACGCAATGGCTACAGAAGTATATCTAAACTATAAATATGTGGGAGAAGTGGATAGTCCTGAAGAATTTATAGAGAATGTAGTCTCTGAAAGAAGGAAAAATGCGTTATCCAAAGAAATCAATCTTCTATATGAAAAAGAAACAGACAGAATCATAATCGATTCCTCAAAAGGAAGAGCAAGACGTCCATTGGTAGTAGTCAGGGGCGGAAAAAGTTTGATCACAGACAGCCACGTCAAACAGCTTGAGAAAGGCGAATTGACTTGGGAAGATTTGGTCACACAAGGCTTGATTGAATATCTTGACGCATTGGAAGAAGAAAGCTCTTATATCGCTATGAGAGAATCAGAGCTTACACCTGAACACACTCATCTTGAGATAGTTCCAATCAGCATGCTAGGTCTTTGCGCATCTCTTGTACCTTATGCAAATTACGGCCCAGGTATGAGGAACTTAATGGGTGCGAAGAACCAGAAACACGCATTAGGATTCTATGCATCTAACTATCCATTGAGGATAGATACCGACGTAAACTTGCTGCATTATCCGCAAGTTCCTATTGTCAAAGCAATAACTCACGATCTTTACCATGATGAGAAGCATCCAGCTGGCCAGAATCTAGTAGTTGCAGTCATGAGCTACGGCGGCTATAACATGGAAGACGCTATCATTTTGAACAAAGGCTCTGTAGAAAGAGGCCTTGGAAGAAGCACATATTTCTATCCGTCTGTCGTTGAAGAATTGAGATACGCTGGCGGTCTTGTCGATGAAGTCTGCATACCTGATAAAGAAATCAAAGGATATAGGGCAGAGCGCGACTATAGGCTGCTTGAAGAAGACGGAATCATAAGTCCAGAATGCGCAGTATCCGAAGGAGATGTTGTCATAGGCAAGACAAGTCCACCAAGGTTCCTGTCAAGCATGGACGAGTATAATCTTACTTCAAATGTCAGAAGAGAAAGTTCTGAAGACATAAAACACGGAGAGAAAGGCACTGTCGATTTCGTATTATTGACAGAGAACGGCGAAGGCAACAAATTGATCCAAGTCAGGATAAGAGACGAAAGAGTTCCAGAGCTTGGCGATAAATTGACCAGCAGGTTCGGCCAGAAGGGCGTCATCGGATTATTGAAACCGCAGACTGACATGCCGTACTCCGCAGCAGGAATGATCCCAGATTTAATCTTCTCGCCTTATGGTATCCCATCAAGGATGACCATCTCGCACTTAATCGAACTTATCGGCGGAAAGGCTGGCGCATTGGCCGGCAGATTTGTCGACGGAACAACATTCGATTCAGAGCCAGAAAAAGAATTGAGAAAAATCCTATTATCCAACGGATTCAGAGACAACGGCATGGAAACTCTATACAATGGAGAGACAGGAGAGATAATCCCTGCAAGAATTTATGTCGGTAACATGTATTACCAGAAATTGAAGCTTATGGTAGCTAACAGGATACAGTCAAGAGCAAGAGGTCCTGTACAGCTATTGACAAGACAGCCTACTGAAGGCAGAGCTAAAGAAGGCGGTTTGAGATTTGGTGAGATGGAGAAAGATTGTCTCATCGCGCATGGTGCATCTATGCTGCTCAAGGAAAGGTTCGATGCAGACAGGACAATCGTAGCAGTCTGCGAGAATTGCGGAATGATCGCTATCCATGACCAGTACAAGAACAAATCGTACTGCGCAATATGCGGAGATACAGTCGAAATATCAAACATCGAGATATCATACGCATTCAAGTTGCTATTGGACGAGCTGAAAAGCATCGGCTTCTATCCAAAGCTTCAGCTTAAAAATAAATATTGACGATAAAAGGTAAACTAAAATGGACGAAAACATATATATCCACAAGGAAGTCGAATCAATAGTATTCGGCATATTCTCTCCGGTAACTCTGAAGAATATGGCTTCTGCTAAGATTGTCACTCCTGAACTTTATGATAAGGAAGGCTATCCAGTAGACGGCGGACTTATGGATATTAGGATGGGCGTTATCGATCCAGGTTTGAAATGTAAGACTTGCGGTTCTAAACTTAAAGAATGCATAGGCCACTTCGGGTATATGGAATTGGCAAGACCTATCATCCACGTCAAATTCGCAGGTCTCGTATATGACATAATCAGAGCTACATGCAGTGATTGCGGAAGAATATTGCTCGCGCCAAGCGAGTATGAGCATACTCTTGCAAGATTAAGAAAACTTCATGACGCAAACGATCTAGAGAAATACAGGGATGAGACTAAATCAATAAGATCATCTTTGAAATCAGTCGGCAAATGCCCTCATTGTAATGCAAAGCAATTCAAAATCACTATAGAGAAACCAACAACTTTCTTAGAGAATGAGAAAAGAATATCTCCAATCGAGATAAGATCAAGATTAGAGAAGATTCCAGACGAAGACGTTGAAATCCTAGGATTGCAGCCTAAATCCATGAGGCCAGAATGGGCAGTTCTCACAGTATTGGCGATTCCGCCAGTAACAATGAGGCCTTCAATCACATTGGAATCAGGAGAACGTTCAGAAGATGATTTAACTCACAAATTATCAGACATAGTCAGGATAAACCAGAGGCTGTTCGAGAACATCAACGCTGGTGCGCCAGAAATCATAATCGAAGATCTTTGGGATCTATTGCAATATCACATTACTACATTTTTCGACAACGAGATAGCTCAATTGCCACCAGCAAGGCACAGATCTGGCCAGCCATTGAAGACTTTGACTTCCAGGATAAAAAGCAAAGAAGGAAGGATAAGGCACAACTTGGCGGGTAAGAGGACAAACTTCTCAGCGAGGTCAGTCATCAGTCCGGATCCTATGCTGAAACTCAATGAAGTAGGCGTACCTATGGTTGTCGCTATGAAACTCACTGTTCCTGAAAGGGTTACTGAATGGAACAAAGAATATCTTAAAGAATTCGTCAGGAGAGGTCCTAAGGTTTATCCAGGCGCTAACTATATAGTGAGACCGGATGGAAGAAAGAAAAGGATCACTGACGAGACTAAAGAAGCTCTTATCGAAGAAGTAGCTGACGGATATCAAGTTGAAAGGCATCTGCAGGACGGCGACATCGCATTGTTCAACAGGCAGCCTTCTCTTCACAGGATGTCAGTCATGGCTCACAAGATCAAAGTTCTACCTAATCAAACATTCAGGATAAATCCAGCAGTCTGCGCTCCTTATGGTGCCGACTTTGATGGGGACGAAATGAACCTGCACATACCTCAGACAGAAGAGGCAAGAGCAGAAGCAGAGATATTGATGCTCGTTCAGACCCAGTTGATTAGCCCGGGTAACGGATTGTCTATCGTTAAATGTATCCAGGATGCTGTATCAGGCAATTATTTATTGACCAAGCAGGAAAAAGTACCTTACGAAAAAGCTATTGACTTCCTATTCAGCATAGGCATAACAGAATTCTCTAAACTCACGAAGAAGAAATTCGTCTCAGGCATAGAGATAGCAAGTCTGTTGCTGCCAGAAAGTTTCAATTTCATTTACAAGACAAAAGACGGCGGAGAGCTTGTCATCAAGAACGGAAACATCGAGAAAGGATTCTTGGACGCTAATTCCATAGGCGGAGAAGGTCCTGGCATGATGTTGAGAGAACTGCACAAAAAGTATGGCGCAGAGCTTACTGTTGATGTTCTTGGCAAGCTATTGAAGCTAGGTATATTCTCTCAGAAAGAATTCGGAATCACTATTGGTATCTCTGACGTAGATATGCCAAAAGAAGCTAATGACTTGATGAATAATTATCTTTTAGATGCTTACAAAGAAGTTGACGAGAAAATCGAAAAATACAAACGCGGCGATATGGAACCATATCCAGGCAGAAGCTTGCTAGAGACCGTCGAACTCGAAATCCTCGGAACCTTGAACAAAGCAAGGGATAAGGCTGGTGAGGTTGTCAAAGAATACGCAGATCCTAAAACAGGTATCGGTATCATGGCTGCTTCAGGCGCAAGAGGTAAATTAATTTTCCTCGCTCAGATGGCCGGTTGCGTAGGTCAGCAGGCAGTAAGAGGTAAAAGGATACTTTACGGTTACAAGGATAGGACATTGCCTATCTTCAAGAGAGGAGATTTAGGTCCTGACGCTCACGGTTTCGTCAAACACGGTTTCAATGAAGGCTCAAGTCCTGCGGAATTCTATTTCGTATCGATCGCAGGTAGGGAAGGTCTTATGGATACCGCATTGAGGACTCCAAAATCAGGTTACTTGTACAGAAGACTCGCTAACGCTATGCAAGATCTTAAGGTTGAATACGATAATACTGTCAGAGATTCATCCGGCAAGATTGTCCAGTTCCAATACGGCGAAGATGGTATCGATGTCTCAAAATCAGAGAATGGTATCATAAACGTCAAGAGGGTAGTCAATACAGTTTAAGTTCATATATTTCATAACACAAAAGGTGCCAAAAATGCCAAAACACGAATTGCCGATAAAGCTAGTCAAGGAAATTGAACAGTATGGCAAAGATCTCTCAGATAAGAAAATGGAGAAAGTGAAAGAGATCGTTGAGAAAGAATACCATAATGCTAAAGCTTGTCCTGGCGAAGCAGTCGGTTTAGTGGCGGCAGAATCAATAGGTGAAAGGGGTACTCAGATGACACTTAACACCAAGTTGCTGGCAGGTGTTGCGGAAATGAACGTCACAACCGGTCTTCCAAGGATTATAGAGATATTGGACGGCAGGCAAAAACTTAATACTCCTATGATGGAGATCTATCTGAACAAACCATTCTCAGAAGGTAAGAATCTTAAAGAATTGGCTTTGAGGATAAAAGAGACTACATTCAACGAACTGATCAAAGAATTCACCATCAATGTAGCAGAGCTTTCCATTGAAGCTGTATTGAATAAGGACAAGATGAAAGACCTCAAATTAAAAGAAGAGGATATCCAGAAACTTATAATCAAATCAGTAAAAGGATTGGCAATCAAGGCAAAAGATGATATGCTGGTCTTCAAGCTGAAATCCAAAGAAGAGAATCTTAACGACGTATACAAACTGAAAGAGAAATTGAAGAATGTATATATCTGCGGCGTCAAGAAGATCAAAGCAGTATTGCCTATGAAAAGAGGAGAAGAATATATCATAGTCACTAGCGGCATTAATTTGAAAGATGTGCTGCAATTGGAAGAAGTAGATGATACAAGGACTTACAGCAATGATTTGTATGAATGCCAGGAAGTTCTAGGTATCGAAGCTACAAGGCAATTGATAATCAACGAAGTCATAAAAGTCTATGAAGGACAAGGCATCAATGTCAACATAAGGCACATTATGCTCGTGGCGGATACCATGTGCTTGAACAGCGAAGTTAAAGGCATTACAAGGTACGGCGTCATCAGCGAGAAAGCATCAGTGCTTGCAAGAGCTTCATTCGAGACTCCTATCAAACATATAATCAACGCGTCAATCGTGGGAGAAGTTGACAGATTAAACTCAGTGATTGAGAACGTTATGCTTAACCAGCCAGTGCCGATTGGTACAGGCCTGCCTAGCTTGGTCACAAAAGATAGAGCTAAAGAGAAAGAAGAGAAATAGAAAATATAGCAACAATATAACAATACTAAAGGTGCATGATTATGGCTAAGAAAAAAGAAACCAGCGAAGATATCGTCAGGATTAAGAAAGCATTGGATGAGAAGACATTAGTTATCGGTCTTGAGAAAACATTGTCCGCATTGAAAGTAGGCAAAATGGGCGAAGTGTTTTTCGCAGTCAATTGTCCGCAAGATGTGAAAGATGATATCGCGCATTATTGCAAGCTTCAAGGCAAGGAAGCTGTTGAATTGGCTATCACCAATGAAGAATTAGGCATAGCATGCAAGAAGCCTTTTTCTATCAGCGTCGTAGGGATTTCTAAAAAGTGATAAAGAGAAAATACGACCTGAATCTCATTAAATTAATTTCTTTGTTTGAATCTGTTACTCATGCTAGCGTCGAGGACGCTTTTGAATTCAATGACCTTCAGTATTTCATAATCAAAGAAGGGGACATGGGCAAAGCTATCGGCAAGAACGGATCAAACTACAAAAGGGTCGAAGCTATATTGAAGAGAAGCATCAAAGTTATAGAGCACAGCCCTAATATGGAAACTTTCATCAAGAACATTTCTTATCCTTATAAAATCGCTAAGATTGAAGTCGGTCCGGAAAAGATAACCATCACAGCGCCGGACGCGAGGACGCGCGGTATGCTCATAGGACGCGGCGCTTCCAACCTTCGAGCGATGGAAGAGATGGTCAAACGTTATTTCCCTATAGAAGAGATTAGGGTAGAATAGAAATGATAGAATAAAGAAATCGCACATAACCTAAGCAGAAAGCTTTATAAATGGTGCGAGGTTCACATATACGAAAATGGGTAAAAAACCAACTGGATTGAACGCGGGAAAAAGACTTGTGACTAGAAGGAAATCCTTCAAGAAAGCAAGAAGGTATTTACTTAAGAAAAAAGTAGATCCATTCGAAGGCGCTTCTCAGGCTAAAGGTATTGTTCTCGAGAAAGTCCAGAGGGAAGCAAAACAGCCTAACTCAGCGATGAGGAAATGCTGCAGGGTTCAGCTCATTAAGAACGGTGTTCAGATCACAGCTTTCATGCCAGGCATGGGCGCTCAAAAATTAGTTGACGAGCACGACGAAGTCATTGTAGAATGCATCGGCGGCAGGATGGGAAGGTCCAAAGGAGATATCCCTGGTGTAAGATGGCAAGTCATCAAAGTCAATGACCAGTCTCTTGACGCATTATTGAAAGGCAAAATAGAGAAAGCAAGGAAATAGATAATCATTGTTTTTATTTTTCAAATAAAAATCAAAAAATAATAAAAAACATTCAAAGGCAACACAAAATGGAAATACTGGCATTCAACAGATGGTCGACAGCAGGGATCTCAGTTAAGGATCCAGGCTTAATTAGATACATCACACTTGAGCCAAGAATCGTTCCAAGGACTGCTGCGAGATATACTGGAAAACAATTCCATAAATCTAAGACTTTCATTGTCGAGAGACTTATCAACAGGATAAGGGTTCCAGGACACAAAGTAAAGCAGCACCACTATAAGACTTCTGGCCATATGGCTACACAAGGAATCAATGCATATAATATCATAGAACAAGTTCTTGCAAGGATAGAAAAACAATGCAAAGAGAATCCTATCAAAGTATTCGTGAAAGCTATAGAGAATGCAGCTCCAAGAGAAGAGATTGTCACAATCGAATACGGCGGAGCTCGTTATCCGAAAGCAGTCGAATGCTCACCTCAAAGAAGGATAGACCTTGTCTTGAAGATCATGACTCAAGGTGCATACCACAAATCATTCAATTCCAAGAAGAAGATAGTGGATACCTTGACAGAAGAGATAATCGCAGCTTACAACTCAAGCAACACTTCCATAGTTATTGCGAAGAAGAACGAGCTTGAAAGGCAGTGCGACAGCTCGCGATAAGGGCAATTATTTATTTTTCTTTTCAACTTTTTCGAAAGCAGCTTCTTTGAAATATTCTTTTATTTTTTGATAGAGCTCTTTTTTTTGCGATGTATTATAATAGACTATTCCGCAATAATGTTCCTGCCAATAGCTTATGCCTTTATAGAATCCAAAAAATTCGCGTGCGAGGAATTCCGCATCGATCATCTGCCCCGGCAGCCTAATCTTCATAAGCAGCTCAGAATCAGACCCATCGCGATCATCTATTAATGCATCTAAAGTGGATTCATCATCCCAAAATTCTACCACTATTTCCTTAAGTGTTTGAAATATGCCTATTGATGTAGACATCAGTGAAATTGATAGAATCTGATTATATAAATTTGATTGTTACGGATAATAGTTATTTAGAATAAACTAAGTAAGGGGGTAACCAATTATAATCCTTCAATAGAAGCAATCTCATATATCTCTTCTTGGGTGATTGAGCACCCTTTCAGTTTCATCGCCCATAACGCCGCGGTGAGCAATTCTTTTTTGGAATCAGGCATATCATAAGGCAGATATTTATCGAGCATTCCAAGCTCGTATGCGCGTGTGACTATCTCTACAGATCTTATTATCTTGATACTTGCAGTTTTTTTCTGCAGCAGGCTGAGCTTAGCTTGATTTATCTCAATCTTGGTATGTAGTTTATGCTCCATGAGCCTGTGCAATACTTTAGGCGCTTCTATAAGCAAACGTACTGTCCTTTCATCTACCACAATGACATCAGCGTTTAATTTCAAAGCGACAGCAATAGTCTCCACTTCGCCAAGATGCACTAGTTGTATATTCTTTCCTTTTGCCATGAATACAGAATTCATAAGTTCAGCTAATGCATTTGTTTCGGCGCGGATTCTTCCTTTATACACATCAAGAGTGTGATTCTTGAGGTACACTAAGGTCTGCATAGCCTCAAATTTGTATTTTTTGCCTTCGATAGGCCTATCAATTAACTCGAATTTCACTGAATCAGGTATGATCAATTGGCAGTTGCATCTTTTCTTGAATTCCTCAAGCAGCCAAGTTAGGTTATTCAAAGCCAATGTTATTATCGGACCCGCATCGAATATTATGATGGTCATTTGAAAAGCGCCCTCGCTAGTTTTAATCTTTGCTTGACTGGCACATCCGGCATCTCTCGATCAATAATTTTAGTCTTGCCGACATAATTCATAAGCTCCCATTGCGATATATTCAGCATTTCTGAAACTCTGGCCATAGAAAGTCCGTGCGCGAACAAACTAGACCCTTTTTTGATTCTCGCTTTCTCAAGAACCTGTTCCACATACATTTTGAACTTAAAATCAACCTTGCTGATTATGCTTGTTATCTCTTTTATGCATAGGCGATAATTGTCTATATCATTCCTTTGCAACGAATCCTTAGCTTCTTTCAACTTACTGAGTGTTTTGTTGTACATGAATGTATCATGGAAATCGCGTTCGAATACTTTCGCAAGAGCATACACCAGAACACCTATAGAGATAGAATCTTTGTCTTGGAAAATGGATGCATCATGCAATGTGTGATCGCTTATCTCTTTTAGTTCCAGAACATCCCGTATTTCTTTTTTATCTAAGATAACGATTACTCTATTGAGAATATCTAGCACATCTTTCTTTATCTCTGAGTTCATCACGATTATCTAAGAAAAACAATTATTTAAAGGTTATCATGCGTTTAGGATAATTCTATAAAATTACTATAAAATCAAAGTCCCTTGCCTTCCGTTGGTTTGTGGCATAGTTTGGGGGAGGCCTTCTTGGAAGGCAAGGGGGATGGATGATGGAATCTATATTGCCAGGTCTATGCCTAGCTCATGCGATATGCGCTGATTCATGGTCATTGTTTTCTTAGGGTCTGTTTTGCCCAGTATCCATGGTGAATTAACGCCGGTTATGATAGTCATGACAGTGATCTTGCCTTTCATGCTCTCATCAACTCTTGCGCCCCATATGATATTCGCATCTTCATCTAATGAATGCGTGACCAATTCTCCTATGCGGTTGATCTCTTCAAGAGTCATGTCCGGACCGCCTATCACATGTATCAACGCTCCGGTCGCGCCGTCATATTTTATATCAAGCAGAGGATTGCTCAATGCGCCATGCACTGCTTCTTTGACGCGGTTTGCCGTATCTGAAGAGCCTACTCCAATGGCAGCCACTCCTCCGTTCATCATGATGGCTTTGACATCAGCATAATCCAGATTCACAAGCGAAGGTATCGCGATTGTTTCGACAATCCCTTTGATCATAGTCGATATCAATTCATTGGCCACAGCGAAAGCTTGCTGTATAGGCAGATTGCCCGCAAGTTGAACCAACCTGTTGTTGTCGATTACTATCACTGTGTCGCATGCATATCTGAGTTGTTGTAATCCATATTCCGCTTTGTCGACTCTAGCTCTTTCAATTTTGAATGGCATCGTCACAGTCCCGATCACTATTGCGCCAGCATCTTTCGCGACTTGCGCGATTATCGGCGAAGAACCTGTTCCGGTTCCGCCGCCCATGCCTGCGCATATGAACACCATATCTGCGCCGTGCAGTGTTTGTCTAATCTCGACTAAAGCTTCTTTCGCAGACTGAGCGCCTTTCTCAGGAAATCCTCCGCAGCCTAACCCACGTGTGGTTTCTTTGCCAAGCAGGAATTTTTTGTCAGCTTTGCTTATGTCCAGGTGCTGCTTGTCTGTATTGCACGCGATTATCTCGGCTCCGCGTATCTGCTTATCATACAGCCAAGACACCATATTGTTTCCTGCGCCTCCGGCGCCTATGATTTTTATATTTGCTTGCCCTATTTCCATATTCTCAACCTCGCATCCTCGTCTTTTCCACTCTAACTATACATTTATTGTCATGTGATTTGATCGAGATGGCGGAAGTCCTAAGTCCGGGTTTGCATATTACCTGCAGCACTTTAGTGAATATCATCATCAGTACGCTCACGATGATGAATGCGATTAGCGTATCTATCATATTTTACCCTCCTTCATGCTGCATTTGCTATTCTGTTCTTGGAAAGGTCTGAGTTTCATCTGGACCTCTCTTTTTCCGGTAGTGATTTCTTTGTTTTCTATGAATGAGATAAGCGATGCAGTCTGCCTTTCACAATTCACTTTAGCATCTGACTGTTTTGCGGATTTGATTCCAACAATAGAGTTAGCTGAATTATTTGTGACAATCTCCTCAGTCACAATAGGTTCGCTTTCTGATTTTGATACTGGATTTTGGCTGAAGAATCTGTATCTCTCAATCTCGCGGGTAGCGAGATCATTCATAGAAAGGTAAGGCGCATACACTGTGCACTCCGCACACTTTGTGACATTTGGTTTTTTGAAATTGCATTTTTCGCATACCGGTGTGCGATATACTCCGCCGATAGTGTCTCGTCTATAGAAGAAACAGCTTTCTCTTTTTTTCACTCCTTTGACCAGGTTTATTTTCATAGTATCTACCTACCCTATGGATATCCCCGGCGAAATCAAGAGAAACCGAAAGTTATTTAAACAAATTTTACCTGTTAAAATGTTACGCGTTGATTAATAGTCTATCAGTTTCTCTCGCGGGATATTGATACATTCGCGTGCGCAAGAACCCACGTTCTTGCGGATTATTAATCATGTATTCTGATCGTGATTGAAACTATTTCCCCATCAACCAACCCTATTCAATATGCATTGTAAACTAATTCCTTAGTTTTCAATGCACCCCCCAATTGTCATCCTTGATTCAAGGATGGCTCACCTATATGACGCTTCTAACATGTATTTTTCTCTAACTATATTATAGGTAAATAACTATATAAACTTGTCGATTCCTCGACGGAGAAGTCGAGGATAGAATTCCAACAGAATTCTTATGGTCGACGGAAACATAATAATTGCAAAACTTTAAAAAATTGTAGAAATAACTTAAAAATTAAGACGCAATATATTTTGTCTTTACGTTTTTTAGAAGAGGCGTATCGAAATCATCGGATTCGAGATCATATATTTTAGACAGATAATAATCCATTTCCATTTGATTCAAACGCTATCACCTTTTTTTACTAAATTTAATAGGGTTATGATGTTTATAAATATTTGGATGTTTAAAAATATCAGATGGTTCGATACTTTTTTAAAGTACAGCATTATATCCTTGACGTATGGATACCGAATCTAAAATCTCTATTATCAAAAGTTTTGCTCAAGAAATAATTAACGAGAATGAATTGCGCGCTTTATTCGATTCAAAATCTCATCCAGTTGCTTATGATGGTTTTGAGCCTTCTGGCAGATTGCATATTGCACAAGGCCTAGTGAGAGCAATAAATGTAAATAAGATGACGAGTACCGGATGTAAATTCAAGATACTTCTTGCAGATTGGCATGCATGGGCTAATAATAAGATGGGCGGAGATCTTGATAAGATCCAGACCATGGGAAAATATTTCATTGAAGTTTGGGGGCAATGCGGGATGGATCTGGACAATGTTGAATTTGTCTGGGTGTCTGATTTTATGCACAATGATGATTATTTGAAAAGACTCATGCAGATCGCTAGGAATACTACAGTTAAACGTATTATCAAGTCTTCGCAGATTATGGGGAGATCAGAATCTGATTCATTGCAGACTTCTCAAATTTTTTATCCAGTCATGCAGATGTCTGACATATACCAATTAGGCGTGGATATTTGTCAATTGGGTATGGACCAAAGAAAAGTCAATATGCTCGCCAGGGAGATAGGTCCTAAGATAGGGCTTTATGCTCCAATTGCGGTTCATCATCCTATGTTGATGGGATTAGGTCAGCCACCCGCGGGAGAGAAGACCGTTGAACGTGCTATTGAGATGAAGATGTCGAAATCAAACCCGGATACTGCAATTTTTATGAGTGATAATGAAGAAGAGATTATAAGAAAAATACGAAAAGCATATTGCCCTGAAAAAGTAATTGTTGAGAATCCAGTGCTAGAATATTGTAAATTCATTGTTTTTGAAAGCGCAAAATCCCTTAAGATAGAGCGTCCTGCTAAATTTGGTGGAGATGTTGAATTCAATTCATACATAGATCTCGAGAAATCATTTGCTGCGGGTGACGTGCATCCAGTAGATCTTAAGAATACTGTTGCAGTAGAGCTTAACAAATTGCTTAAACCAGTGCGTGACCATTTCGAGAAAAACAAGAAAGCGCACGAATTGTACGAATTAGTCAAAAGCTATAATGTGACTAAATGAGTGTTTCTAAGTTTTATATTTATTGAATGTCTGCAGAAGACCCGAATTTAGAAAGTATGATCTTTTCAATCGCAGGATACTTTTTGTGCAGATACACATATATCAATATATTTTTTTTATTCAGTTTAGGATTAGCAATGTTCTTCACATACCATTTTCCGTTGACTTCTTCCGCAGTCAATTGCAGTTCTAAGTAAGTCGGTTTGATGAACCAAGATGAAGTTTTGCGCAGCCAATACCTTTTAAGATATGATTTGTCATTGATGATAGTATCTTGTCCATTCCATGAGAATTCAGCTTCTTTTTCCTTAGATTTAAGGAATTTTAAAGTCTCTTTTCTGATTTCATCAATAAGTGTTTCTGCTTCGCCTAGTTTCATACCAATTTAATGGCGTTGAAACTATATAAATATTTTCAAAAAATAGAAAAATCAGGTAGCCTCTACCTGTACGATTTCTGTCTCTTAGCTCTTGCTTTCGAGTCGTTAGGCTTACAGCGTTCTTTGAACCTTACGTCTGGTACGAGCAATAGCCTGTCATAGTCCAAGAAATGCTTCTCAAGCTTCTTATCGTAAGCTACAAGCGCTCTTGCTAGAGCTAGACGTGCTGCGTCTATTTGGCCGATCCTTCCGCCGCCCATGGTCTTGATTGACACATTGACTTTGCTGATGGTCTTGCCTGATAATAGGATAGGTTCCTGCAATTTCATCCTTAGTGCTTTAGGTTCCATGAAATCGATGACATTATTATTCAATCTCACTACGCCAGTTCCTGGCATCAATGTCGCACGTGCGATTGCAGTTTTTCTCCTGCCTGTTGTGTTGATTGGTTTGATCATTTTAGTATACCTTTCCGCCTATCTGTTTAGAGACGTCTTTGAGTTTCATATATTTCAATGTTGATAATGATGTGAGCTCTGCATTCTTGAATGTGCATGTTTCTTGCCCTTTAAGTTCGTCAGGCACTCCGATATAACACATTACATTATGGTATGCATCTCTGCCTCTTCCTCTCCTGATTGGAAGCATTCTTTTGACTGCTTTCCTTACAATCCTGTCAGGCAGTCTAGTTACGAATGGGCCTTTGAAAGCTTTCTGGCACCCTAAATCCATGAGTTTATGGAATCTTGCAAGCACAGTTTTCTTGCTGCCGGATATCAATACTTCTTCGCAATTCACGATATCCACTTTTTCGCCTAGCAATGCTTTTCTAGCTGCGAAAGATGCCAATCTTCCAAGTACCAAATCTTTTCCGTCAATTATCATTTTAACCCAATATCCTCACTTTGCTTCCTTTTGGATTTTTTTCCATAAGTTCTGTGATAGTGATAGCATTTCCGCCTGCTTGTTTAATCTTATCTGCTGCGGAACCAGAGAATCTGAATGCTGCGACAACGATTTTTTGGGTGATTACGCCCATTCCTAGGACTTTTCCAGGTATAACTACAGTTTCGCCGTCTTTTGCGTTCTTATCGATACGCATTAGATTGACAATCCTTCTTTCCCTTGTGCTCCTGCCTAGATCCTCAGCTACTCTCTTCCAGATGTTTACTTTTTCATCTATTGATTTCTTCTTCAGATCCTGTATTAAGCTTACAAGGTTTTCGTTTGTTGGTCCTGTTTTCATTTTCGTTGTTTTGTCTGTGATATTTTGATTGTGATGCGAGGGACGAGGTTCGAACTCGCGCAGGCACTAAGCCACTAGGCGTTTGATGTGCGTTAGCACAGCCTCAACCTAGCCCGTTTAACCTGAATCGTAGATTCTGGTTATTGAATCCAGAGATTCATTTGGCCACTCCGGCACCCTCGCAATGAGTGTAACCGTTAAAGCCACGGTTTACTTCGCTGCTTTTACCAGCTCAATGAATTCATCGCATTTCTCACTGAGCACATCTGCTGCTGCCTTTACGATCTCAACTGGTTTCAGTTGACCCCAAGGCTCGACAGTATATATGAATGAATCTTCTTTGAATGTGACTTTCACTTTGCCTTTGCTTGCTTCTTGGCACGCTTCGCAAAGATGACATTTGTGTTGATAATCTTTTACCAATTTCAGATTTCCGCCTTTAGCTTCGAACAATTTAAGAGGACACTTTTCAGCGACTTCTTCTGCATTGTCAATCTTTCCGGAAATTTCTATAACCGGTTCGTTTTTATATGTTGCAGAGCAAGGTGACCATTTTGTATGCACTTTGCCTTTACCCAATACAGCTGTTGCGATAAGTTCTACTTCTTGTCCTTTCAACAATTTTGTGATTATCGCTTTTGGTTGCGCTGGTACGACTTTAGGATCTTTAGATTTCATGTCTTCTGCGTATACTACGCCTGGACCTTTTACTTTCAATGTCAATTGCAGTTGGCATCTTGCGCATCCTTCGCCCTTGCATTTGCACTTACTTGGCAATTCATATGATTTCAAGTCAGTTTCTAATACGACAAGACCCAATCTGTGAGCCAATATTTCGTCATATAATGCTGAACTATTTTTTTTGATCTCAACATCTTCGATAGCCATTGCTGGAACTTCGTCCACCATAGCTCTCCTGAGACCATTAGCGAAAGCAGGTTTGACACCTGATAACATAAATGTGAATTTTTCTTTATCCTTGCTGAGTATATCGACTTTCATACCCTTCTGCCCCTCTTTCCGCCTTTTTTTCTGCATCCATCGTGAGGTATAGGTGTGACATCTTCGATTATTCCTATTTTCAAGCCCATCCTTGATAGAGCACGTACTGCTGCCTGAGCGCCAGGGCCAGGATTATTCGGTCCGTTATGTCCGCCAGGTGCTTTGATTTTGACATGCAACGCATTTATGCCTTTTTCCTTAGCTATCTCTGCTGCTTTTTTTGCAGCCATCATAGCAGCGGTAGGCGAAGATTCCAAACGGTGAGCCTTTACAACTTGCCCGCCGGATGACCTTGCGATGCTTTCTGATCCAGTGATATCTGTGATATGGATTATAGTATCATTGTATGAAGAATAGATATGCACGATTCCCCAATTATCGTCGCTTCTGAATTGTACCTGTTCTCTTCTTTCGTTTCTGTCCCTCATTCTTTAGTTACCTTCTCTTCAACTTTTTTAGGGTGTTCTTTTATTGCTTTAAGCTCTTTTGCTTCAGCTGGTTTCAAAGCTAATGCCCTTTCAGGATGCTCTGGATTAGCCAATGCTGATGTGTGCAGGAATTGCACAACTGCTTCTTCTTTTTTAGATACTAGATATGATGGTGATGTGATTACTTTGCCGTTTACAGCGACATGTCTGTGTGTTATGAATTGTCTTGCTTGTTTCATGGTCTTTGCGAATCCTTTTTTGCAGACCATTGATTGCAATCTTCTATCAAGCAATACTTTGAGATTGATGTTAAGGACTTTATCCAATTGAGAATCAGCTTCTAACAAGCCCATTGCAGTCAATTTATCCAACAATTGTTTGGTTTCTATAACTGCTTGTTTGTCTTTCCTTGGAATAAGTTTTTTAGCGATCCTTGCGAAATTCCTTAATTTGGAATCAACTTTCCAGATCTCTTGTTTTGTCTTGAAGCCGTACTCTTTTACAATTTCAGCTTCTTCGTCAATCCTTGCTTTAATCCATGGATGGCTAGGTGTTTGATACTTTTTTCTTGATTTTTTTGGATCTCCCATTTTCTAGCCTCTACTTACCTGCCTTCTTAGCAGGTGATGTTTTCTTAACGCCGAGCGCTTTACGTCCGACTTTTCTGAAGTGAGCCCTTGTCCTTTGGCCACGTACTGGCAATCCTGCCATGTGCCTGACACCTTTGAAGGTTCTCATTTTCTTCATCATTTTGATATCATTTTCTTGGATATATTTGATATCTGTTGATAGTAAGTGTTGAACTGATGCATCTTCAGGATCTCTTCTTCTGTTTAGCATCCATAATGGAAGATCATATTTCAATGGATTTTTCAATATATCATTGATTTTTTCCATTTCAGAATCTGATATGTCGCCGATAAGTTTGCTTTTATCGATGCCTGATATTGCAAACAATGCGTTTGCGAACATATAGCCTACGCCTTTGATTCTCAATAGAGCTCCTGCAATCTTTTTATTGCCGTCTATATCGGTGTTTGCTATACGCACGATGTGCTTGAAATTCGCTGATTTTTGTTCCATTTTGGTATCACGTGTGAATGTTATATTGTCGATATTTAACCCAAGAATCCGCAATCAGTACTGAACTGCCCTGATGCGCGTTAACTCGGGCGTTTATAGTGGAAATAAGAAGGGGGTTTATAAATCTTACGCTTTGGAACTATAGCGAGTATATCCCTTAAGTCATATATTCCAGAACACGCCTTTCTCTTCAAGTTTGAACTCAGCCTCGGCATTCTCAGCAATAGCGCGATGCTTTTTCACAATAGCTTTCCGTATTATGCCTGCCTTTTTCAGCTCGATTATGCACTTGCAGGTATATCTTATCAAATCTCCACCTACCATGTGCACTTCATTCTTGATGTCCATGTTAGAATAGACTTGGTTTGTGATTATCACAGGGATGCAATGGTCGCGTGTTATTTCCAGCAAATTCATCAACTGTGCATTAAGATCTTTATTGACATTGGCGTAATCCGGCGCGTTCGCTACTTCCAGACGATAATACATTGCGATTGAATCAACGACAATAAGACCGACATTCTGCGCGATTATGTTCTTTAGTTTCTCAATAACTTGTTTCTGCTGCAAGAATGAAGTAGGTTTGAACATTATGAAGTTGTCAGATTTGGTCAAGAATTCCGGATATATTTGTAAAGCACGTTCAATTGAGAATCCGCCTTCTGTATCGATATACACTACTTTTTTATCTTGTTTGAGCGTATTGATTGCGGCGAGCATAGAAAGGCAAGTCTTGCCAGTGCTTGAAGGTCCGTATATAGTAGTAATTATATCTTTTTCATAACCGCCTTTAAGCAGCGAATCCATCACTTCTGTTCCAGAACCCGATTTATCCATACCCAAAAAAGATCCCGCGCTTTATATAATGATTTCGTTAATTATAAATATACTATCAATATCAATATATTACATGTTAAACAGCATAAAAAAAGAATATCTATTGCTATTCATCATATTCTGCGCAGTATTCGGCACAAGATTATATTTTGCGTTCCAAACTGAGGAATTCAGTCCAAGAGGATATTTTGAGGAACGTCAAATACAGCATATCTTAGACACAGGCCTTCCGATGATCTATGATGAGTTAAGCTATTCTGGCAGGGATATGATTGTAAGTCCGGTATATTACTACCTCATGGCTTTATTCAGCGCAATAGTTGGGATAGACATATCGATGAGGGTGGTTCCAAATCTGTTAATCTCATTATTGGTGTTTATAATCTTCTTCATAGTAAAAGATATCACAAAAAGCAATTTCGCTTCGCTATACTCTTCATTTTTTGTCGGATTTATACCCATTCTTGCTTCAGCGACTCTGCTATCGGCTCCGTCGGAATCATTGGCATTCCCTATAATTTTCCTTTCATTATATTTCTTTATGAACCTGCATGAGGAAAAGAATCTGAACTATTTCATCACAACCATTCTGGTCCTTCCATTCATAGCCCCAGTATCGTTAACCATTCTTATGAGTTTCATATTCTATTTTGTTTTCATGAATCTGGATAATGTGAATATCAACAAGATGGAAGTTGAAGCATCACTATTTGCGATATTATTCATGACATTGGCATATTTTGTGCAATTCAAGGAAGCACTGATCTACAATGGTGCGGATATCATCTGGCAGAACATTCCTGAGAAAATCTTGAACGAATATTTCATAGGCGTAGATGTATTATCCTACGTCGTAGCCGTAGGGATAATTCCTTTGATATTTGGCATATACACGATATATATGTACACTTTCAAGATAAATAATCCTAAACTTTATTTGTTTATAGGGTTCAGTGCATCATTATTTCTTTTGCTCTGGCTGAAATTCATCAGGCCAGAGGTAGGTTTATCGTTGATAGGCATAACTCTGATAATCTTGAGCGGGGAAGGTTTGAGATCTTTCAACATGTACCTAAAGGAGACAAAGCTCGCAAAATCCCACACTTTGATATTCTCATTGATATTGATAGTTTTCATTTTCACTTCGGTGAATAATACTATAGCATCCAGCGAGAACGAGGTCAATAATGTTCCGGATGATAATATGCTCGGCGCGCTTGATTGGCTCAAGGTGAATGCTCCCGCGAATAGCATAGTCTTGAGCAAGTTAGAATACGGCCATTTGATCACGGGGATAGCTGGCCATAGGAATGTGCTTGACGACAATTTCATACTTATAGAATCACCAGATATTATACTGGATGATGTAGATAATTTCCTTGAGGCTAAATCAGTGGTTGACTCAGTGAAGATACTTAATAAGTACAATGTGGATTATTTGTTGCTGCCTAAAGAGAAATATAAATTCCTTGAGAGCAATAACAACTGCTTCAGGAAGAAATATTCTAACGAGCAGATAGTAGTATACGAATCATTATGCAAGGTGGAAGAGATTGCTTGATAAGCTGAATTCGGAGAATAGATGGACGTATGCAGCATTCGCAATAGCGATAGTAGTCATGTTTTCAGTTCAAATAATCAGATTTGTGCATGAGGATTCAGTCCCTATCGGAGAAGAATCCTATTATCATATCAAGATAGCGAAGCAGGTCATTGAAGATAGAGTGTTCGTCTTCAGTCCATTCCATTTACTGATAGCATTCATAGGATTTTTTATAGGGTTGAAACTCGTTTGGATTTTGTTGCCAATAATCGTAAGCTTGCTGTTATTGCAGCAGTTTCAGCTCTTTTTGAAAGAACTGAATTTCGACAACAAGGAGATTTTCATGGTGTCAGCATTCTTTATCTTATCTCCGGTATTCATACTATTCAGCGCATCATTGAACGTATATTTCTTTTCACTAGCATTGATGTTGCAAGGCATTTTAGCCCTGTCGCGCAACGAATTCACAAAAGCGAATGTCATATTCGCGATAGTCTCTTTATCATCATTCTATTCAGCTATAGTCCTTTTAGCATTTTTATTGGTGTATTATGCGAGGAACCATAATAAGGATTTGATATACAGCATGATCTCAATATTTTTCTTAGCGATAATTGCTATGGAGACAATTCCGACTGATCACGGCGTAATAAATTTGGTGACTGACCTAATCGGCGATCTAGGCGGACTGCTAGGGTTCAATATTTACACTTTAATCTTGTTCCTGATAGGTTTCGAATTAAGTTGGGACTATAAAGCGAACCTTGCCTATATTTATATGTTCATGGTAGGATTATTTGGATTGGCAGTAGGCTATAACCTTTCAATTGACGTTTTTTTATTGCTTCCAGTATGCATGTTTGCAGTGTACGGATTCATCTATCTGCTCCAGAGAGAATGGAGCTCTCCGCTTATCCGTGATTTGATATTATTGACTTTAATGTCAGGTTTAGTAATTTCAGGGATTGGTTCCATAAAACAGGTAGCTTATGCTGAGCCTAATTCAGGTATCTATGAATCATTAGCCGGCCTAGATACTTACACCGATAATCCTGAATATGTATTCTCTTATTATGATAGAAGCGAATGGATAGAGGGAATCTCTGGGATGCCTGCATTGTATGATTACGACAACAAAAACGAAGAAATGACTTTGAATATATTCCAATCTAAGAATTTTGAGAAAGTCATAGATTTCCTGAAAGAGAATCATGTAAGATATATTTGGTTCGATGAAGCCATGAAAAAAGAGTTCTGGCCGGACCGCGAGAAAGGACTTTTATTCTTCTTGAACAACAAGGATAATTTTGAAGAAATCTACTCAAGCAAGGATGCTGAGCTTTGGAAATTCATAGGCGATGAGCAAGAATAAATTCAAGAATGTAATCTTCTTATTTCTTCGATTGCGCCATCTTCATCTGTATCAGATCGCCGATGGTCAAGATATTTGGGTCTTTTTTAGAGGCAGCCACTGCTTCTTCTTCGCGTGTTTCTACAAGTTTGATCTTAAGGAAATTTTCAAGTTTTCGCGCGAGCTCAATGCTTGGTTTGAAATGACCTGATTCTATCTTCTGGAAAAGAGAAGCTCTTTCGCTCATCATCTTAGCCAGATCATCTTGAGTTATGCAGAGTGAATCGCGCTTCTGCCTAATCTTATCAGCGAAATCATCAATAACTGCTAGATAAGTCACTGGGCTTGCAGGAGCATTAACCTGGGATTTATGCACAGGGGAGTTATGAGTAGTATTATAATTATTATTGAACGCAGGCCTTCTATCTTGAGGCACAATCTTGCCGAATTTAGCGCAATCAGGGCACACATTGAGTTGAGAGCCTTCAATCACTGCTTTAATCGTTCCGCATTCTTTACCGCACATATCGCATTGCATAGTAGTCCTATTTAGAATAAGTTATTTATAAAATTAATTGTGATAGAAGATATGTCCTAATAGAATATCAGATAAAGAGCTAGATAGAAATCTATTTCTTCGCTTTTTTAGCAGAAGGTTTTTTCGTTTCGACAGCTTTAGCTTCTGAACCTTTCCTTGTTTGGAGAGGTTTTTCAATTTTCTGCTTTGATTTCTTAGCAACTACTTCAACGCCTATTTCCTTCAAAGCTTTTGCCACTTCTTCGTGTGAAGCGTTTTTCTTTACTTTCAACACTTTAGTCAATGGTTCGAGATGCATGATATTGCATTTCTTCCTTCTGGTCTGTCCTTCAATCATTACATAATTATCATCGAGAACATCGATTATCACGCAGTATAGTTTTGCGTCTCTTCCAGCGGTTTTTATGCATAATCTTCCGATTTCAATCATTTTGCCAGCGACCTTGCGTATTGTTTTATTTTTGATCTAGCGCATTTTGAGCAAAGATTGCCGCCGAACGGCCTCTCTACGCGCTTCTGTGATTTTGATAAGTTTCTGAATTCAGAGCCAGTCAGTCTAGGTAATCCTTTCAAGGTAGTCTTGCATACTCCACATTTTGGAACCTTTACAACTCTTTCTACATAGTGCAATACTTTCCTTGCTCCAGGTGTCCTTTTGAAGACTCTCCTGAAATGGTGTGATTTATATTTTCCTGTTGGCATTTTATGTATGAGATATATGGATGATTTATAAAGCTATCGGTCGCTTAAATTGATATGAATTGCATAGATTAGTCTAGTGCACTTTCAATAGTTTACGCAATAGCATGCTAGAGAATATTGATATGATGATATAAGTGCCTAGCCAGCCTAATTCCCACCCGAAAAGATTCAGAGGGATAAGCTCTTTATTACCGACTGCTATCTGTGAAATATACTCATCATTGATAGCCTTCACAGGCTCAATATATCTTTGTTCTGAAGTGACGAGCACTGGCTTGATATAAGTTCTATCTTTGAACTTGAAAGTCAGATCGTGCTCGCCGGCATCGCCTTTCAAAGTCCATACAGCCTTACCATTTTCAATGGTTACATCTTTGCCGCTAAGCAGAGTCACTCCAATAGGCGTAGATAGTTCAATATTACCGCTAGTGCCTTCAACAAAACTAACATCAATACTGAACTCTTCGCCCGGCAATATCGGCATGAATGCAAGATGCGAGCTTAGCCATCCGAATATCAATATAATCGGGATAAATGTGATGAGAGTGGGCTTGAATGAATGCATCATATATTCCATATTCTTTTCCATCATCTTTTTCTGTACGTCGAGCGCACGAGCCGGATCATGGCTCAATTCTTTGATTTCTTTTTGCATAGCGCCCATATCATCTTTCAGAGCTTTCATCACGCTTTGGTCTGTGAACCATTTGTAGAACAAGGTCATAATCAATGACACGATTAAAGAAATAATAATGATAGACCAAAGAATAGGCAGTTTCAGTAATGGTTCGAACACAGGATTAAGAACTTGGTTTAATGATTCGAATACCATTTTAGTCTAGTTTTAATTTATCTATTCAACGAATTTCTTGAGCATAGGATGCATATCTTCCATATGCGTCTTTGCGATACTTTCATACAATTTGTAGATAATCATCACAGTAAGCAGTAGACCTGTTCCTGATGTCAATGTTCCAGTCAAGTCAGCTACAGCAGCCAAGAAACCTACAGTCATAGCGCCCATTATTGTCAATGGTGTGATATATCTATCAAGCAATCTTTCCATGATTCTTTGATCTCTTCTGAATCCAGGCACTTGCAGTCCGGACTTCATAATCTGTCCAGCGACGCTGTGTGCGTCCATGTTAGCTGTCTGTACCCAGAAATATGAGAATAATACTGAACCGCCCATCATTATCAGCATATACACGCCCGAATGCGCCATATCTGACATAGTCAAGCTTTTTGTGATTACTTTATGCACGAGATTAGGATTTGTCAACCAAGTGACTAATCCAGTAGCAGGTGAACCTCCTGCGAAAGTTCCCAATAAAGGATAGCCCCAGTTTTCTAATAATCTTGCCCATAGCTGTAAAGTAGAAAGCAATGCTGCAATCAATATGACTGGGATGTTGGATGTATACATGAAACTTAATGGCCATCTTATGCCATATCCGCGAACTCTTCCGAATGAAAGAGGTATTTCAATTTTCATAGATTGAGCGTATACTGAGAATGCGAATACCGCCAATGTTGATATGATTCCTGCGCCCATCAAAACTGCGGTCGTAGGATCTCCTGCCGCAAGGCTTTGGAACAATGCTGGAAGCGCTCCTGTAGCTACGTTAGGATTGCTAGGTGATGCAGTCCAGCTGAACATCCTGAAGAATAATTGCTGGCTTACTCCGGCTGCGATGAATAAGCTGATACCGGAACCGAAACCCCATTTCTGGCAGACATCGTCAAGGAATACTATCATGACGCCGCCGAGGAATATCTGGAATACGAGCAATAGCTCGAGTTGTAAATATAATGAAGTGCCTTGATATATAGTGGATGGCGCGAAACCGCCCATGAACACGTTGACGAATGCTTCGAAAAGAACAAATCCATATGTTACTACTTTATTGATAGCTTCATATTGTTTCCTTCCATCAGTAGAAGTAAGATCTAAATTCAAGAATCCTGCTCCATTCATCAATTGCAGTATGATGGAAGCAGTGACAATCGGGCCGATACCTAAAGAGATAATTGATCCGAATTTAGCGCCGAGTAGAATGGATAGATATTCAAATTGGGCAAGCGCGTTCTCTCCAAGTCCGAATAATGGCACAATACCTAATATGAAATACAAAGCAAGCACCATACCAGTCCATTTAAGTTTCTCTTTGAATGAGAGTTTTTGGATTGGTTTGATTACTTCAGGTATGTTTTCTCTGATTCTTACCCATATGCTGTCCATGTTAGCTTAGAATAAAATATCCTATAAAAAGCTATCGGTTATATAAAATAAGCTCTATTCTGGATAAAGTCAATGTCCTTTCTGAACATACTAGCTTTACATGAGATATAAGATTTATCTTGAAATTTAAAACAAGAAGTAGATGTGAGGTGACATTGACCGAGCGTAGCGAGTATCCAGGATAGAGTAATAAAATGAATAAGTAAATAAGAAATAATATAGAATAGACCGAATCTATTCTTCGTCTTTCTCTTCAGCTTCTTTCTTAGGAGCTTCAGGTGTAGATTCTTCAGACACTGTAACAGAACCGCCGGCTTTCTTAACTTTAGCGATAGCCGATTCAGTAGCGCAATCTACGATTATCTCGAATTTTTTAGAAACTGCGCCTTTTGAAAGCAGTTTGTCATATCCGATTTCAGTTAGATTGATTGTATAAGTTCCATTATTGAATGAAGCTTTTTTGCATTCAACCAAAACGTCGATATGATTTTCAAGGTATCTTAGATTGACTGCATTGATTTTGACTGCATTTTTGTGCACGAATCCGTGTTTGCCGAAATAAGTAGCATATTCTTTCCAGATGCTAGGTTTTTTTGCATCAGCACGTTTACCAGTTGCGCAATTACCTCTACCACCACGATGACCGCCGCCTCTATGTTTCTTCTTAGCGCCCCATCCGTGAGTATGTGTACCACGCATTCTGCTTGCTTTTTTACGTCTGTTGACTGTCATTTTTATAGCATCCTCTTGATAAGATCATTGATTTTCTCTTTCCTATCGCCTAATGCTCCACCACTGACGAAAGGTATCTTGACGCCTTTCCTGCCAAAGCCTTTAGTTGGTGGATTGAGTCTGAAATAAGGTTTATATTTCTTGCCGTTGAATTCGAAATATTTTCTTTTGTAGCTGACACGGCCTGTATCATCGGAAACTGGTCCTTTGTACTCTTCGCCTCTTTTGTCAACTAGCATCTTGAAAGTTTCATCATCGATATTGCCGAAAGTAACGAAATCTTTGACTGCATGAATCATGCCTTTCATCGCTGGAGTATCATTCACAACTGAACAGAAATTCTTCCTGTACAATTTGAGCATGTCCAATGTGTCCAATTCTGTATCGCACATATCGAAACGTCCTCTAACCATGACCACTGCTATTTTTTTAGTGTGGACTTTCACGTTTTCAGTTTTCTTGGATGTTTCTTTACTCATTCTTCTGCCTCACCGGTAGTTTTTCCGGATTTGACTTTCATTGATTTCATGAATTCGTGATCTTCAGTCTTTGATTTCAAAGGTCCGTCTGTAATTCCGAGTTTCTCGAAGTACTCTTCTTTGACTTTTGTAGAGGTCAGATTTTTCAGCGCTTGATAGCAAGCTTCGACCAGATTGATTTTGGTGCCAGTCTGTCCGCGAGTTTTTGACCATGCGTCTTTGATACCTGCAAGCTTCAATATTTTCGCGCATTCTTTTTCTACTTTGAGTCCTGTACCTTTAGGCGCTGGCATTATTAGTATTTCTGCTGAGCCGCATTTACCGCCGATCTGGTAAGGTATTGAGTGAGGTTCTCCGCAGTTGCATTTCCATGAACCGCAGCCTCTTCTGATTTTCATTATGTTCAATTTAGCTCTTTTGATTGCCTTGTCACGTGAAGGCACTGTCTCTATGCTTTTGCCGAATCCTATGCCGACGAATCCGTCTGCGTTGCCGACAACTGCGCATGTAGAGAATTTAGGCTTGTTGCCTTTCTTAGTCTTTTTCTGTGTTGTTTTGAATACTCTCCTCTGACCGCCGCCGAACTTGCCTCTTGCCTGTCCGATAAGCAGGAGATCGTTTTGGAGATTTGGAATAAGCATATCTACTATTTCAGCTTCAAGTATCTTTTCGCCTCTGTCAAGCACTGCACCGAGATCGTTTACTTCTCCGCTAACGACTTTCTTACCTAGAGAAGTTTTTGGTTTCCATGCTTTAACTGCTTCTGATACTGCGCTTTCAGGGCCTACTGGTTTACCTTGTACCACTGATTCTATCTTTTCGAGTTCTTTCTCTGAGATAGATTCTACCTGCGGTTCTTCATGTTTTGCATCAATTTTATTTTTTTCAGTAGCCATCTTTAAGCACCTTTGACAATAGCATCTTTAGTTTTGTTGAACAATTTTGTCAATTCAGTAGGATTGACTTTGTGTTTCAAGTATAATGAAAATATCTTATTGTATTTTTCTTTATCTTTTTCAAGCATTTTAGCGTAATTCTCGATATGTTTGCCGGTGTATCTATCTTCTGCAGGGAAAATCTCTTCAGAGCATGGGACTTTAAGTCCGCCGTCAATCAATCCTTTTAATGCGCCGTATATTCTTGATCCTTTGGACATCTTATGTAATCCGACGTCGAATATACCTTCGTTCAAGCCTTTTTTCAAAGCTTTCTTCGCCATCAAGAAACCGGTTAGATACGCGACAGGAGTATTGCCTGCATTAACAACCCAACCGAATTTTTTCAATTCTTTTGAGTCTGCGGCCAATAAGACTTTATCGCCATCAGCATGATATTGTATGAGCTGCAAAACAAGATTTCTATTTGATCTTCTTACAACTACTCTCAGCATTTTTGATTTCAGCATATTCAATCTTTTTCTGTAATCAGTCTTGCCAAGACGTTTTCTCCTATATCCTAGACTATATCTTGTAGTTGTCATTTTTTCTTAATATATCCCCTTTCATTTATGTATAATTTAAGGTGGTCTTTGCTCCTGAAAAATCCGCCTTTAGCTTTCATATACAATTCTCTGAATTCGCTAGTTGTGAGCATATTTTTGAGTTTCAAATCTTGAAGGAAGATCCTTTGTTTCCTTATTTTGTGGACCCAGGTAGTTTTCCTGTCTGATCTTGCAGTCAATCTGCCTTTCCTTGAGCCTTTACCGGATTGTCTTCCTTTACGTTTCTGCTCGAGGTTAAGTCTGATTCTTCCTTTTGAGCTGTTCTTCACAGGTTTTGCAGTTATCGCATTGTCTATGATAAGTCCCCTTATGTCAGCTTTTGTGATGCATTCTTTTACATCATCCAATCTGTTAGGGTCTATCCTTATCTTGTAAGGAGATACTTTCAGTATCTGAGCTGCCAATCTTTTCTGTGATGTGAGTTGCATGTTTATTCCTTCTGAGTCAGGACTTTGTTCTTCTCATCCTGCTCTTTCTTGTGACTTTCTTCAGTCCTTTCGTCGATAGATTTTTCGCTTTCTTTTGAAGCTTTTTTCTTGTCTTCTGCCGCTTTCTCTTGGGCTTTTTTCTCTGCGTGCTTTATTCTTTCTTCTTTTGATTTAGCCCTGTTCAGTTTCCTGTCCTTGCGGTCTTTGAGGTCATTTTCGACGTGAGTGATATATTTATGTCCGTCCTGTATGTTATTGACGTCTATTTTCATTTCTTTTGCTTTCTTGATTATCTCTACTCTTTTCCTTTGGCCAACGGTTGAACCGATGACTGCTGTATTGAGTTTGTGATCCAGTTTCATAAGGTCGTTCACATTGAACACGACTACTGGCATGAATCCTGATTTGGTGAATCCTCTTACATCAGCTGGTGATCTATATCCGATGGATACGCATAGAGGGTTGCCTCTTAATCTCATTCTCATCTTATGGCTAAGCCCTTTAGGCCTGATCCATTTATCTTTAATCCTTACTTTTTTCGCGCATCCTTTTCTGCGGAAGTGTGGTTTCCTGTTCTTTTGAACTTTCCTTACTTCCAACAATCTTTTGTGTTCCATCTTTATGCACCAGGTTTGGATGTGATCCAGATTCCGTCTTGGAAAATCCTTCTGTCTCTGTTTGTGATCCTTGTGGACTGCTCGATGCTTGCTGCACATTGGCCAGTCTTCTCGATATCGATCCCTTCGACAGTGATTTTATCTCCTTCGACTTTTACTTTGACATCGCTGTTGATTTTGACTACTCTCGGAATTTTCTCTCCGAGGAAATTTTTGACGCTCAATTCATTTCCTTTTAACGCTACAGTTATCGGGAAGTGGCCTGAGCATACTTTCAATGAGTATGAATATCCATTCACTACGCCATTCAGCATGTTTCTTATATGGGCCATGAATGTGTTCATCATGGTTTTGTTCCTTTTATTTGCTGGTCTTGCAGTGAACTTGATAAGATTGCTATCCTTTGAAATCACTATACTTTTGCTTAGGAATTCGCGTTCAAGCGAGCCTTTTGGTCCTTTGATGAAGACTTTATTATGCTCTACTCTTGCTTCGATCCCCTGCGGGATTTCAAGGTCATTGTCCATTACAGTATCTTTTTTCATTTTAGTAGCAGTAAGCTATAAGCTTGCCTCCGATGTTCTTGAGTTTTGCTTCTTCGTGTGTGATTAATCCTTTATTGGTTGATATGATCAGGAATCCGAAATCTTTAGCTGGAAGGTACCTTCTTTCATATTTTTCTATTCCGTCTTTTGCGACTGCGAATCTCGGTTTGATTACTCCGCATTTGTTGATGTTTTTCAATAGGCTGACTTCAAGCAGATTACTGCCCCTTGCCTTTATTTCTTTGAATTGTCCAATATAATGATGCTTGTTCATCAAGTTCAATACTTCTTTTGCGATCTTAGATGAAGCTATGATACAAGTCTCTTTACCTGCTTTCTCAGCATTCAATATTTTCGACATTGAGTTTGATAATGGATCGTTTAGTGTCATTTTTTTGCACCTTAATTGTATCTTTTAAAACCTATGCTTAATGCGATTTCCTTGAAGCACTGCCTGCATAGATGTAGGCCGTAGCTGCCGATGTGCGCTCTGATGTTTCCGCATCTTGCGCATTTTTTCTTAGTGAATCCGCAGCTTCTTGCTTTTGGAGCATTATGCTTAAGGAATTTTTGCAATTTTGCAGGCTTGACTTTAAGTTGTCTTGCCATTTTAGTGTGATCGCTATAGGTCATTTTTATTCCTCACTCTCTTCGCTATTCTCATCTGACAATATTTTGATTTTGAATGTGTCTTTCATGAATTTGATTGCTTCTTCTTTTGTGACTTTATGTCTTGCAGGAACTTTCTTATTCTGAAGTCTTCTGTCTTTGATTCTGAAACCTGGCCTGATTATGGTCACGCAAACTTCTAATCCCATAATTCCGATTTCAGGGTTATACTTTACATTCGGGATGTCGATGTATTCAGGTATGCCGAATGCCAAATTTCCGAATTCATCGAACTGGTGATCGTACAATTTATTTTCTTTTGAGGCTAGTAATGCAGTAAGCACTTCTGTCGCTTTCTGTTTCCTGAGAGTCAGCTTGCATCCGATAGGCAGTCCTGGCCTTAATCCCCATCCTGGAATCCTTTTCTTAGCAAGAGTTTTGACTGGGTCTATGCCAGTGATCATCTTCAATAGCTTGACACCTTTGTCCAGCATTGACTGGTCCTTGCCAGCTCCTACATTGAGAGTGATCTTCTCTATCCTCAATAGTCTCATTGGGTTTGTCATTTTATTCACTTAATTTTATCTCTGGTTTCTCTTCGCCGATGACCAATGCATATTTTGTTAATGTCTTGATCAGCTTGCTGTGAGTTTTGAATATGATGTGTATTCCGTTCAGCTCTTCTACCTTGCCTGATTCGCCTAAGTGCTTTCCGCCGATAAGGTAGACATATGCTCCTTTCTGCAGAGGCAGCTGCTTGACAATCTTCTGCGATGGCAGTTCTATGATGACTGAATTGCCTGTCTTGTATGTGTCTTTTGCTACAGGTATGTTCCTTCCGTCATCCAAGTTGAGCACGATTCCGCCCTTTACGCAGGTCTTATTGACGATCTTCGCAGGTTTCATCTTAGATTCATGCTCGGTAATCTCTACAAAGCTAAGTTTGCCGAACTTATCGAACATTACTCTGTAATATTTTTTTACAAGTGGCAATGCCAATGTATCCATTATACCGATTCCGAATTTCTTGTCGGTTCTTTTTGAGCCGTCTACAAGAACTTCTTGCTTGCCTAGGATGTAATTGACTTCTTTCCTGGTGTTCGCGAAGCTCAATATATCTTTTAGCACTGAATTCAATGATAATGATAGGCTTAGTTTATGCGCTCCAGAGTTTGGCCTAGTTATCCATACTTTGTTCTTCCTAGGGACCGGCCAGGTTCTAGGTGCAGTTATTACCTTCAGATGATTCCTAACCATTTTTCACTTTGCCTCCGGTAGCTGTTTTCTTTGTAATTTCTTTTTTAACGTGTTTCATCCTTCTCTTATCGCCAAGCGCGAGCTCGGTGATTATAACTTTTGAAGGATGTATTGGGAATTGTGATTTTGAGCCGTCTTTCTTGAATAATTCGATGCCCTCGACATAGATTTTTGTATGTTTAACATCAGCCCTTGAGATTTTGCCGGTTTTTCCTTTGAACTGGCCTCTTACGATCTTAACTTTGTCATCTTTCCTTACTTCGATGTTCCTCATGCCGTACTTTTCGCTCAAGTCTTTTGATAAGTGGGAGCTCATGAATTTACTTTTTATATGGAATGGCGCGTTATACACATATTTTCTCTGCTTTTTAGTGAGAACGCTTGCTTTCCATGTCCTTGAAAATTTTCCTTGTCTCATTTTTATACCACGATTTTAGCTAATTTTGATACTGCTGGCCATCTGCCGACGACTTCTTTTGCGATAGGTCCTTTAATCAATGTCCCTTTTGGGTTGCCCTTATCGTCCTTAAGCACGACTGCCGCATTGTCTTCGAATTTTACTCTTGTGCCGTCAGGCCTTCTGAATTCTTTTCTTTGCCTAACGATAACAGCGTTTACGACTGTTTTTCTCATTTCGAGTTTTCCTTTTTTGACTGCTGCCCAGACCAAGTCTCCGATTCCGGCGGATTGGATTTTGCCTTTAACGGTCTTATGGCCCTTTACAGCGAATATCTTGATGACTTTAGCTCCTGAATTGTCGCATACATCAACTTCTGCTTGGAGCGGTAATCCTCTTGTTATAGCTGAACTGATTGGTCTCATTCTTCAGATACCTCTTCAGTTTTGCTTTTTTTCTTAGCTTCAACTTTTTCTTTCAAAGCTTCTTTTTCATGCTTGGTCAATAGCTCTTCATGCTTAATCTGCACGAATCCTTTTTTGCCTAGCACTTCAACGATTACGAAATGTTTTGTTTTGCTCAACGGCCTTGTTTCTCTCAATTTTACATAATCTCCGGTTTTCGCGTCTATGCACGCTGGATTGTGAACTTTGATCTTGCTGAGTCTAGCTTGATACCTTTCATATTTTGGGATGAACAATTTTCTTGCCCATTGGACTGTTGCGGTATGCGCCATTTTATCGGACACCACAGTACCATAGACTGCAGCGCCTTTTATTGTGAGGCCGCCGTGTACAGGACAGTTTTTGTCATTGCATTGGTTGGTCATTTTAACACCTTATTTGATTATCAGATGCTCGTCTTTCGGCGATCATCCATGAACTTTATTTGATTTCTATCATTTCTTTTGCGAATCCGAGCCCGACCAGGATTTCCCTGACCTTGTTCAGATGTGTGCCCTGAAGCTCAATCTTGCCTTCCTTGGCTGTTCCGCCGCAGGCGAGTTTCGCTTTCAGCGTCTTGGCCACTTCGCGGAGATCGATGTCTTTTTCGTCTATGCCCTCGATTACGGTGTATACCTTTCCGAATTTCTTCTTCAAGGCGTAAACTTTTATCGATTGGCTTTCTTTAGCGATTGTTTCGCAGACACACAGCTCTTTCGGTAAGCCGCATTGTGAACATACTTCTGACATTATTCCTCCTTTTTACCTGATTTTTGTGTTAATAGCGTATGGATCCTGGCAACCATCTTTTTGTTGGTCTTTATCATGCCTGGATTCTGTGGTGTGGTTTTCATTGCCACTTGAGCGTTAGCTTTCATCAATTCTACTCTTACTTCAGAGAGTTTACTCTGCAATTCTTCAGCGGATAGCTTGTTCAGTTCCTTATTCTTTATTGATTTCATCTTTTGCCTCTGCTGGTGCATTCTCAGGTTCTTTCACAGCTTCTTTAGCTGTTTCTTTTTGTTTTTTAGCCCTAGGTTTTCTTGGTGCTTTTTCTTGTTTTACTTCTTCTTTAGGGACTATTTTAGGAACTTGATCTTCTTGGATAGAGTCATAAATAACGACTTTATCTGGAAGTTTCAGATCTGGCGGCATTATACGCACTTGGATGCCGATTATGCCTGTTTTCAGCAATGCTTGCATCTTTGCTAATTTTATGCCTGATACTGCAGGATCTCCGCATCTTTTCAGGTAACCTGCATATACTTTCCAGATTTTCGCTCTTGCGCTAGGCAATTTGCCTGCTAGACGGATTTCAACTCCCTTTGCGCCGGAATTGATTGTATCGGTCATTGCTTTGTGCATTATGCCTTTGAATTTGTTGACGCCGAATTTTTCTAACGAATTCGCAATCTTTTCAGCGACAATCTGAGGATCTAGATTGACATTTTCAACTTCAGCGATCTCGATTTGAGGATTCTCGAAGTTGAATCTTGTCTTCAATAATTTTGTCAATTTTTTGATATTCGCTCCTGCGCGACCGACAACTAATCCTGGCCTTGAGGAGAAGATTATGATTTTTTCGCCCAGAGGTGTTTTTCTAACCTGTGTCTTGGAATGACCTACTCCTTTGAGGTTCTCCCTGATGAACTCTTCCACGAGGAATTCTTTTTTATGCTCATCTACGAATTTTCTTTCGATCATTGTTTAGCCTCTGGTGCTTTTTTTGATTTTGATTGCGCTGTCTTTTTTTCAGCAGCTTTTGGCGCTTTCTGTTCAGCGACTACGATTTCAATATGTGATCTCTTATGTTTTGTTCCGGATTGTCTTCCTGGATGGTAAGGTCTGCTTGCTTTCTGCGCGTTGATATGCACAATCTTGAGGTTGTTCACATCAAGATTCTTGAAAGCTGCATTCTTTTCCACTGAATTCAATATCTCAAGTATGCCTTCGCATGCTTTAAGTGGGAATCTGCCAGCTGCCATTCCTGGCTTGTGGCCGAGATCGAATACCGCTCTTTTGAATGGGATAGCTCTTTTCATGTCAAGGGTCAATTCAAGCAAAGCTTTAGCTTTTTTCAGGTTCTTGTATCTTATCAATCTGCAGATCTCTATGCTGAACTTGGTAGAGATTCCTAAATCTCTTCCGACTGCGCGTGCAGTCTTTTCTCCGTTGATCTGCGTTGAATAATTGTAGTCTGCCATTTTATGCCCTTTATCTTACTGAAGCGCTCGCGCTGGATCTGGTTGCTCCGATACCTGGTGCGTTGTGTGCGACTTTCCTTCTGGTCATCACAAACTCGCCTAAGTAATGCCCGATCATTTCAGGCAGGATGATTACCGGCACGAACTCTTTTCCGCTGTGTACATTGATTGTCTTTCCAATCAATTCTGGAATTATGATCATATCTCTGCAATGTGTTCTTATGGTCCTTTTACCGCCTCTTACTTTTTCAAGCAGAGCTTTCTGGTATTCTGTGAAGCCTCTGTTCAATACTCTTCTTACTCTTGAAGGTGAGATGTCTGCGAATTCTTTTATGCTCATCTTCATTACTTCAGCTTCGCTTTTTCCGTAGTATTTGAATTCTTTTTTGACCATTTTTATTTCCTCTATGCAGCAATCCTGACAGATTTAGCTCTGCCGGATTTCCTAGGTCTTATCATACCGACTTTTCTACCAGGCGGTGCGAATCTAGGCGCGATAGTTGGTTTACCTTTTCTTGCCGAACTTCCGCCTCCGTATGGGTGGTCGACTGCGTTTGCAGATTTGCCTCCGATTATTGGCCATAGCTTGTTCCTTGCTTTCATTCTATGGAACGCAGCTCCTGCTTTCAATAGAGGTTTCTCAAGTCTTCCGCCGCCTGCCAATATGCCTATGCTTGCCCTGCACTCTGGCATGAATTCCCTTTGTTTCTTTGAAGGGAGTTGTACAATGACTCTGTTGTTGTATTTAGCGATTACTTTAGCGAATGCTCCGCCGGCTCTTACCATTTTTCCGCCGTCGCCTGGCTGTACTTCTATATTATATACGATAGTGCCTTCTGGCATATCTATGAGTTTCATGCAGTTTCCTGTTTTGATCTCTTGTGTTCCATAAGTGATGTTGTCGCCTATCCTGATTCCTTCAGGAGCGACCATTAAGCCGTATTCGAATCCGTTGAATTGCACTTTAAGCAATGGCGCTGAATGGCCTCTACAGTGTATAATTTCTACAACTTTGCCGGTAAGAGGTGTAGTTGACATAGGCAAATGCCTTGATTTGCCTTTGTATTTGAAGCTAGGAGCTCTATAAGTGGTGCTGCCCTTTCCTCTCGCCTGTTGAATTATGTTTTTACCCATTTTCTATACCTTACATCAGACCTAGCTGTGTCGCTATGTCTATCGCTGGCGTTTCCGGGCTGAACTTCACATATGCCCTTTTTTCGCCTTTTGTGGTGATCATTGTGTTGATTTTGATGACTTTTGCATTGAATAATTCTTCAATTGCTTTTTTAATCTCTTCTTTGGATGCTTTGATCTCTACCCTGAACACTAATTTATTTTCAGATTCCATCAATCTGATACTTTTTTCCGTCGATACTGGGTATTTGACTATTGTGTGTGGATCCATTTTGCATCTATTCGAATAATTTTTCCTTAGCTATCTTTTCGACAGCGTCTTTTGTGTATATTGTGGCTCTTCCCATCACTCCGCCTGGCGCAAGCAATGAAGCGTTCAGGTTCTTCGCGTTTATCACGTCGACGCCTGGTATGTTCTTTGCGGATTTCGCCAATGCGCAGCGTTTATCAGCCACGACTATCAATAATGATTTTGCGCGTGAGTATCTTCTACCCCTGGATTTGCCTTTGCCGGCTCTTACTTTCCTGTCTTCGCTCCTTTTCAGTTCATTTTCGAAACCGAGCTTGTCCAGCATCTGCACGACTTCAGATGTTTTTTCCAGTGATAATGCTTTATCGTCAAGTATGAATGGATATATTTCTGGGATTATATGACCTCTTTGTTTTACAAGGTCAGGCATGATTGTTGCGCTGATTGCGCTTCTTATAGCTTTCCTGTTCTCTTTCTTGTTTATGTTCTGAGTCCAGATCTTCTCGGATTTTGGTGGATGCGCGCCTCTTCCGCCGACTGCGTTAGGTGCGAATGCGCCGACCCAATTGAATCTTGTACCTCTTACGCTCATCACTTTCTGAGGAGTACGTGCCATACCGATTCCGTAGGAAGTTCTGAAATTTCTCCTTCTTTTGGAGATTCTTACGGTATTCCTTTTACCAGCTTCAGCGAATGCGCCGTACGGCTGTCTTTTATTCGCTTCAATGGTAACAACAGCTCTATGAATCAGGTCTGACCTGATCTCTTCATTGAACTGATGAGGCATATTGATTTTGCCGACTTCTTTTCCAGTGATATCGTAGATTTTCATTTTGTGGTATTATCGTTCTATCGTCCTTGTTTTGATTGTGTGCTTATCCATGACACAGTAGATGCACCGATGGTTTTCTTTTGATTTGGTCTGATAGCTCTGCATAGGATAGCCAATCTTTTTTTGACTCCGATTACAGAACCTTTGACTAGTATATATTGGTTCTTGACGATTCCGTAATGTCCGAATCCGTCTACTGGATTGACTTTGGTCGCGTCAGAATCTATTTTCAATATGACTTGATTGTAATTTGTCCTCATATGGTATCCAATCTTTCCGGATTTAGGGACTGTTGTAAGTACTTTATCATAACCTTGAGGACCTTGGATGCATCCCCTTTTGGTCTTCTCTGATTTGTGGCTCCTGATAGCTACGCCGTATTTCTTTACAACGCCGCAATAGCCGTGTCCTTTTGAGATTGCGTGGACATCGATCAATGCGCCTTCTTTGAATACATCTTGGATTGCGAAATCTTTGCCGAGATTCTGTTTCAGATAATTCAGTTTCTCGTCTTTTGTGCCGCCGATAGCGACTTCGAATATGTCTGGTTTCTTCTTGCCGATTCCGGTCAAGTCTGGATTAGTATGAACCAGCATTGTAACATCGTCGAAATTAGGCAAGTTATCGAAATTCTGCTTGACTGATTTAGGTATTACTACTTTTCTAGCGACGTGTTTTTTAGGTTTTGAGTTAAGAACTTCAGTTATGACTTTCCTTCCGTAAGGGGTGTTTTTGTAGAAACGAGCTGAGTGAACGGTCAATGGCGGGCATTCCAGGATTGTTACTGGCCATGAGATTTTTTCGCCTTTGGTCATTGAGTTTGGCCTTTTGTCGTCGAGCATAATGTGGGTCATTCCTACCTTGTAACCGGCGAATGCCAAAGGAGTCACATCTTTAGCGACAGCCCAGGAATTAACACTAGCATAAGGCTTGTCTGACCTTTTTCTTGGCCAGAACTGCATAGTTCCGTGTCTTGGATTTCTTCTTGTACCCATTTTCTATGATCAAAACGACCTTTCGAATCCCTTTTTCTAGAAGAAAGTATGTATGACTTTCGGTACTGAAAAAGGATATCTTATCAGGCCTTTGAACTTTATTCAGAATCCTTAGATTCTGAGGATTTAGATTTAGGTTTCGATAGGGGTATTTAAAGCTATCTATTCTAGAAGCTCCTTCGGAGTCTCCTCTGGAGGTTTATCAGCTATTGCCGTGCCTGTACTCGGAGATTTTTCTTGCTTGATTTTTTCACGATATGCGCGCCTCATAGCCTTCTGCTCTTCTGAAAGTTTTGAGCGTTCTGCTTTAGGTTTCTCTTCAGCCTTCTTCTGCGCCAGTATTTTTCTTCTAGAATAGTTCACAGGGTTTTTCACACGAGCACAGAGATTATCAGGATTGCACAATCCCAGATCCTTATAATATGCATTGCTGATACAATTAGGTGGCAGCACTTTATTTTTTTTATATCGGAGAGATGCGAGCTGTCCTTTGATATACACTTCACGCAGAGGTTCAGGATTGACTTTGTTCCAATCATATAATCTCTGCTCAATCTGGTCTTTGCTCCATCCGACATTCGATAGGAAATTGATAAGCACGAATATTGCGCGCTTTTTGCCGTCCTCCAGTCCGCCGAATATCTTTTGTATGCACGGCGGGAAATATTGCTCAGGTACAGCCTGCTGCAGATCCTCGAACTTCCGTTCAATTCTTTTTTCTTCTTCAGCTTCTTTTATCTCAGGATTGAAATCATAGGCCTGTACGAAGAGGCGGTTGGCTTGGTTAGGCGTAATGTCGCGTTCTAGGAATTTTATCCCTGAAACAATAACTTTCTCGGGTTTTGCCGATTCTTTATTGAATGTGAGCACATCTTCAGGTCTTATAGGTATAGACACCCATCCAGACTTCTCATTGAATGAGTAAGGCATTCTGTACATGTGCCTGCTGGAAATTAGTACAGTATCAATCTCTAGGAACTCGAATGGCTGCAGTAACCCATCGATTACGAAATCGCTCACCGGTTTTTTAATCATCTCGCCAATCTGTTCATTTGTGTATTTCTCCATCAACGCTTTACGCAAATGCGGATCTATCATTGATTTCAAGTATGCCGCTATACGTCTAGGCGCTTCAGGGAACAGATTCTTGACCTCGAGTTCAAGGACTTTTTCCGGCAGCGCTTCAAACGGCACGCCTATATGGAATCCATGATTGCCTGAGAATTTGCAGTAGACTGATTTGATTCCATGATACTTTAACGCCTCTATAAGATAGTGCGCCGCAATTTTAGAGAACTCAAGCTCTTTGCAGTCTATATCTAATATTAAGTCCCAGCCTTTACGCAGTTCGTCAAGCCGATTCTTAGGTAGTGAAGGCATGAGCTGCATAGGTTCATTCCATAGCTCTTCTGAACAATGGAATGATGTTATCCCCCGCATAACCATCTCTAGTACATCTTTGGGATATTCTACAATATCCGGACGTTTAGAGAATCCTTCATTATTGAAACTGCCGCATACTTCTTTCTCGCGCGCATGCAGAGCAATCTCTCTCTGTATCTCCGGACGTTTATAATGCAATAGCGCCTGGCTAAGATTTACCATATTTAATATAAATCAAATGAATTTTATATACTTATATATACTCCGTTTCAACTATTGTCTTGATATCCTTTGCTTTCTTCTCGCCGATCTTGTCAATCTTTTGAAGTTCGTCTTCACTTGCGTTAAACACTTTTTTGAGAGTTTTAAACTGTTGAAGTAGCTGAACTCCAAGACCGCCGCCTACGCCCGGCAATGCAGACACTATATACTCCTGTTGCTCCTTCAAAGTCTTAGGTTTATTGCTCCCATGAGGAGAAAAAGTAGAAGCGCATTCATCCTGCTCTCGTTTAGCTATAGTCTGCAACAACGCCGCAGTATCCCTGAAATTCTTAGTCATCAATATAGGTATGCCGTAGCTGATTGCGATAGTCGTCAGCATCCCGCGAATAGCGTTAGGGTGTATATTACGTATAGAGAATATGTCTTGGTCGCCTTCAACAATGAACAATGGTCGTTCATATGCATTCTTCAATTCTTTGACCTGCACGAGTAATCGTCCATCTAATATTGAATTGACGAAATCTTCTGCTTTCTTGTATTCAATGCCTACGCGATTAGACAATACATAATCGCCTACATTCAGCTTCTCAAGATTTACGTCTACATTCATATCGATCAATTCTTTGATCACAGGATTTCCTTTTTCACGGAAATCAACAAATAGTTTTAATTTAGTTCCATTCTCGCATTGCACAGGCGGGGCGCGAGGGGCAGTATAACTTGTCAATCTCCTTTCGCTCGCTTTCTTCATCTTGAATCTGCCGCTGAAATCCTTTAGGATATTATGCATACGTTTCTCTTTATAATGCGCAGACCATCTATAGCTCTGATCGATTGTATCTTTAGCGCAAAGGACTACAACATTGCCTTTGTCTAGACGCCCAGTTCTTCCTTTACGTTGAATAGTCCTTATTGCGCTAGGCACTGGTTCATAGAATATGACATTATCTACTGCAGGTATATCTAGACCCTCTTCACCGACTGAACTGGAAACAAGTACATTGAAGTCGCCGTTCCTAAATTTGTCTAGCAATTCTATCTGCTGTTTCTGCGACATTCCTATATCTTTCTTTTTCGCTTGTCCTACGAATATTTCCGGTTTGACTCCAGGTATGTCCTTGATAGACTCATGTATCTTGGACACAGTGTCTCGATATTGGCTGAATATGATTGATTTGGATGAAGGATTCTCTTTTAGGACTTTTTCAATATATATCTTCAAGCACTCGAGCTTAGGATGGGTAACGCCTTTCTCATCCAACTCTCGCGTCTTGATTAGCGCAGACCTGAAATTGATATCGCGAACAAGATTCTGCACTGCTTTAGTTGTGGATGTAAGCGCTTGCTTCTCAAGATCTGTCAGATATGAATACAAGCTGTTTATTCCTTGGCTCTGTACAAGCTCAAGCGCGTGATATATCTTCATGGCTTCGGCAGCCAGCGACATAGATTTCAGCACTTCATAGCTTTTATCTCCTTGCGCAGCATATCCGTGAAGTGCTCCTTGCAATTTTAATATATCAGTCTTTGTCGGCTGATTGACTTGCGCTTGATTTAGATATCCATATGTTTTGATTTCACTGAGTTTTGATTTGAGCGCAGCATCAAGAAATTTCTTTATGTCAAGGAATTGTTCAGGCAGTTCGACTTCCATCCATCTTATCTTCACGTCCTGTATGTATGGTTTAACATCAGGGTCATCAGAAGTACGCACTTCAACTTCTTCAATGTGCAGGTTAGTGCAGACTTCAGTTATCTTTTCTATATCAGAACCAGGAGAAGCAGTCAGCGCAAGAACGCGCGGGAAACTAGCTTTGTCAGTATATTGTTTGGTGAGCCATACATATGAATAGTCACCAGTTGCGCGGTGCGCTTCATCAAGCACAAGCAGCGATACTTGTTTTAGGTCAATCTTCTTGTTGATGATATCATTCTCAAGCCCCTGTGGCGTAGAAACAATAACAAGCGCATCTTTCCACAATTCGGAACGTTTCTCAGAACTGACATTGCCTGTGAACATCACAATCTTATCAGATGGAACATCAAGACTTTTCTGGAAAACCGATTTGATCTGTTCGACAAGCGGTTTGGTTGGCGCGAGTATCAATACTTTAGAATCCGGATGCGTGCTAAGACGTTGAGATGCCAGCATCAGCGCGATTCCTGTCTTGCCCATTCCCGTAGGAAGCACGACAAGCGTATTATAATTCACCGCAGTCGCCAGTATGGTCTGCTGGTATAATCTTGGTTCAAACTCTTTTAGCATGCATATTTAGATTCAATCACGCTTTATAAGTCTCACGGATGTCCAGTGGAGAGTGAGAAATGTCCAGTGCACTATGAAAGAAGCTTAACGATTATGCCGAAGGAAGAGAATAGGTCTTGATTAGATGTAAGTCTTTTTTAATGCATTTATCTTTATTATATCCCAATTCGGTATAGAAATGTATTGTCCTATTATTCTTTCTGCAAGAATCAGTAGTCAATGTGCTTTTTACAATATTATTCTTTTGTAAAAATTTGTCATGTACTTCCATGAATTTTTTTCCAATTCCCATTGATCTGTAGGCAGATAATACGTATAGTTCACTAAGATAACCGATTCTTTCTCCTTTCTTTTTGTCTATCGTGACATGAAGATATCCGATAGGCATGCCATTCAAATAAGCGATGAAATAGGCATTATCTTTTTTCTTTAGATATTTCTTGATATAATCAGCAGAACGTTTGATTCTTGCAGGAGACATATCAGTATCCTTATCCATATGGGATTCATGTTCTCTCAATAAATATCTAAAAAAGCAGAGGGTACCATAATCTTTAGGTATAGCTCTTTTGATCTTGATATTCATATTGCTATTCGAGTGGTTTATATTTATAAGCTTTAGTATTGATAGAATGATAAACAACCAAAAATAAAATAAATAAAAAAAGTGAAGAAAAACTTCACTTAGAATTCTTCAGATTCTTCTTCGTCGCCTTCTTCTTCAGCGTCTTCGTCAGAATCTTCTGATCCTTCGGATGCGCCTTCAGTAGTTTCTTCAGTGCTTTCTGATTTGCTTGAAGAGCCACCTAGTTCGCTTCCTTTCTGTAGAAGTGTAACGTTCTTAGCTTGTACGCCACGCTCATTTTCTGCTGGTTCGAATGATACGCGATCGTTTTCACGTAAGAATGAACCTCTTGCTAATGATGTATGATGTACGAAGTATTCTTTGCCGTCTTCGCCGATTACGAATCCGTAACCTTTCTGTTTATTGTACCATTTTACTGATCCTTCCATTTTTAATCCCTCACAAAATTTGATTTAAATTAGCATGAACAGAATAACTCTCTCTTTTTAAACTTATGTTTTTATAAATAGTTATTTTGCCATCTTGATGCGAGCGTTATCACATTACAAGTATTCTGCGGCAAAGGGTGTTGGCCATTACAGGGAAAGGCCAGCAATATAATCCAAGTAGCGCACGCGAGCCGATAGCAAAATTAATCAGGATAAGATAAATCAAGAGATCAAAATAAAAATGCTCAAGCGTTCAGCTTGGCTTCTTTCTTCTCTTCTTTGCCGTCGTAAGATAATTCGCGAACGACTTTACCAACACGTTTAGCATTGACACGCGCAAGAACTAGATCTTTTTCGAACTCTTTCGGAATCTGCACGTCATCAATCAGGAATCTGTGTTTGATAAGCAATTCTTTAGGCGCGCCAGAAACATCAAACGCGAATTCAGACATTGCTTTTTTAGCCAAATCTCCTTTCAGACTGAACTTACAGAAATCTTCTTTATATGAGCCTCTTGGATTATGCGGTGATTGACTTATCTTCAACTCAGCATCAGCCGATTTGACATTCAATAAGAAGTATGTGTCAGCATCAAATGTGTTCACAATCTTGAGCAGATCTTTTGTTGGCATCTTTCTCGAGATCAATCCGATCATGAAGCCTTTCTTTTTCTCTTTAGAATCTACCAGCTCAGAAGTGAAATCTTTTTTAGCGTATATTTTCCCAGAAACATCAACGTCTCCGGAAACATTCTCTGCAATAAATCGTACAAAGTCATTGCCGTATTCGAAACCTGAAGAGAATTTGGTTCCATTTTTGATCTTCATCACAGCGCGCGGATAATAATCTCCTATGCTGAAACGCACAAATTGAGTATGTACAGAATCATCGGTTTTTCCGGAAAATATCTTTTTCATGAAACTCATTGAGCATCACCTATAATCTTTTGACTTCGATGCATACCGCATTTTCATTGACGCGGATATATCTAGGACATATCGTGTATGGTAGGTCCTTGCCGCCGCAGTACGCTATTAACTTCTCTTTTTCTTCCTCATTATTAAATTTTACTACTACATTCACTCCTTTTTTGTCTTTGTGGATGATTTCATAATCAGAAAGTTCTTTTTTAATTTCAATAGCTCTAGAATAATGCTCTTCATACCATTCGTCCAGATCATTCAAACGGACAACTAGTTTTTGCTCATAGGCAGTATCGAAATCATTCAAAGGTATTGTCTTGCTTAGCTCGAACAATTTTCTATCTCTAAAAGAGATGAATCCGCCATAGCCCAGATTCACTGGCTTCCATTCATCGAAGCTGCCAAGCATAATGTCGGCAAAGTTTCCGTTGCACAATTCTTTGTCACCGATTGAACCCGTTACATCCGCAATCACAAGGCACTTGCCTTTGCATATCCTATAGATAGGTTCAAGATCCATTCCCGCGAAATATCCTGCCGGCTGGCACAATATGATTGCGGCAGCATCATCTACATGGGCCTTCAATTCAGCGTCATCGATTACTCCATAATCAGTTCTTAATTCAACGACTTTGAATCCTTCCTTCAATGGGAAGTTTTTATAAGTCAACCAACCGCCCTGGTCCTGTATCAATATATTATGTTTATTGGAAGTGGCTCGAGCGATACGTATAGCATGAAGTATGGCAGAATTGCCTCTATTGGTCAATCTCGCAAACTCTTGCCCTACAATTTTTCCGACTAATTCAATAGCGCTCATGCTGATAAGTAAACTCAGGCGATTTAAAATGCTTACTATTTAATTTACAAAGTCTGCAACAATTGTAAATTTTATTACATAATCATAGAATAGCCCAAAGAATATGACCAACTATAGAAATCAATTTAAATGAAAATGAAAAGAATGACTTCTGGTGATTATCATGGCAAAACGTCTCAAACTAAGCAGTATATTCATTCTAGCATTATTGGTATTAGGTTTATTCGGTTATTTATACAAAGAACAGGTTATAACTACCATCACAGGTTGGACAACTGTTGAACCTCAACCAGTCATCGCAACTGAAGAGGATATGGAATTATATGAAAAAGCAGTAGCTGAGAGCGATGAATTGCAATGTATGAAAGTAAATTTCTTAGATTTCCAGCAAGATTGCTTAGTCCGCGCGGCGAGTGCAAAAAAAGACATTAAGATATGCGATATGATCACTGATGAGAAAGCGAGATACAGCTGTTATACAGATATATCAAAAGCAACCAATGATGTGGAGATATGCGAGAAAGTCGCAGATGACGATTATTGGAATGACATCTGCTACAAGAATTATGCAGTAGCAAATAATGAAATGAGATATTGCTGGTTCATTCCTGAAGGAATACACAACAATCCTTGCTTCTTTGATGTAGCGATAAAGAATAACAATTACAAAGCATGTGCAGAGATAACTGACAAAGACAAGAACACTCAATGCTTATACATAACTGCAAAGCAATTATTGAGCTTGGAGCCATGCAATCTTATGAAAGAGAATTTAGACAAATTCGCTTGCATACAGAGGCAAGCAATCTACCAGAATGATGTGAAAATTTGCGAGCTTATCAACAATGCAGGCTATAGTGAAATCAAAAAGGACTGTCTAGCTAGATTCGAATAAGGAAATAAAATGGATAACAACGCAGTAAAGATTGGTATCATCGGCGGTTCAGGACTTGATGATCCAAATATTCTAGAAAATGCGAGAGACTTAGATGTAATCACACCTTACGGGCGTCCATCTTCTCCATTGAAAGTCGGCAAGATAAAAGGCATAGAAGTTGCGATTCTCGCAAGACATGGCAGGAAGCATACGATTCCACCAACGCAAGTAAACTACAGAGCCAATATCTACGCATTGAAAGAGCAAGGCTGTACTCACATTCTAGCGACTTCTGCAGTAGGTTCTTTGAGAGAAGACATAGACAGAGGCCATTTAGTTGTCCTTGACCAATTCATAGATTTCACAAAGCAAAGGCCTATCACATTCCACGAACATTTCGCTGAAGGTAATGCTGTACATACACCAATGGCAGAGCCATTCAATCACGATCTCAGAAGTAGATTTGTTGATAGCTGTAAAAAACTGAATCTGAAATTTCATCCGAAAGGCACAGTCATAACAATTGAAGGCCCGAGATTCTCAACAAAAGCAGAATCGCATATGTTCAGGCAATGGGGCGCTGATGTGATCAACATGAGCATTGCTCCAGAAGCGATATTAGCGAACGAACTCAAAATTCCGTATGCAGCAGTAGCCATGTCAACAGACTATGATTGCTGGAAAGAATCAGAAGAGTCAGTCTCATGGGAAATGATACTTAATGTTTTCAAAAGCAACGCAGATAACGTCACAAAATTGTTAGTCGATGTAATTGCGGGCATGAATGGTGATTATCTGAAAGATAAAGTTCGTACAGTGCCACATTGGCCTAAGCAAGGCATAATGTTCCGCGATGTCACCACACTATTGAAAGATGATGATGGTTTCAGGAAATCCATGGATTTGATGGTTAAAAGATATTCCAATCATAAGATTGATAAGGTGGCAGGCATAGAATCTCGAGGATTCATTATGGGTTCAGTTCTTGCGCATCAGTTAGGCGTAGGATTCATTCCATTGAGGAAGCCTGGCAAATTGCCGGCTGAAACGATAAGTGTAGAATATTCTCTTGAATATGGCACTGATAAGATGGAGATCCATAAGGATGCGATACTTCCAGGGGAGAAAATATTGGTGGTCGATGATCTGATAGCTACAGGCGGAACAGCATTGGCCGCATGCCATCTGATTGAAAAGCTCGGCGGCGAAGTGGCTGAATGTGCATTCGTCATAGATTTGCCGGAGATTGGTGGCAGAAAAAAGCTTGAAGATGCAGGCTATAAAGTATTCTCATTGATGGAATTTGAAGGCGAATGATGTTTTTAATATATAGTATAGCCTCATTAAATATTTAAATTTCCTCCCAATATCACCATTCACTGATGGCGAAAGCACTGAAAGCATCTACATATCCCGGTTGGGAACCTTTATTTGAATACGATTCTAAAGGCAATGTCACTAATGTTGTAGATTTATACCAATTTTTCAATATAGATTTGTTTACTTCGGTGACTGATATAGACAGGTCATCTAAGAAAAGGGAAATTCTTCTTGACGGACATATTGGTAGCGCTGATGTAACCAAAATGCGCCAGATACTTGATTTGGGCTATCAGATACTGAGTGATAGTAAATCTAAGAAAAGGTATAATTCAGTTTTCAGCAGATTCTATGGCAATAAAGCCGCAGACGCTTTGATGCGTCAGGCGCAGATGGCTGAAGATTCAGGTTCATTAGAAGACGCGATAGGCGATTACGAGAAGGTAGCATCATTGGATGTTGAGCCAGAACTTTTGGTTAAAGCGTATCGTAAGCAATTGAAGTTGTTTGAGAAGAAAGGCGATACAGCCGGCGTTAAGAAAAGTCATGAACGCATAGTCAAGCAGCAGCCGAAAACTCTTGGTTCATTATTGAAACTGGCAGAACTTTATCTGACTGATAAAGAATATGATAAAAGCATAGAAAAATACAATTCGATAGTTACATTATTCGGTGTTCATGTGGTACCTGCATACGAAGGGCTGATGAAAAGCCTGAACGCAGAGATTCCAGCATTGGGCAAAGTCAAACAAGAAGCATTTGCGCAAAGGGCTCTTGCTCGTAAGAAAGAGGAATATGATCTACTCAAAGAAAAACAAGCCCTGGAAAAAGCAGGCAATGGTGCCAGGCAAGCATCGCCCAGGATAGACCCGCAATCGCTTGATGAGGAAGTGAGAGAAGCATTGCAGGAAGAGGTTGTCTCAACCGAAGACGATTGTGTGGTGATTTCGGTATCTCCAGGGTCTGAAAAAACAGAACCATTTACTGACTGTAGTGATGTGTTATATATTGATGATGAGGGTATTCCAGATCAAAATTTTAAGGTAGATATTAGGGAAGATGACCCTCGGCATTTGTATCTCAGCAAGGATGAGTTATCATTATGCAGGAAAATAGATTTTTTATTCCAGGAACGGATTCGCGATACTGAAAAGATAAATGCGGCGATAGAATTACTATCGAATCAGCACCCTAAATCAGGAGAAGCGTATTATTACAAAGCATTGTTAGCCAAAAAATATCAACCGCCTTTAAGAGAGATGGAGAGTTTAAAGAATACTCCGCATGGTTTACTTAGTTCTTTCATTGAATTTTGGAAAGCTTCTGCACCAGAAATCGAACCTGATAAATCGCCTGATCTCGAGAAAAGAGTATCAGCAATAAGGGTGGCACTTCAGAATCTCGATAGATCATTATCAATCCGAAAAGAAAACAGCAAAGCGTGGGAATTGAAAGCAGAGCTTATTGATGAGCTCATAAGATCAAACCTAGATCTGGTACAGAGCTATGTGCCCAAACTTCAGGAAGCAAAGGAGTACCCAGTAGACCTTGAGGCATTGCTCGAATTGGAAAAAGATGAAGAGACTGCTTTGATGATTCCTGATCATTCATTACCTTCGGTAGGTGATGCTGCTTCTTCAGCATATGATGATATTGCAGAATTTATAAGCGAAAAGACAGGTTATGCTAAACGTCATCTTTTGCGCGGATTCTATCCTGCATCAGAGCAAGATAAGTTGGCTAAGAAAGATGGTGATGACGCTGGCGATTATTCCCTTGCTTCAATTGCGGCAGAAACAGCTTTGGCAGCTGCCTTAATGGCAGTATATTTGCCAGCCGGTATTCCTTTCCTTTCAGAGGCGGCATTAAGATTTATACATCGGTTTGAAGTCAAAGGAAAGGCTGTCGGAGCTCCATTATTTTCGCCGAAGATGTACGGCAAAGAATTCCTTAGATGGCTTCAGGTGCGCGCAGCCAAGAAGAGAGCGAAAGATGGAAATCAATCACCAACTAAAGAGAAATTCGAGATTTAATTCTTTTTTATGAATCTGTAGATTTGTTCAGCATTATCCACAATTGCGCTAGGTCTTTGCTTCTTCAATAAAGTCTTTGAGTTCATGCCCCATGTGACTGCGATAGATCTTATTCCTGCCTTTTTCGCCGCAAGGATATCTCGGACTTCATCGCCGATTATGTAGGATTGCTTTTTAGAAACTTTATATTTCCGCATGATTCTTCGAATTTTCCATGCTTTTGTGAATAATGATACATTTGTTTTCACGAAATCAAAATAATCCGACATATAATTCTTTTTGAGGAATGATGTGACATTATGTTTGGAATTAGAAGTGATTATCCCAATAGCATATCCTTCGGATTTCAATTTTTTAATCAAGCCTTTCATACCAGGATTAAGTTTAACTGCACCAAAATATAGTTTCATTTCTTTACGGAATCTTCGCACGATGAAAGGAATCTTGAATTTAGATAATTTAGTTTCTGTAATTAATGCGTGCATTCCTTCTTCATAGAATATTCTTTTGAAATCTATCTTCTGTTTGAGATATTTAGGCGCTAATTCATTTCCCACTTTGATTGCAACTGGAATCGTGTTTGCGATTGTTCCGTCGAAATCGAAGATTATGAGTTTCATTGTATAGCAGAATACACGCTTTTTCCAATATATAAAAGTTATCTTTAAATCCGATTCTGTTCAAATTGTCAGCAACAATTGTAAATGTTCTAGCTAGATAATCTCATTGACAAGGTTCCACTACGGGGAAAGTCAATTACTATTGATGGAAGTGCAACATTTACTAGTTGCTGACCGAGCATAGCGAGTTTGAACAGAATCCTTTAAATATTCAGTAAACTAAATCAAATTATGCTGGAAAAAAAAGAATACACTAAAACTTATCTTCTCACTAAATCGAAATATATCATTGGCCTTCAGTGTCCAAAATATCTCTGGACAGTATTACACGAACCGGACAAGATTCCTGAGCCTGATGCAGCTACGCAGTTTAGATTTGATCAAGGCAATCTCATAGGAGAGTTAGCCCATACATTATTCCCGGGAGGAATAAACATTCCAACAAGTGATTTCTCTGCGAATCTGGAACTTTCCAAAAAGCTTTTAGCTGGTAGAAAACCATTGTTCGAGGCAGCATTCTCAGAAGATGACCTTTATTCAAGAGCGGATATATTAGAACCGGTTGGCAAAGATGCGTGGGATATAATTGAAGTGAAGAGTTCGACTGAAGTCAAAGACGTTTATCTTGAAGATGTGGCGTTCCAGAGATATTGCTACGAAAAAGCTGGATTGAAAATACGAAAATGTTTCGTCATGGTAATCAATAATCAATATGTAAAAGATGGCGATATAGATCCTAAGCGATTGTTCAAGAGAGAAGAAGTAACTGGAGAAATAGACAAGATATCTAACAAAATTCCAGAAAGAATCGAGCAGATGCGTCAGATAATTGAATCCAAAGATTACCCTATCATTAAGATTGGAAAAATCTGTCACAATCCTTATGGTTGTCCATTGGAAGAGCAATGCTGGAAATTCCTGCCGAAGAATAATGTGTTCGACCTTTACCGCGGCGGTAAGTTGTCAGAAGATCTATTAGAAAAAGAGATACTCGCAATAAAGGATATCCCCAAAGAAATCAAGCTCAATGACAAGCAAGGCATACAGAGAGATTGCGAAAGGACAGGCAAACCACATATCCATAAAGAATCAATCAAGCATTTCCTCAAAGGATTGCATTATCCGCTGCATTTCCTTGATTTCGAGACATTCAATACAGTAATCCCGTTATATGATGGTGTAAGGCCGTACCAACAAGTGCCGTTCCAATTCTCATTGCACATTGTTGATAAAGAAGGCGCGAAGCCGAAACATGTATATTTCCTTGCATCAGGTAAAGGCGACCCTAGGCCAGCATTCTTGGAAGAATTGAAGCAAGGTATAGGCGAAGAAGGTACAATCGTAGTCTATAACGAATCGTTCGAAAAAGCGAGACTGAAAGAGCTTTCAGAAGCGTTCCTTAAAGAGAAAAAGTGGATAACTGATGCATTGACACGTTTTGTAGATTTATTAGTTCCATTCAGGAACTTCAGCTATTACCATCCGAACCAGCGCGGTTCTGCTTCAATCAAGGAGGTCATGCCAGCATTGGTAGGCAGGAGCTATAGTGAGTTAGATATAGCGAATGGCGGAGCTGCATCGATGGCTTTCTTAGATATAACATTCGAGAAGACTCCTGAAAAGGAACGTAAGAAGCTAAGAGATAACCTAGAAAAGTATTGCGGAAGGGACACTGAAGGCATGATCTGGATTGTTGACAAATTGAACGAAGTAGTCAAATAATCATTAATTTTATATATCCTTTATTCTATAATATATCACTATAAAGAGGTGTATTCATGGCAGATTATAATCATTTCGTCAAGCTTGGCAAACGTCCTTCTAAACATGATGTAGTCGCTTCATTTAGGGTAAAAGTTCCTAGTTGGTCAAATAATAAAAGAGCTTGGGGTGCAGTTGCCGCAGAATCATCAGTCGGAACATGGTCAGCTATTGACACCACACAATACAAATATGTTGATTCAGTATCAGCTTGGGTATTTGAAGCCAAAGGCGATTGGATTAAGATAGCTTACCCAGAAGATCATTTCGAGCCGGGCAATATGCCCCAGATTCTTGCTTCAATAGCCGGCAACGTTTTCGGTATGAAAGCAGTCAGTTCGTTGAGACTTGAAGATATCCAATTCACAGAAAAATTAATCAAATTATTCCCTGGCCCGAAATTCGGAAGGGAAGGCATAAGAAAATTCATGCACGTTAAAGAACGTCCAATAATGCTTTCAGTAGCTAAACCAAAAGTAGGAATGACTACACAAGAGCATACCAATATGGGCAGGATGATCTGGGAAGGCGGGCTTGATCTTCTCAAAGATGATGAAAATCTCACAAATCAATTTTTTAATCCATTCGAAAGAAGAGTTACAGCTTGCTTGAAAGTAAGGGACAGAATAGAAAAAGAAACAGGCGAGAAGAAATCATATTTGATAAACATCACAGGCCCGACTGTGAAAGAGATGGAGAAAAGGGCAAAATTCATCGCAAAACAAGGCGGCGAATTTGCTATGATCGACATAATCACAACCGGTTGGGCAGCAGTGAATTCAATGAGAGAAATCTGCGGTGACTTAGGCTTGGCGCTCCACGCGCATAGAGCGATGCATGGCGCAATCACAAGAGACAAATATCAAGGCATAAGCATGAACACAATCGCGAAATGCGCAAGATTGATGGGTGTAGATACTCTTCACATAGGTACAGCTAATGTAGGTAAGCTAGTTGGCGGAAAAGAAGAAGTTCTTCATCTTGGCAATCAAATAACATTGGATAAAGTCAAGGAAGACAAATCATTGCATACTCTTGAACAGGATTGGTGTGAGATGAAAGCGCAGTTCCCTTGTTCGTCAGGCGGACTACATCCGTTATTAGTTGACAAAGTAATGGATAGAATGGGTTCTAATATAATGTTGCAGATTGGCGGCGGCATACATGGCCATCCTTCAGGTAGCTACGCCGGTGCAAAAGCAATGCGTGAAGCAGTTGAAGCGTATATGGACGGAATTCCATTGCGACAAGCGGCTGCTAATAGCATAGAATTGAAACAAGCACTGGATCATTGGGGGACCAAAGGGACCAAATGATGGTAAAAGCAATATTTTTCGATCTGGATGATACTCTTTATTCTTACAAAGATTCAAATTCAAAAATAAAAGCGGAACTGAAAGCCATAGAATATTTCTGCAGCAAGCATAAGAAATGCGATTTAGCAGAGATGTTCGCAGATTTCACTAAGATAAAGCAGCGCATCAAACAAGAATATCTTCAGCTTCCAGCAAGAGGAGATAGGATGCTATGGATAACAGAATTCCTGAAGCATCAGAAAAAATATACTAAAGAAATGGCAGAAGATATGTTAAATCTTTTCTGGAACGTTTCGTGTGAGAATGCTTCTCCATTTTATGACGCGGAAATCGCGTTGAAATATCTCAAGAAGAAAGGCTACAAATTAGGCGTTATAACTAATGGATTAAAGGAAATCCAGAACAGACGTTTGAAAGCGATTGGTCTTAATAAATATTTCAAAGTGGTAGTGACCACAAGCGAAGTCGGTTACGAAAAACCGAATATAGCCGTATTCAAACTCGCCATGAAAAAACTTAAAGTGCAGGCAAAAGATTCAGTAATGATCGGCGACAATCCGCCTAGGGATATACTGCCCGCAAATAAATTAGGCATGACTTCAGTCTGGCTAAGGCGCGGAAAACGTTATTATTATCCGGCGACCGGCAAAGAGATCCCTAAGCACGAGATAAAAAGTTTAGTAGAACTGATGCAGTTATTCTAAAAGAAATAAAAATTAAAAATAAGCAAAATGCTTATTTGTTTCCGAAATAGAACATCTTCTCGATAGAAACATCTTCTGGCTTGAAATTGCCTTGCTTTGGATGATATATAGAGTCAGGTTTCGGTTCGTGTCCGGATCTTTGAACTGGTGCAGGCTCATCATTCATATTGATGACTTGCTCTTTAGATGCAGGCATAGCGAATTTAGCTTGCTGGCCTCTTAGTTCTTGAAGCATTTTTCTCATTTCTTCAAGATCTGCATTCAATTTCGTAAGCCCTGCTTGATTCAGTTGCAATTGTTCAACAATATATTTCGTATTCTTTGCCATTGCATCTTGCCAGCTGATATCGACAACTTCTCTTCTAGGCGCTTCGCTGTTGCCCATATCAATATGAGGCATATCAGAAGCAGTTTTCATAGGTTGCTCTGCATCATATCTTCTTTTCAGATCAGTGATATCCAATCCGATGTTGCCGGTGTCTTTCAGTGTAGATTGTGCCTTAGAAACAGCATCGACGAGGTTAGTCGCCATTCCGTGTTTCATCAACTCTTTTGCGAGTTTATTTATTTTTTCAATATCTTCAACATAGCTCATGGCTGTTTTTACGCTTTAAGATTTATTTAAAGGTTTCCGAACTTAGAAATATATATAAAAGTAGCCATAATCCGCAACCGAATGCAGGAAAAGACTTTATTGAAGCTGGCGGTCGTCAGTTCTATCATCGGATTGATAATATTGTTTGTGATGTCTAGTTTCACTCAGTTAGATAATACAGACATAAGCAAGCTCACTAGCTTGGATGTTGACAAGACATTGAAAGTCACAGGTATAATCACAAAGATTAGCCAGACAGAACAGACAACTATGCTAGAGATTGCGCAGCACAATAGGATGCCTGTGCTGATATTCGATACGAATCTTACGCTAAACAAAGGCGATGAAGTAGAGATTATCGGCAAGGCTCAGGATTACAACGGCGAATTAGAACTAATCGCAGACAGGATTGAAAGAAAATGATTTTCGAACTTCTGCTCGCAGTATTCCTCGGCTGTCTTGGCGGCATTATCACAGGCCTTACTCCCGGAGTTCACATCAATCTCGTTTCATTATTGCTTTTGAACTTTTCAGCATATCTTTTAGGTTTCACAGAACCGATAACATTAGCAGCATTCATCATAGCGATGGGAATAACGCACACATTCCTTGATGCAGTTCCATCGGTATATCTTGGCGCGCCAGATGCGGATGAAGCGCTTACAGCATTGCCAGGCCACAGGATGCTTTTGGAAGGCAGGGGTTATGAAGCAGTGAAATTGACAGTCATCGGCGCATTCAGTTGTTTATTATTGACAGTTGTTCTCAGTCCATTCCTCATACCGATTTTGCCGGCAATGTCTGAGTATATCACGCCTTACATCGGCTGGATACTTTTGGTAGTAGTGATATACATGCTAACCAAAGAAAATAACCTTAACAAGCTGATGTGGAACTGCTTCATTTTCTTCTCATCAGGCGCTTTAGGCATATTGGTATTGAATTACCCGAACATCCAGCAACCGCTGCTTCCGTTATTATCCGGTCTGTTCGGCATCAGTGGATTATTATTATCATTATCGACAAACACAAAGATCCCTAAGCAAAGAATAACTGAAGATATCCAGATTCCGAACAAAATCAAAGCCAAGACTTTTGCAGCAGCTACATTCTCAGGTATGCTCACAGGTTTCTTTCCAGGCCTAGGCGCTGCACAGGCGGCGATTGTCGCGACGCAAATAGTCGGCGACATAGGGAATTATGCATTTATGATTCTCACTGGTGGTATTGGTACAGTCAATTTTCTTTTTTCATTAGTAACATTTTACGCGATAGACAAAGCAAGGAACGGCGTAGTCATTGTGGTTCAGGAACTGATGGGCAAGATCACAATGAATCAATTCATTGCGTTGATGGCGGTAGTTATACTTGCCGGCGCATTCTCTTCATGGCTCGCATTGTTCTGCGCGAAGACCTTTTCCAGCTTGATAGTAAAAGTCAATTATAGAAAGCTGTGCATCGGCGTAATCTCGTTCGTATCATTATTGGTATTATATTTCTCAGGTCCGATTGGTTTATTCATCCTATTCATTTCGACAAGTTTGGGATTGATTGCGCCGCTGGCGAACGTCAATCGAAGTCACGCAATGGGTTGCCTGTTATTGCCGGTAATCATGTTCTTTCTGTTATAACACAATAAAGCTTTTATATTATAGAGCTAATGATTTGGATGGTGATATTATGACTACAGCAAATGAACTTGAAGAAGCGTTTGTGGCATTTGATACTCAATATTCTCAATTTAAGCAGGCAATAGTTGGCGCAATAAGGAAAGCGAAACTTCCAGGAAAAGCTCTCAAATCAGCAGAGGTTGAGTTGGCAGTGGATAGTGCTGGCGGATTATCCAAGAGTATGGTTAAATTGAAATCAACGCTTGATAGTTATTGGAATACAATACGATAAACCAAAACCTTTATAAATCGCCTCGAAATCCAAGTACTCCATGGAAGGCTCAATATCTAATTTCAGGAGAGGAAGGTCAAGGACCACTATGAATCATATGATCGTAGTATTGCCTGGCGTGACTTCTAGAGAAGAAGCAGCTAAATATGTAGGCAAAGAACTAGTCTGGACCAGCCCAGCAGGTAAAGAGCTTAAAGGCAAGATACAAGCTCCACACGGCAATTCCGGCGCAGTAAGAGCTATTTTCTCAACAGGTATGCCTGGCCAAAGCATCGGCACTAAAATACAAGTTCTATAAATTTTATAATAATGTTTTCAAAGTTTTATGTTTAAATTTTAGAAGTATTAAATGCAGTCCGCAATAGATACTGCCAATTGCGCAGATCCATGTTGATATTATTATAGTCCTATTTGTTATTAACGGCATATTGTACCCTAATAATGAAGCAATTAGCCAAGCGCCATTTATGATCAATACTAATGAGAAGATAGTCCCTAGACTGAAAGGATTCCAAGAATTATGTCCGAAATTCATATCAGCCATCCGTCAAGCAACCCTTCTAAGTATAGAAACATCACGAATCCCCCTAACAGGAATCCGTATGTGAATGTTTTCACAAAAACCATCATTCCTTTTTTATTCATATTCATGGAGCGACTGGACAAATTGCGTAAGGTATAGGAACAATTCCCAATGCCCAACCAATCATCACGCCAAGCCCTATAAAAAATCCGATTGTGAAAAACAATACTTCTTTTTGGAATAAGTACCAGATAAAACCTTTAGTATTCATCATCAACACCTCTATTCAACTATACTAGCGCATAACTGTACATATTGTGATACTTGAATGACATCAGTGATCATCAGATATCCTACGATTACTCCGACAACTATACCTATTGTCATGTATATCATCTCTTCCTGGAACAAGTACCAGACGAAACCTTTCTTATTCAATGGAATCACCTCTAATCTGAATATTTAGGATTTTATGATATTTAAATATTATTGTTTTAGAATTTTGCAAACCTTTATATACTAAAATTGCCTGAATTTACTATATTATACTAATATAAACTCATAGGTGATAGATGATGAATAAGAAATTTGTAATTCCAGCAACGTTATCATTTCTTTTTAATTTAGGTTTAGTCAATGCCGCAGAAATCCCGCCATTATTCACAGTTGGGATGCTCGCTGATTTATCTACTTATTTTTGGTCATTCCTCGGTATATTTCTGAATGTACCTGCAACGAATGATGCAACTTTTTTGCTATATATAAGATTCGCAATCTTCGTGTTGGCTTTCACTCTGATCTTCCTAGTTTCAAAAACTCTCAAGAGGGGAGATACAGAATTCTTCACTCAGCACGAGAAGAATCCAAGGATAGTAGTTTCATTAATACTCGCATGGGCGACAGCAATATTGCTTCCAGCGAATATTGTGCTCGGATTATATGCAGCGGGCGGCGCATTCCTTGTTATCTTAATCTACATGGCAATGGTCGTAGCAATGCTATACGTTAATTTCGAAGTATTGCCGGCAGCCGCGACAGTCCCTTTTTTAGCAATAAGAGTAACATTCTATCTATTATCACTCGTAGCAATCTTCAGCATGTACGCTTCACTTTACTTATTCCAGACGAATCTTCCAGAAGGAACATTCCCAGTATTGCTTGTTGGCATAAGATTGGCTTTGATTGCGATAGGATTAGCATTATTCTATAATGTTTATCTCCTGTTCTGGAGCATGTCAAGCTCAGCATACAGAGGCATAGGCGAATTGTATAAAGTCAGATTAGAAGCTGTGCAGATGTATGATAATGAACTGAATAAATGGAAAGGTTATGCAGAAGGTAAAGTAACTGATTCAAGACTTAAAGGCTTGATCAAGCAGTTGACTGACCAGATTCCTGCTATTCGTACTATGGTAAAAGAATTGACTGATAATAAAGGTAAGTCAGTTGTTGTGACTACACCAGTAGTAGAGAAAGCTAAGAAGACTTTAAGTCAAGTGCAGGTAAAAGTAATTGCTGTGGAAACACAGATAGCGAATTACGAAACTATGTCTAAATCAGGCAAGCTCTCTGATTTACAGATTAATGAACTTCAATTCGTAAGAGAACAATTCGAGGGTTTGATGGTCTTACTGAAAAAGCTTGAAGAGACGATTAATATTATTGTAGCAGAGAACGAAGTAGCATTAGGACAATTCAAGAAAGCTGTTGAAAAGCAAATAAAAGATTTCAAGGATAATAGTCCAAGTGTTGCGAAACTTCTGAATGTTAAATTCGACTCTTTGCTTGATAAGTCAAGATTCCACCCGTCAAAACCTTCTGATCTAAAAGCAGTAATAGCTGGATGCAGAAGTCATCTTGATGAAACATTAACAGGTATAGGGTTAGTGGATATACCATTGAAAGAGATTGTAAAATCTGTAGAGAACATTGATGCAGGGCTTTTCAAGAAATCAAAGGAATTTGAAGGCACATTGCAGATGATTGATGAGAAAGTCAAAGCAGTAATAGCAAAAGTGAACGCTTCTGAAAGTCTTTTATTGTTAAAATGGAAAGAACTTGAAGCAGCTAAGACTAAAGGTCTTGTCGGAGCGGGATTGAAAGCAAAAGAAGTAGAAGTCGATAAATATGTGGATGCAGTATATGCTGAATTATCTGCTCTCTGGGGCAAAGTGAATTTAACCTGGCTAGGAACTTGGTCAAGCACAAGAGCATTGGATTCGAAATTCAACAGCATGATTCAAGACTTTGACAAATTGCTCAGCGGCATAAAAAGCGCAAGTAAAAAACCATAGATTGCGTGGGTTGAATATGACCAGACGCATTTTATTTCTTTATTTTTTCATATTTCTTATTAATCTAGTTTCCGTCTCGGCAGCGGATTACGACCAATCGCCGTCGTTCACAATATTCTTCTTCCTTATGTTGATACTTTTAGGTTGGATGGCAGTAGGAGCATTGGCTGGCCCAAAAACTCCGAATATGGAAAAACCGATGGCGAAATTAGAAAAGATTGTAGACAATATTGAAGATCCTAAAATCAAGAAAGCAGTTGTCGCAACAATAAAAGATGCGGAAGATAAGGTCAAAGCAACAGAGAAAGCGAAGGATTCCGTAGAGAAGGCGAAGACTGTTTCTGAGAAGAAAGAAGCTTTGGAGAAAGTCGCAGATAAGAGCGAAGAAGCGAAGAAAGCTGCAGAGAAAGTGGTTGATGCTGCTAAGAAAGTCGAAGCCAGTAGTGAAGAATTGAAGAAAGCAGAAAAGAAAGGATTGGAAGAGGTTGTGAAAGCCAAAGAGAAAATGGCTGAGATGGAAAAAGGTAGACTTGAAAGAGCCCCTCCTTTAAAGAAAGTTGAATTGAAACGTGCGCCAGAACTTATTCATGTAGCCTTAGAAACTGTAAAGGAGAAAGTAGCCGAAGTCAAAGAAGTGGTCGCTGAAGTTCATGACAAAGCAGAACTCAAAGCAGTAGAGAAAACTGCAGAAAAATTAGAAGCAGCTGCAGAGAAGACCACAGAGATTGCGGTGAAACAAATTGAAGTAAATGATATATTAAAAAGCGCATTCAAAGGAATGAACAACCAAATGGGTAGATTCCTCAATAAAGTAGGAAAACCATTAGTCCATTATCGTCCAGAAGAATGGACAGGGGACCGAGCCAAGACCAATAACGCTTTGAAATGTATATTCGATATGGCGGGCGATATGGTATATGACGCAAGCGGTTATTGCAAAATAATTTTAGATAAAGGGAAAGGTATGGGCATAGATGGGAAACCATACATGGAATCAGATGATTATAACAAGATCCTAGAATTATCTAAATTCTTTAAAGAGATATCTCAAGCTATAATCAGGATTATAAGTTTCACAGATGAAGCTAGCTCTTTTGGAGAGATAGCAATGGTCTGGCAGAGACTTGATGAACGTTCTCAAAAAAGTTTATTGAATGGTGAATTAATCGCAGTTATAGAGAAATGGACTAAATGATAATCACAATCGCGGGCAAAGCCGGTTCCGGCAAATCAACAATTGCGAAACTTCTAGCGAAAAAACTCAAGCTGAAACATTATTCCATGGGCGATCTAACCCGGAAGAAAGCGCAAGAGCATCATATGACGTTAAGCGAATTCAACAAATATGAAGAGACTCATCCAGAGATAGACAAAGAGATAGATGAGATGCAAAGAACGCTAAGCAAAACAGAAGATAATTTTGTGATAGACGGCAGGACCGGATTCCATTTCATACCACATTCCGTCAAGATATTCTTGGATGTGAAAGATGAAACTGCCGCAAAGAGAATATTTGGCGATAGAAGACCTGGAGAGAAGAGTCAATGCATAAAAGACCTAATAAAAATGCTTAAAGAGAGAAAAGCATCAGAGCAGAAGCGTTACAAGCAGCTTTACAATATAGATAACTATAAGATGGATAATTACGATTTTGTGATAGACACAAGCGACATGACTCCTGATGAAGTGCTAGAGCAAGTCCTAAAGAAAATTAAATTATTTAACTAATTCTATATTTTCTAGTAGCACTGGACACACTGGACATCCGTGAGACTTTTATATTAGAAGTTTTCAGAAATTCTCTGGTGATTCCAAATGGAACAACAAAATGCACTATCGATTTTTCAAGGAAATACAATCAGGAAAGTATGGTATAATGATGAGTGGTGGTTTGTGATAGAAGATATCATTTTTGCATTAACAGATTCTAAAGATCCTAAAGGATATATCAAAGATATGAGACGTCGTGACGAAGTGATATCTCAAGGATGGGGGCAAATTGCCACCCCCCTTCCAGTTCCAACAGCAGGGGGAGTCCAAACCATCAATTGTGCCAACACTGAGAGATTGTTTAGATTGATACAATCAATTCCGTCTCCAAAAGCAGAACCATTCAAGCTATGGTTGGCTAAAACCGGCTATGAAAGGGTGCAAGAGATACAAAATCCAGAACTCGGTCAGAATCGTATTCGCAAATACTACGAACTGAAGGGTTATCCAGAAGCATGGATTGAAAAACGTATAAGGGGCATTGCGATACGGCAGGAACTAGTAGATGAATGGAAAGTGCGTAACGTAAAAGAAAATCAAGAATTCGCAATTCTTACAGATGAGATTTCCAAAGCTACATTCGGCAAGACTGTGAAAGAATATAAAGAATTCAAAGACATCAATCTCCAAACAGCAAATCTTAGGGATCACATGACCGATTGGGGGCTTATATTGACAATGATTGGTGATAAAGCCACCACGGATATAACTAAAGTGAAGAACGATAATGATTTTGAGCAATGCAAGGCATCTGCAAAAGAAGGCGGCGAGATAGCTAATATAACTAAAAAGGCGCTTGAGAAAAAGATAGGGAGATCAGTTGTATCTAAGAGCAATTTCAGGCATCTTAAGTCAAAATCTAATCCCGCTATTACTTAAAACAGGGTTTTAGTGGATTTAATAATCAATTACAAGGTCAAAGACCGAAGCATTTATAAACCACGTATCATAACCACATATCATTCTATTCGCATAAAATCTTACGAGGTAGTTTAGAATGCAGATAAAAGAAAAAGACTTTGTAGAATTGGATTATACAGGCATATTGAAAGAAAGCAACGAAATTTACGATACCACTATCAAATCAGTTGCTGAAAAAGAACAGATCTTCAATCCTAAGATGGATTATACTCCAGTCATAATCTGTGTAGGGGAAAAACAGCTCCTTAACGGCATAGATGCAAGATTGGTAGGCAAAGAAACTGGCAAAGAATACGAATTCGATCTCAAACCGGACGAAGCTTTCGGCAAGAAAGATTCAAAACTATTGAAATTGATGTCAACATCACAATTCACTAAGCAACAGATTATGCCAGTTCCGGGCCTTCAGATTAATGCAGACGGCATGATGGGCATTGTCAGAAGTGTTACAGGTGGCAGAACATTTGTAGATTTCAATCATCCATTGGCTGGTAAAGAAGTGCTTTACAAAGTCAAAGTTCATAAAATTATAACAGATGACAAAGAAAAAATCAAATCTTTGATGAAATTAGAACTGAAAATTAAGCCAGAACATGTAGATTTCAAAGAAGGGATTGTACATATAGAATCCAAAATGGATATTCCAAAAGAATTCACTGACATGTTGGTTGACAGAATCAAAGAATTGGTCCCAAGCGTCAAGGGAGTCAAGTTCGAAGTCAAAAAAGAAGAGAAACCTAAAGTTTAAATATAGGAATACCCTCTAAAATCATAGGTATTTCATGTTCATTTGAGGTGAGGTGGATAAATTGGACGCTTATATAAAATCAGGGATAGATAAGCCTTATAGTCAAAAATCTGATATTGATATCGAGCTCGAGAAAATGCTGGCAATACAGCAGGCGAGCATAAAGGTAGTAGGTGCAGGCGGCGGCGGTAACAATACCATCAGCCGTATCCACGAAGTCGGGATAAAAGGCACAGAGACTATCGCAATCAATACAGACGCTCAACAATTATTGTATACAACTGCCGGGAAGAAGATCCTTCTTGGCAAAGGAACAACCAGAGGATTAGGTGCAGGAAGCAACCCTAAAGTGGGTGAAGAAGCTGCGCACGAATCTGAGCAAGAGATCAAGCAAGCGTTGCAAGGCTCTGACATGATATTCATCACATGCGGTCTTGGCGGCGGTACAGGTACAGGCTCAGCGCCAGTTGTCGCAGATATCGCGAAGAAGCTAGGCGCTTTGACAATTGCAATCGTGACAATGCCTTTCAGCGTTGAAGGTCATAAACGTTACGAGAACGCATTGTACGGCTTGGAAAGACTTGAACAGATCGTAGATACTCTTATCGTAATCCCAAACGACAAGCTATTGGAACTGGCTCCAGATTTGCCAATCGGTACAGCATTTAAAGTAGCTGATGAAGTCTTGACTAATGCAGTCAAAGGCATAGCCGAGATGATCACGAAAGCAGGATTAGTAAATCTTGATTTCGCAGATGTAAGGGCAGTCATGGGCAACGGCGGAGTAGCATTGATTGGTGTCGGAGAATCCGATTCCGAAAACAGGGCTACAGAATCCGTGCAGAAAGCCATTGAGAATCCATTGCTTGATGTCGATATCACTGGAGCTACCGGCGCATTGATAAACGTCGTAGGCGGTCCTGATATGACGCTCGAGGAAGCTAGGAAAGTCGTAGAGACTGTCTCGAACAAACTTTCAGAAGAAGCGAAAGTCATCTGGGGCGCTCAGATTTACGAGGATATGGAAAAAACCATAAGGACGCTCATCATAGTCACAGGAGTTCATTCTGCGCAAATCTTCGGCTCGAAGAAGACGACGAATGACAAGAAAAAGAAAGAGATCTCAGAGCATCTGGGGATAGAATTCGTAGACTAGAGCTGATAGAAGGAGTTTAAGACGATGGAAAACGAAACTGAACAGCAACATTCATGGACATTCAAAGCAAAGAGATTCTTGGTAGAATGCAAAAGAGTATTGATTGTCACCAAGAAACCAACTAGCGAAGAATTCAAAGCGATTGTTAAAGTTTCAGGCATCGGTATATTGGTTATCGGCTTCATGGGATTCTTGATCCACATGATAGCACAATTCATAACAGGTTGATCAAAATGACAGAACAAACAACAAACGAATCGATTATTTACGGACTTAGGACCACTGCGAATAGAGAAGATCAGGTGATGGATTTCGTGCATTCAAATGTCATGAAAAAGAAGCTTGAGGTATATTCTATAATCAGGCCGCACGGCATGCGCGGTTACATATTCATAGAAGCTAAATCCAAGCTCGATGCAGAACAAGCGGCATTCAACATCCCTTATGCAAGGGGTATCTTGCCTAAACCTGTAGAATACAGGGAAATTGAACACATGCTCGAGCAGATCAAGCAAGAAGTCAATATCCAGAAAAACGATATTGTCGAGCTTATCGCAGGACCATTCAAGAGAGAGAAAGCGAAAGTCACAAGGGTCGACAAGACCAAGGACGAAGTCGTTGTTCAATTGCTTGAATCAGCAGTACCTATCCCAGTTACTGTTAAACTTGACACAGTCAAGGTTATCAGGAGAGAAGGTCAGTCTGACGAAGGTTCAGAAGACGAGTCTGAAGAGTAGAACTCTTCAATTTTTTCTTTTTATTATTCTAGTTTATTCTTATATACTAAATAACGAAACCTTTATAAATAAAAGTCGAATCCTAGATGAACATGGCAAAACAAGTAGTTGATGCGATGGTTGAAGGCGGTAAAGCTACAGCAGCACCACCATTAGGTCCAGCTCTAGGTCCGCTAGGCATAAACATCGGCCAAGTAATCGCAAAGATCAACGAAAAGACTGCAGATTTCAAAGGTATGCAGGTGCCAGTCAAAATCACAGTTGAATCAACAACTAAAGAATTCTCAATCACTGTCGGAACTCCGCCAGCATCAGCTTTGATCAAGAAAGAAGCTAATGTCGAGAAAGGAGCAGGCAACCCTCTTGCAGAGAAAGTTGCAGATATCAGGATTGAGCAAGCTATCAAAGTAGCGAAGATGAAGATGGATTCGCTTACTGGAAAGAATTTCACTAACAAAGTCAAAGAAGTCATCGGCACTTGCGATTCTATGGGCATTCTTGTAGAAGGCAAACAAGCAAGAGAGACTATCGCTGACATCAATAAAGGCATGTTCGCTGATAAAATCAAGTCTATGAAGACAGAATTGTCTAAAGACGAGCTTGCAGCGCTTGAACATGAGAAAATCAAGCTTAAAGAACAGATGGCTACAAGGCGTGCAGAACTTGAAGTGCTTGCTAAGTCAGTCATCAAATCTATGGAGAACAAGCCAAGGAACAGCATCAAGAACAAGTTGTTAGAGATGAAGATTCCATTGGATATTGTCGAAGCATTGTTGCCAGCTGAAGAAGCATCAGCAGCTACAGCAGCAAGTCCAGCAGCGGCAGCTCCAGCTAAGAAGAAATAGATTTCTTCATTTTTTTAATTTAATTTTCTTTATTAGAAATAAGTATCTAAAACTTCTTAATAACCTCTTTCAGCTTCTTAATCGTCTTGCTCATATCGTCTTCATCAATGGAATAATCATATTTGATCTGATCCAAAGAGAAAGAATATTTAGGATCGTAATAATTAAGCAGTATTATCTCAGTGACTTTCGCATAATCGCCGTTATCCATCAACAATAGAAGTTCATCTACAACTTGATTGCTCAGCGCCTGGCGAAGTTTAGGTATTATCTTCTTTCCGATAGCCACTTTCTCAGGCGTGTCGAAATATTCTGCGACAATTCTATCAACGCGCGATTTCAAAGAGCAATTAATCCTGACATGTATTCCGTTAGCCATTGCTTTGAATAAGAAGTCCGGCGTAGTTACATCACCTATCTTTCTGCTTTCGCCCTCAATTATAACGTATTTAGAATCTTGTAATTTCTCAAGCTCGTATAGTAATTGGGATTCGAACATCTTCTGAGTCCTTGGCACTAGACCGACAGCGCCGAATATTGAACTTCTGTGTTTGGCGATATCCTCAAGATCAAGTTTAGGCAGATCAATCTTCTGGATGAGTTCAGTCTTACCAGTCCCAGTTAATCCATGTAGTACAATCAGTTTAGGTTTCAGTTTGTAGCCAGATAAAGTCTCTCTCACATATTCGCGGTAAGCTTTATGTCCGCCAATCATCTGGATTGCATTGAACCCGCGTTCAATTAACAATTCCGTAATTAATTTGGAACGTAATCCGCCACGCCAGCAATGCACAATGATGGTTTTTTTCTTGAACTTATCGAATTCATGCACATATTCATCCACGCGAGGCATGAACAGCTCTTTACCCTTTGCTACAGCGATTTCTGAGCCCTTTTGCTTGTATAATATTCCTATTATGACTCTTTCTTCGTTGCTCAAAATTGGCATGTTAAATGCGCCAGGAATGTGCGCTTCTTCGTATTCTGCAGGCGTTCTTGTATCTACAAAAACAGTATTCTCTAAAGCCAGCGCTTCTCTGACGCCTATAGTCTTAATCATATATTTCGCAGAACTAGTTTTGCTTTATTAAGTTATCTACTCGCCGTCAAGATTGTCATCGACAGCTTCTTTCAATTTTTTAGTCTCATCTTCAACGTTTACAAGATAAGAAGTGTCTTCGAACTGCTCTTTAGCGCATTCAGTGCAATAGCATTCAGAAGAATCTTTTATGCATAATTCTGCTTCTTTATCACAGATGATGCATTTTTTAACCATTAGGAGATGATGTTTTACCTAGTTTATAAAGTTTATGCATGGAAAAAGATATAAGAAAATAAAAGAAAGAAGAATCTATTTTTTCTTCTTTTTTGTAGCTTTTTTAGCCGTCTTCTTGACAGTTTTCCGGTCGGTAGTCTTAAGCACTGGTTTCTTCAGATGCCTGTAATATATCAAGTAGCTTGAAGCTGCCGCGCCCCATTGTAGGAAATAATAGATCTCTGCAAGATATATCAGTGACAATCCAATGCTTAAAGCGAATACGCTCAATGGTATGCTTTCTGCGGTCATGAAGAACTTCCAGAAGAATACAAGAACAATTAATATCTGCAGCACAATAAAATATATGCCAGTATCAAGCCTGAGCTTTGAATTAATTCCTGTCGCGAAGATATACCCGTAGAAGGCTCCTATCAATAATGAAGATAAGCCAATCGTAACTAAAGAAAGTACAATTGTGTCGCTCACTAATTTGTATAGGAATCCGCTCAACAATACGTTGAAGAATACCATTATCAACAATAACATATACGGCTTATGCAGCCATTCTTTTTTAATCATTTGTTATCACCTTGTTTTATATGAATATGAATTTACCATTCATTATATGGATCTGCGGTAGTGCTTCCTCCGCCTGAGAATCCATATGTCCCGCTATAACCGCCAGGGGTCACAGAATCTCCCTCGACAGTTGCCAACTGCGATACATCAACAAACATATTGCAGGTATTGCCAGACGAAGACCTTAAACAGAGGGTAGTGTAATCTTTTGATGAATACTTGACAATTGCGCTCGTTCCTACGAGACTTACAGAGCTTTTGCTTTTCTGATCTTCTTTAAACACGCTTCCTGCAGCAGCCCCACTGCTTGTTAAATCTATATTGTACCTTATCTCTGGCGCAGTCTCTCCTTCTTTAGCTGCCTTAGCATTGACTTGCAATGTTATTCTATAGAAGTATTCCACTTTCCCGTCGGGATATTCGAGTTTTGATTTTTCGCCTTCAATGTGCGCGATTATGCGTCCATCAAGCGAATCATCCATGATAATGCCTAATGAGTTGCCTGATGACCTTATTTTACTTTCGCATATGCCGAACGAAGGCTCGCCAGAGATGAACCTTCCGAACTGGCTGTCGAATAGATCGTCCATGAACGTGAATCTCTCGATGCCGAACTGCTCGGCGATGAAGCTGCCAACCGCCGCCAGGCTCAATGCGCGCGTACCTGCCGCTTCCCGCGACATCTCATTCATTACTTCCTGATAATTCTGGAAATTAGTGTTTTGTTTTTTTAGATCAGGGCTTAATGTATTATATTTTGCCATTATGGCATTTCTATCTGCAGCAGGAAGATTTCCGAATTCTGCAGAGGACATATCTCCATATTGCATAACCCATGCTTTATCCAATTCAATTTTTAATTCATCATTACCGAATATGCTAGTTATCCTTGAGATCGCCGCTTGTTGTACAAAATTATCATTGGCTAATGCATCAGCATATTGGAATTCTATATTCGATTTGAGATTAGAATTTACTAAATTAGTCTGAATATCATTGATACTCTGAATCATAGAGTTGGTCAATGCTTTATCGCTATCACTCTGTTTAGTTTTTAATAAATCATTAAGGTCGGTCTTTAAAGTTCCTAAAATTGCATCTCTATTGTTATCATTAATTTGTAATTCACCCTCTTCCCATATTTTTAATACATCAGTCAATCCTACTTCGGGGGGAGTTTCAGCACCAAATCCAATCTCTGCAAACAATAGAATAGTTATTACAATAATAAAGGTTAGATCTAGTTTCATAATCCCACCTTCTCGCATGCACCATTCGCACCTTTAAACTGATCCATCACGCCTTTCACATTAGTATATGCACTCATGATTGCCGTCATTTTAGCGAGCATACCATCTCCCAATATTACCCTGCAGAATGCATCAGTCGTTGCTGGCTCTCCAGGTTTAGGCGGCGTGCATAGTATTGAACCGACTCCGAACACCATTGAAATAGGATCATTGAATATCTTCTTGAAGAATTCGCCTATGTTTTTCAATGCATTACCGAAAGGCAATGCGCCGAATATCTGTCCGTACACGAACCTGCACTGCTGATATCCTAATTGCTCGTCACAATATCTCATAGGGGTGCCTTTAGGCACTTCATTCTGTAGACAATCGATATACATGCACTGGACGTCTTTCATTTTTTTGAGATTCATGATTATGCCAGGTATGCATCCCCACATTATGCTCAATATAAGGTTGTTTTTAGGATCGTTAGGGAACATGGCAGTGTCTGGTATTTCAACTCCGCCGAATTTGACATCGAGATCTTTTGGATTATACGCATTTACTTGTTTAGATCTTGCGGCGATAGAAGCTGTATCTTGTTTAAGCCCAGTCATGGACTCTTTCAATCCATCTCCCCACAAATTGCCCAATGGGCCGTTTTCGCATGATATCAATTTGCAGAATATACTGTTGCTTAAGCTGAATGCGCGGTTTGCATTGTCTACAGTGGCGCCGGCAGCTTTTTCAGCAGCACGTACTGGTTCAGCAGCTCCTAACGTTGCAGCAGCTGCGATATCAGCTTGCGGTGCGCTTAGTCCAGTTCTCATATGTTGGAACACGCTATTTATTGTATTGAAACTCTGCAATAGTTTGCAGATCATCTCAAGCATTGAGAATACTTTATCCAGAGTATCTAATATTCCGCCGATTCCGCTTTTAGCCCTTTCTTTAGCTTTATTTATCTTATCAGCCACACGTTCGCTTATAGTGCCGAGTGAAGCAGAAACAAGTGGCACGCTCATTTCAATAACTAAGTCTTGCGGTTGAGCAAGCCTGACGCGATTGACAACAGAAACTATACGTAATGTGCATGAAGCATGCAGTGAAGCTGTGCCTTCAGGTACATTCGCAGAGATCGCAGATATGAATATACTGTTTTTAGGCGTAACGATAGCATTTTTAACGATATTCAATCCAGCACGTGATGAGCAATTCGTTAATACTGCATCAACCACTTTGATATCGCGCACAGCTGATTTCAGAGGCACTGAGAAGAACACTTTCTGCTCCCTGAATAATGTATCTTTAGATATTGCAGACGGGCTATTCACAATAGCTCCATCCAGCATCCAATATTTCTTAGGCAATCCTTCAGCTTCAACGATATCTATGCTCTCATTCAGAACCGCAGTATTGCCGGCCATATCAGTGATTTCAATAGAGTAAGACACTTCAGTTTGAGGACCTGGTGCGATTACACCAATATTAGTCCATACGCATTCATATTCTTTATCTCCTATCAATGAACATTGAGTCGGCTTGGCATTGGCGTCCATAATTACTCCGCCGAAATGTCCTACTGCTGAAACTGCAGTGTCATCATTTACAATCAAAGAGACAGATAGGCCTTGGCCTTCAAGAGCATATCCAGGTTTATCATCTGATTTTATTTCAATACTTTTTTTAACTGGCTCTCTGATATCAACCATGAAAGTTTCTTCCAGCTTTCCAGAAAGCACATTTCCTGCATCGTCCATTGAATCAGTAGCGACAAATACTTTCAGTTCTTGCCCATGACCCTTGTCAGCTACTATATTATAGAAATAGCAGTTCCATATTCCGCCTGCATTTTCACATTTCTCAGATTTCTTTATATTATACAGCGAGGAGACTTCACCAAGATTCAATCCAACATTGTGATAGCTTTTTCCGCCGATACGTATAGTCCTATTGAATCCGGATCCGGCTTCATTTATCTTGACAATGATTGTGTTATTCTTTTCGCGCAGATAGCACCTTGTGCCGTCGCATTTAGTCCCGATAGAAGTGACTGTTGGCGCGCCATCGTCAGATTTGAGTGAATAGCTAGCTGATGCTTCTCCAGTATTTGCAGATTTATCTTTTATATCAAGTTCAATTGCACCTGCTAAGGAATCAGGCCATACATAGATATCTTTCCATACACATCTAGCAATTCCGCCGAGATCTTCACAAGTAGCTTTTAGAGCTGTATATCTGGATTTATAGGTGGATACTTTATTGAGCGATGATAAATCACCAGTAACAGAGTCTATATCACTCTCTTCAAGATATACCACAACATCTGAACCTTTCTGCCCGTTAGTTCCAATATAGAAATATTCTTTACCATTCTTTACAAAAGTGACTTTCTCCATAGTTTCTGATGCAGTGTTAGAATCTACGCTAAATGGTTCTGTTGACCTAGTCACAGAATTCCCGACTCCATCATAGGCAGTGACTGATAATTGATAAGTGCCTGATTCGAGTTCGAGATTTTCAACGCCAGAATAAGCACATTTAGATGAATTGATTGAAACAATTTTATATCCGCTGATGTCTAAAGTTTTCAATCCTGCGCATTTGTTAGCACATGACGCGTCATTGCACGCAGTATCTTTGACGCTATAAGATAGCTTGACTATTTTTCCAGCTTTTTCAACAGAAAGCGAAGTTATTTCCGGTTTATTGACATCAATCACCAGAGAACCAGTTTTAGTGGCAGACAATGCGCCTGAATCATCGAACAGATCTACTTTGAAAGCAAACGCCTGTGGATTATATGAGATAGATTCTTTCTCAGTATATATGCACCTGAAATTGTTTGATCCTTCATCGCTGCATTGGTCGAATGGCAATCCTTGCACAAGGACCTGCGATGCTGTTATATCACTATCAGAATCAATGCTAACCAAAGCATCTATAATAGTATTATCTCCAGAAGAACGTCTATAACCATCAGTTACGTCAGATCCGTACACTTTCAGCTCTTTTATCGAACCCATCTGCGCAGCTGCGCAAATCGGCATCATTATGATAAGCATACACATCAATATTGCTATTATTTTCTTGTTCATTTTGTAGGTTTCAATCTTGACTTTACGTCTGCTCTTTCAGCGATTCCGTCAATCACTTGCAGATCTTCCATCAATACTTTCTGTGCTCCAGGATAATTGACGAATAGTCCATATACGAATAATGGTGTTCTTTTCAATAGATCAGCATTAGTTATCGATATCACATTGCTGTATTGCACTGGCGGCACCGGCATAGTTACTGCTTTCTCAGGTATATTGAAGCAGACTGTTTCATCATCAAATAATTCTTCTATCTTGAAACATCTTGTGTCAGGGGGAATTGTCGCATTTCCTTCATACATCAGCATAGTCTGCACATTATAATCACCAGGGGCAAGTTCTATATCTTGTATCATATCGTCAGATGTGATCATCACGACTCTTTTGAAATCAGGCTCAGCAGCATTTGTTTTGATTCTTTCAAAAGTCACTATCATGCTATGCTCTTTTTCCATATTCTTCGGTATAGAAGATAATATCCATTGATTTCCGAATTTATTCAGTTCGAATATCTCAGCTTTGACAGGTTTTTTCACTACTGCTTTGAGCCATACTATCCCTACATCTTGATCTTCATCAAGAGTAGTAGTCATTGCTTTTGCGAACGGAAGATATCCTTGTTTCATAACTATCAATGAACCAATACCCACTGGATACTTTGCAGTCAGTTCGCCGTTCATATCTGTCGAACCAATCATGCATGATTCGCCTGCATCGAACAATATTTTTGCATCATTGACTGGTTGCCGTGTAGTGAAATCCACAGTTTTGATATGTATGTCTCCTGTATTGTATTGATTGATGTTGCACATCATCGATCCTTCAGCAGGCACTGCATATATTGGATTATTCTCGAATAATAGAGGTTCGCTACCGCGTACATTCGCTTCCAACGCAAACCTAAAAGTATAACCTTCTTCTTTGAATGCAGAATCGTCATCAAGTTCTACTACAACTGGATGTGAGAAATCATATACAGTCATATATCTCTGTAAACCGAACGTTATGAATGGTATGAAGCTAGGCATAAGAGTTTCAGGAGTGACTGCGCCTGAACCTCCGTTCAATTTAAGGAATATTGGCCATGAATCAAAGTAATGGAAATTGACTTTCAGACCGCCAAGACCTGAGAATGGTATCATCATAAAATCATAGAATTTCTGGATAGTTGGGGCATATTCTGATTCTTCAGCAGCGAATCTTACAGCATTGTCAGATGATTGCGCCTGCAGCATTCCATATTTTTCCTGCAATAGCCTTTCGAATTTCTTCTTTACATCGTATTCAACCCATATAACATTGCTCATCTCAGTATCGCTCATATAGAAAGGCGGCAATAGATTAGCGTCAATATCGCTGTATAAGCTGACTAATTCCAGATCGTTATATTCAAGGAAATGTTGTTCAAGTTCAGTGCTTGCGATACCTCTTGCATCATCTAGCATTTTATTCAGATTCAGATCAACAGGCATATAGAACTTGCTTATTTCAACTGTTCGCGAGCCGGTATTCACTGTCAAAGGATAAAGGACATTGAAATGCATATTTGATGTTCCGATATTGCTTTCAACAGTTGGTGCAGAATCAGTTATAGTGAATTTAGGGAATTCTGAGAACTGCCTTGTGCAGTATTGCAGATTCTCTGCGATATATTTGTTTAGTTGTTCTTCTATCTTTTTATTGCTAGGAGTATATTTTTGGCTGAACGCGCACTGCCCTGCGCAGTTATTCTTGCTAGTCATATGGTACCAGTATGGCACATACACGCCAGGCATGAATTCAACGCCTTCATATGAAGTTGGATCAGAATTGACTATTGTAATTCCTTCTCCGATAGGATCAATATATCCGCCCTGCGCACCAAGCAGTATAAGTCCTTGTTTCGCAGTATCATATATGCATTGTTGCACAAATAATTGCAGAGGTTGCATTTCAACAGGCACTTCTTCAGTATATGGTCTGAAATTGCCGTAACCAGAACCGATGCCTTTGAATGCTATCAGCATCCCGATTGAAAATAGAAGCATCACACCTAGTGCGATAAAGAATGTCATCTGCCCCTTTTTTGATAAACCTATCACGATGATGATTTTTACGTGTTTTGTATTTATAAATATTACTAATTGTTATATTTTAATATTATATAATATAAAAGAAAATTTTGCCATCAATATGTGAGCTTCTTAATTCTACCTAATTTGCGCGCCGTCTTCAATCTTAACGCTTACCGAATGCTTCTCAGTCTTCAGCTCTTTGCCGGAAAAGAATACTTTATGCGATTTCACTTCAAGCTTCACAGTCAGGAACGCGTCATACTCAATAGTAGTAGTATTATTTTCATATCCATCCAAACCAACTGAAGCACCAGGCGCATCATCGCAAGTGAGCAAAGCAAGCTTTCCGGAATGTTCGGCAGCTAAAAGCATGCCTTCAGACATCTCGCCGCGCAGTTTAGCCGGTTTCAAGTTAGAAACGACAATTATCTTCTTACCTAGAAGTTCTTCTGGTTTGAACCATTGTTTAACACCAGCAACAAGCCTAATCTCATGTCCGATATTGACACGCAACAAATAGAGCTTATCAGCATTAGGATGCGGGTTGACTGAAAGTATCTCGCCGACTTTCAAGTTAAGCAAGAACACTGGTTTAGCTACAACTTCCTTTTTCGGGAAAAGTATTTCGCCTTTTGAAATCACAGTACCACCAACAAGTTTCTTCCATTTGAATGATTTAGCATCTTCCAAAGGCAGGTTATACTGCGCTCTAATTTTAGCAGAAGTTTCAGGAATAAACGCCTGTAATAATATATTCACTAAACGTGTACCATCAACTAAAGTATACATAATTTTAGCCAATTCTTTTTTAGAAGTGACTTTCCATGGCTCTTTCTCATTCACATATTTATTCAACGATTTGATGTGCCTGAATATTTCTTCAAGAGCTTTGTTGTACTCGAAATTATCCATATATCCATTGAGCAAAATCAAAACTTCTTTGCAATTGAATAATTCTTCAGGTTTAGCTTTGGGAACGCGACCAGAAAAGAATTTCTCAACCATAGTTGATGTGCGCGAAATCAAATTGCCAAGTTCATTCGCCAGTTCAGTATTATATCTCTCCACAAGATCTTCTTCAGAGAAATTGCCGTCCTGTCCCGCTCCGATCGAACGCAAGAAATAATATTTCAATACATCAGAGCCGTATCTATCAACAATGGAAATAGGATCAACAACATTGCCTTTGGATTTAGACATCTTTTCTCCGTTCTTGTCATTGATGAATCCATGTACATAGACTTGCTTCGGCGGTTTTATACCAGCGGCGAAAAGCATTCCTGGCCATATCACTGTATGGAACCATAATATATCTTTGCCAATCACATGCACATTCGCCGGCCAATACTTATCTAAATCCGGCCCAAGTCCAGAAATATAATTGATCAAAGCATCAAACCAGACATAGATTACATGATTAGGATTATTTGGTAACGGGATGCCCCATTTGATTCCGGAACGTGATACGCACAAGTCGCGCAGTTCATCATTCTCAAGCCTTTGCAATATCTCATTCCTTCGAGATTCGGGATAGATAAACTTAGGATTCTTCTTGATATATGCAAGTATTTTCTTCTGGTACTTTCCTAGTTTGAAGAAATAAGCTTCCTCTTTCAATACTTTGACAGCGCGTCCGCATTTAGGGCATTTGCCGTCAACAAGATCTTTTTCAGTATAATATGTCTCGCAAGGTATGCAATGCCATCCTTCGTAAGTACCTTTGTATATCTCTTTCTTGTCAAGCACTTTCTGGAATATTGAACTGGCAACTTCTTTATGATGCGAATCAGTAGTACGCACAAAACCATCATTTGAGAGATTTAATTTTGAAGCGAACTGCTTGAAAACAACAGCCATATTATCAACGAACTGCTGCGGTTGAAGCCCGCGCGCTTCTGCAGCTTCCTGCAGTTTCTGTCCGTTTTCGTCAGTGCCTGTCAAAAAGAACACATCAAGTGAATTAAGCCTCTTCCATCTGGCAAGAACATCTGTGACTATCTTTTCATATGCATGGCCTATATGCGGGTTTGAATTAGGATAGTCGATAGCCGTTGTTATATAGAACGTTTTGCTTGGCATGGCAATAGTTTAATTAAACACGATATATAAATATTGCTCTGCCAATATATAAATACTATTTTCCGAACAATTTCTGGCACAAAAGAGCATCTTCTTCGATATTCGGACTCTCGGAAATAGCTATCCCCTTAACGCCATACTTTTTCATAGCCTCAATCATCCCGCGATAGTCGAAATGGTTGTTAGGATCGCGAAGAACTAAATGATTCCGTTCGCCTTTATCAGTATAATTCATGCCTGAGAAATGTATGTGCATGTCATGCAGTTCAGAAGTCCCGATATTCTCCTTAATCAGTTTCAACACTGAAGAATAATCTTCAACGCCGTTAAAGCGACCCACAGAACGCGCAAACAAATGCGCGAAATCCACACATAGTCCGACACCTGTAAGTTCAGAAGCAAGTCGAACAAGCTCTTCGATGCAGCCGAACTGCGATTCTTTACCCGTAGTTTCAGGGCGTAACATCACATCAATGTTTCGTTTCTTCAAAGTCAAAGCCATATCTTTTATCTCTAACTTTATTTTCTCATAAACCTTATCGAGTGGAGCGCCTTGATAGAATCCTGCATGGAAAGTCACAGATCGAGCGCCAGCAAGCGAAGCAATCTCAGCTGATTTCAATATTCGCGCTTTGCTAGCATGAACTTTAACAGCCTCGGCAGAACACAGATTCACAAAATAAGGCGCATGGCAGGTGAATCTTATATCATTATCAGAACCATATTTACCGAGCAAACGAGCTTTCTCAGGAGTGAGATTCACAGAACGCACAAACTCAATCTCCATCGCGTCAAGACCAAGCTTGCGAATAAATGTAGGGGCTTCAACAGTATTCCTGTCCGGCATAGACAAAGGTATTCCTGCAGTCCCGAAACGCATTCTGTCCATATAAGAACCTCAGTTGCAGACGCCTCGCGCAGCGCCAGTATCCTGTGAACAAGAATATCCCGAAGGACATTTGTAATCTTCAAAACCGCATTCGCATTGTTGCACGCATTGCATGGTGCACATCTCTACAACACGTCCGGCGCATGCAGAACCGCATTCGTTCCAAAACCCACCGCCAGAAGCGCATAACTCTTGTGGCGTTTTAATGCTAGAACAACCAGTGAATAATACAACAATAATCAGAAGCAATATCTTATTTTCGTTTAGCATATCTCTCAGCTCTCTTTATCATATCTTTTTTCAAACCAATAAATACTCCGCCTTCTTTGCCTGCGCAGTAAGTGGCTTCTCCGTTCTTGATAATCTTATTTAGTACCGGAGATTCGATATCTATATGAATAATCCTTGATCTAGTCTTGGAATCTTTAGAATGCACATATACCTTTACACCCGGTATCAGCTTCTTTGATGGTGCAGGTCCACTCATAGAACTTATATGATATAGTAACCTTTATAAACCCTCTGTTAAATCTATAGCTGAAAATGGCAGAATTCAAACTAGTAATCGGAATTCCTGAAGCTAAGAGGACCGTGACTAAAGCAGTCAAGGAAACTCAAGCAGATCCTTTGATAGGCCTAAAAATAGGCGACAAAGTCTCAGGAGATAAAATTGGCTTCGACGGCTACGAATTCCAGATAACTGGCGGTTCTGACTATTGCGGTTTCCCATTGAGGCAAGGCATCTCCGGATTGAGGAGAAAATCTCTATTAATCGGCAAAAGCGTAGGCTGTGCTGGTAAAGAAAGGAAACTAAGGAAACATACCAAACCAAGAAGCAGGGATGGTTTCAGGAGAAAGAAACTTGTATGTCCTGAACAGATCATGGAGAAAACAATCCAAATCAATATGAAAGTATTGAAGATGGGCGCAGCTCCACTATTCGAAGCTAAAGCTGAAGAACCTAAAGCAGCTGCTTAGATTTATCCTATATCTTATTCATATTTTGTCTGCAACCATTGTAAATTTTATTGCTAAAGAAGAGAACTGACAAGGTTCCCTGTCCCCGGGAAAGTCAGTCATAGCAAACGAATGTAGAAAATTTACTTCTTGCAGACAAAAAGATACAACTTTTCTCAACGTTACCTTTATATATTCATATATAGAAATTTAATATAAATTGGGAAGACCTAAAAAGATAAAGGAAATAGTACAACCTGAGATGAATATAGGCCTTGTAGGCCACGTTGACCACGGCAAGACCACTTTGACAGAGTCATTGTCAGGCAAATGGACAGATACTCATTCTGAAGAGATGAAAAGAGGTATCACTATCAGATTAGGCTATGCTGATGCTAATATTTACAAATGCTCAAAATGCGGGAAATACACAGTCCTGCCGAGATGCGAATGCGGCGGCGCAGTCGAATCAGCAAGGAAAGTAAGTTTCGTAGATGCTCCAGGCCATGAAAGTCTGATGGCAACCATGTTATCCGGCGCGACCATCATGGACGGCGCATTATTGCTTGTAGCAGCGAACGAAGAATGTCCGCAGCCACAGACAAGAGAACATCTTATGGCGCTAGACATCTCTGGTATAAAACATGTAATCATAGTCCAGAATAAGATAGATCTAGTCACAGAAGAACAAGCTATGAAGAATTATGAACAGATCCAAGCATTCCTGAAAGGTTCGCCTTACGAAAATGCTCCAATCATTCCAATCTCAGCTCAAAGGAGAGTTAACATCGATATGCTCCTTGATGCGATAATCACACATATTCCAGTTCCTAAAAGGGATCCTAGCAAGGACCCAATCATGTACGTAGCAAGATCGTTTGACATAAACAAGCCAGGTACAGATCCTATGGCAATGGTCGGTGGAGTTTTAGGCGGTTCGCTAACTCAAGGTCAGTTCAAAGTCAAGGATGAAATCGAAATCAGGCCAGGCAAGACCTATGACGAGCACGGCACCATGAAATGGATCCCAATTAAGACTACAATTACTTCATTGAAAACAGGCGGCGTTGATGTTAAAGCATTAGGTCCCGGCGGTTCGATCGGCGTTCTGACAAGTTTGGACCCTGCAGTCGTCAAATCAGATGCATTGACTGGCAACGTAGTAGGTTTGGTTGACAAGCTTCCACCAGTATGGTCAGAGTTGAAACTCAAGACTTATTTGATGGAAAGAGTAGTTGGCGTAAAAGAAGATCAAGCAGTTGATAATATCAAATTATACGAACCATTGATGCTCAACGTGAACGCGGCAGCTACTGTCGGCATAGTCACAAAACTCAAGAAAGACGAATTCGATTGCAAACTGAAACTTCCTATCTGCGCAGAGAAAGGCGCGAAGATATCTATTTCTAGAAGGATAGGCAATAGGTTCAGATTGATTGGATACGGCATCATACAATAATTTTTAAATTACCGATTCACTGATTTTGCGTATGGTGGTAGATAAGAAGCGCGCAGGTGTATTCTTAGAGCACACTAGCTGGGGTGGAGATAAGCCCGGATTAGTTGAGGGCATATCAGATTTGATAAAAGAGCATTCTCTTGATATATTTTTGGGCCCTGAATGGTTATTCATGCCGCCTATTGAACATGATCTGATGGATCAGATACAGAAAGAAAATCTTGTCGATAGATTAGCTGAAAATACAAAATCATTAGATTGCTTGGTGATACCAGGCACAATTATGTGGCAAGATTCTGAATATGTGTATAATGCGGCTCCTGTCCTATACAAAGGAGAACTGCTAGGCAATCAATATAAGTCTAAAGATGGCGGCACATGTGAGAATGCAGCATTGCGCAAATGCACCAAGCCTATGCACACATACTCGACACCGAGAGTGTTTGACTGGAAAGATTGCCGTTTCGGCATAGACATTTGCGCGGATATGGGCCGCATGTACGAGTTTCTAGATGGTAGAAAGCTTCCTTTTCTGGACATGTATTTTTTGGTGAGCTGTGGTTCGTCTTTGGCACTGGAATGTACGGATTTGGTCTTCATGAGTATGGTTCCTGCTAAACCCGGCGGGTACGCTTTATGTTCTGATGGTTTCGCTCCGCATAAAAATTCACGCTGCCTTCAGAAATCATTGAATGGTGAACGTTATTCCGGAAAGGAACCGAAACTGGTCAAAGGCATGTATATTTACGATCTCGATTAAATCCATAGTTACATTTATAAACAACCTCTATCGACATAGAATCATCATGAAAACACGTGATTGTATTCACGGATATTGAATTCTTACAGGTTTTAGTTAGTTCTACTTATAATTCAGCAAAACGTTTAAATATACTTAGAGAGAATGAGGTACTATCAAAATGAAAATCGAACCAGTCACTGGGACAAGGGATTTCTATCCGGAACAGATGTTCATACAGGATTACATATTCAGTACTTGGGCGAAGGTAGCCAAAAGATACGGCTACGAGAATTTTGACGGCCCTATGTTAGAACCTGCTCAATTATGGCAGCTCAAATCAGGCGCAGAGATTCCTGATCAGATGTATGTCTTAGATGACAAAGGCGGAAGGAAGTTAGCCATTAGACCAGAATTAACTCCCACATTAGCCCGTATGATTGCAGAGAAACAAAAATCATTGTCAAAACCTATCAGATGGTTCAGCAATGCAAGATGCTGGAGATATGAACGTCCGCAGTCGGGCAGACTGAGGGAATTCTTCCAGCTCAATGTAGATTGCGTCGGTTCAGATTCGATGCAATTGGATGCCGAAGTCATCGTCACAGCTGTAGATATGCTCAGAGAGTTCGGATTAAATGAAAAAGATTTCTACATCAGGTTGGGCAACAGGAAGCTTATTGAAAGCCTCATCCTATCGACTGGCATCAAGAAAGAGCAGCTGAAAGATGTTTCAAGGCTTATTGACAAATTAGACAAGATTGGTGAAGACACTTTCGTACTCAGTCTCAAGGACATCAAAGTCGGCGAGAAGCAATCAAAAGAGCTTCTTAAAATATTGAAATTCGTAAGCATCACTCAAGTCAAAGAATCAGCATTGGATGAGGTAGGCAAGCAAGGCCTTAAGGAAATCAAGGAATTGTTCGGCTGCATAGAAGCATACGGCTTGCAGAAATATGTCGAGTTCGATCCATCAATCATGAGAGGTTTCGATTATTACACTTCCACAGTATTCGAAGTTTTCGATCGCACAAAGAAATTCAGAGCGATTGCCGGCGGCGGACGTTACGATAACTTAGTTCAGGATTTCGGCGGAGAAAAATTAGCCGGCGTAGGCTATGGCATGGGCGATGTTGTGCTTCAGCTATTCCTGAAAGAGAAAGGCAAGCTGCCTGAATACAAGAAAGAAGTCGATTATTATGTTGCAGTCCTAGGGGAAGATTGCATGAACTATGCAGCTAAAGTTGCGACAAAGCTGAGAGAAAGGTACAATGTCGAGATGGAGATCATGGGCAGGAATCTAAGTAAGCAATTCGTTTACGCTGACAAGATTAAAGCGCAGAAAGTCGCAATCATCGGCGACGAAGAAGTAAAAACTAAATCTGTAAAGATTAAAGACCTGAAATCAGGCAAAGAAGATAAAATTAAATTTACTGAGCTTTAGTAAGCACTTCGCATCCGTTCTTAGTGACTAGCAAAGTATGTTCTGCCTGGGACACCATTCCATTATTCTTTTCGATCAATGGTGTGTATTCCTCGAGCATCCCTAGTTCTCTGAATTGTTTCAGTGAGTAGTTCACTTGCGGTTCTGTGAATTTAAGCAGCAATTCGCGTTTAGAGAAAGGCAGATTCTTGTACTTCTTTTCAATGTATTTCATGACATCGCGCACGAAATTTATGCGCACAGCCCTGAACTCGTTGATATTGAAGATTTCTGGGTTCTTGGTTTCATGGATCAAGCCTGCGCCGTCAGTAGCGAATGGTTCGATCGCGATTACCATTCCTTCTTCCAGTTTGGTATCGTCATTATTATTGAAGTTAGGTATTGTAGGCGCGCTATGAGTGTGATATTGAGCAAGACCATGCCCAGACAAATTTCTAATCGGTTTGAATCCTGCTTTTGTTATTTCTGCATCAATCGCTTTGCCGATCTCGCATAATTCAAGCCCTGGCATGACTAAAGTTATCGCTTTGTCAAGCGCTTTCACAGAAGCTTCAACAAGCGCTTTATGCTTGCCGGATAAATCTATTGTGCATGCAGTATCTCCGACAAAGCCGTTGACTTGCACGCCGACATCAAGCTTGACTATCTCTTTGCCGAACTTGAACTCGTCATCCTTTTTAGCAGTATAATGCGCAGCATATTCGTTGCACGATATGTTCACTGGAAAAGCAAGTTCTCCGCCTTCTTTGTGGATAAATTCCTCAATCTTCTCAGTGACTTCAAGTAATGAAGCGCCAGGCACAATAAGCCCTTTGCCGAACGCTAATGCTTTGCCAGCTATCTTGCCGGCTTTCTTTAGGTCATTGAGTTCTTGCGGTGTCATTTGAATATCACCGATATTGTTGGTGCTGTTAACGCAATAATTGCTAAGATTGTAGTATTTATATCAACATTTAGGTATTGATTAATTAAGTATCCTATTCCCAAATAAATAATTATCCAAAATGAAAAAGTTATACCTTTATATTGTTTTATTTTATTTATTAATTTTGTCTTATAGATAGTTACCGATAAGAATTCTGATGAATTAGGGGAAAGAGTTATAATCTTATCAGTTTTTGCCATAAAATAAGATTCATCTCTCAAATGAATATGATATGCCAAATCCTTTAAATCTGTAGGAGCAATTTTTTCTAAATTATCATTGTTTAATCCATAATTTATCTGTTTTAATAGTAATCTAAAATTAATAATAAACTTATCTATCTTCATAGCAGAATCTGTAAATAATTCAGTTGATTCGCTGTCTAAGGGGCGCAAATTAGAAATTTTATATAATATTTTTAATCGATCAATTATCTCATTTTTATTATCTTTTTCATGATATTCTTCTAGTTGGTCAGCAATATATGTTAATAATAATGCTATTTTTTCTCTAGTTGAATATGGGAAAATAAAATTATATAAGGATATCCAGAGTACCATTATTACTCCAAAAAAGAATAATAGAATACCACTTCTTATTTGAGCAAAATATTCTGAAGTTGTGAATAGTTGTGACACTACTATAGTAAGTAAAAAGGTTATCGCAAATATTATTGCAAATTGTAAAGAAATACCTAGGAAATGATTGACATAATTCTCAAGGTTTATTTTCCATATATATTTTTTATTTTCAGAATACCAAATTTCGTATTTGCGCTGGTCCATTCCTCACTTTAATTAATATTATCTTTATAAAGATTTAGTTTTAATTTTAGTAAATTACAGCTACAACAACGCCGTTGATCTGGTCGAACCTAACTGACTCAGGGTCTGAGAAGAAATTATTGTCGCCCTTCAATGTAGCGTACCATCCCTGCGAATCGTAATCAATTGCAGCAACCCTATGAACTAATATCCCATCAACAAGATTGGATCTGTAAGAGACAATATCACCGACATGCACATCATCAGCAGATAAAGGCTTTATCTCAATAGTGTTAGATTCTGCATCAAATATAGGATCCATTGAATTGGTATCTGTGAATGTCGCCCATTGCGCGCCTGGCAGGTTTATGACTACCTTATCTTTGCCCACCAATATCTTATCTTGTGTGATATGGTCATAAGGCGAGCTCTTCTCGTAAGTAGCGCTAAACGCTATAGTTGAGACTAGCATCATCAATACGATTCCTGCTATCAATAGGTATTTATTCATAGTAAAAACTGCCAAAATACATATTTATAAACGTTCCTATATTTTGGAGTGTATACGTGACTCCATAGTAAGCTTTATATCTCAAACCTATGGTTTGAGTATTAAAATCCGTAGGTTTTATAAAGCTCGCTCTTAAACAAGAGTCAGAAGAAGATGTGGGCAACGGCTTGCCCGAATTCTTGAAAAACACACAATAACGGAGGCCACAAAAATGAGCATGTACAAATACATGAGAGAACTTTGGAAACAACCAAAGGAGGGCGAACTTAAAGCCATTATGCAAGAAAGGCTGATTAAATGGAGAAGGCAGCCATCTACGCTAAGAGTAGACAATCCGACAAGACTCGATAGAGCTCGTTCTTTAGGTTACAAAGCTAAACAAGGTATATTTGTAGTTAGGCAAAGAGTAACTAGAGGCGGTCACAGTTCTGAAGAATCATCCGGTATCGGTAGGAAGCCAAAGAACTACAGAAAAAGAGTAGATCTGGGCATCAGTTACCAAGTCATCGCTGAAAGGCGTGCAGCTAAACAATACAATACTTGCGAAGTATTGAATTCATACTGGGTAGCTAGAGACGGAAGGAATTACTGGTACGAAATCATATTTGTAGACAAATCAAGTCCGGCTATACAAGCAGATCCTCATTACAATTGGGTAATGGATCCAGCTAACAGAGCTAGAGCAATGAGAGGCATCACCAGCGCAGGCAGGAAGAGCAGAGGTATGAGACATACCGGCAAAGGCGCAGAGAAGATGAGGCCTAGCAAGAGAGCCGTAATCAAGAAACGTAATTCCAGAATCCACTATTAGTGGTTTCTTTTTTATTTTTATTATTTAACTTTTTTCTTAGTTTTTTTCAAGAACTATTATTTAGAATCAGAGACTAATGCTCCTTATTCCGTCCGCGCTTCTCAACCATCTCAAGTCTTTTCACAACAGCTGCAGAATCAGCGTAATTCTCAGCATATGATTTCAAAGCAGAGTTAAAACAAGACTCAAACACAGTATTATGTTTTGATTCAAGAGCGCAACGTAAAAGATGCAAATCAACCGCTTTATCCTCGACTTTCTTAGAAAAGAATGATAATCCGAAATCTATCATATAGATAGCCTTACCATGAAGTATCATATTCGAAGTAGTCAGATCGCCGTGCACAATATCATTCTGATGCATCAGAGCGATATTCTTACCAATAACCGAACCATACTTCACAGCATCTTTCTCCAGGCAATCGCGCAATTTCGTACCATCAATGAACTCCATACGAAGAACCATTTCCTTGTCATCCATCCTGATAAGTTTAGGTGAATGTATTCCCAATGAATTAAGTTTAGAAATCACTTTAGCTTCACGTCGTGTACGGGAACCGCGCAAAAGTGAATCAACTGCAGGCAATCTATAACTTTTAGCGACTCGATTCTTCACTATTTCATTCCCGTCTCTATAGATTACAGCTTCCGCGCCTTGAGAAATGAGTTCCATTTTAGTAGCGTGCCGGCAGATTGGTATTCGGATCAATCAACGAGCTTTGTGTCAAAGGTTTCAATTTAGGATGATCAGGAACATATGTGATATGTTGAGTCCTTTCCTCGAAAGCCCTTAGCATGATTTCGCCGTCAGTGCCTGGTTTTATAACATATCCTGCGCTTAATGCATGCTTATCCATCGCCTGCAACAGTTCTTTATATTTAGGATCTGAAGGTTTATTGGCATCTTTCAATATTGAACCGCCCAATCTGGTTCTGCTTATGTAATGTCTTGAAGAAGTTGCGCTCATCTGGGTCAGTAATGGATCCATATCTTCTAGTATATCTTTAGATTTGTATAACGCGTTTAAAGTCTGACTTTCCTCATGTCTTTGATAGATCCTGCATATATTCTCAGTGAAAGACCTGTCTTTCTCCATTAGACTGATGACCTGATTCGCTTTATCTGCGCCATCTGTTCTTGTCCATCTTTTTTTGACCCATGTGGATATGACTTCTTTCCACATTTTTTTCGTTTTCTCTTTCGCATCAGGCCCACTAAAACATTTATCTTTGCCTAGATGTTTTTTAACAATTGCTTCATACTCTCTTTTTCCTTCATCAAGCTCTTTCTTTGCTCTTTGCATAAGTGAGAATGTACCCATCTTGAGATAGGTCATGAGACGTTTTTCTAGAGGCTCTTTCAGCATATCATCATTCGCAAGCAGATCGTAAGTTTTGTCATCATCGATAAAATTAAGTTCATTATATACAGCGAATCTATTTTTCATATATTGTTTCAATTGAACGTCATCCGCAGGAATCTCTATTTTTGTTAACCATTGCCCATATTTTGCGCCCATATCATACGTCTTATGTCCTATAATATTCTTGAAGATCATTATCTGTTCTGCTCTATTCAAAGCTTTCGGACTTGCAGTTCTGGCCATCTTGAACCATTGCTCTAATGCATCGGCCAGCTCTGGATCTTCAACCATAGGCTCTTGTTTCATCAGAGCAGTCTCTAGATTCTCAGTGGCTATTATCACTTTGTTCCTGCTTTTAGCGAGCATGGCGAAGAATTCCTGCAATTTCTCATTATTCTTGCCCAGACCTTTGGTATTGGCGAGGAAATCAGTGAACCTTTTTTCAAAATGATCTACGCCAGTCCATTGATCGACTTGCGCATTCAGGAACTGTTCTCTTTCTTCAGCGACTCCGATAGTTCCTTTTCTGCCGTACATAGCTATAGCATCATTAGAAGTATCTACACCTTCGCATGCGTGCCTGTCTTTGATCATATCGTCATCTATAAGTGACTGGACGAATTGTTTAGCGAGTTCTTTGGCAGTCTCGATCTCTCCTTTGACCAAAACATCATAATCAGATTTTTTCTTATGCCTTTCGAAATCATGGAATGCATCTTGGGGCAGTCCTTTACTTTTCAGGAACTCCTGCATTTTTTCATTCATGGAATCCATCAAGGCTTCCATTTTTTTAGTAGCGGCATCTTGCGCAGATGAAGTATTTAGTGTAGCAAGTTCATAGATAGCTCCGCTAGGAGTCAGTGTATGAGCAGTTGATTGAGAAATACCTTTATCGATTGCTTTTTTGCTATCTCTTTCTATGCCAAATATAAGCTCTTCCAGACTCTGTTTACCTAGCACTTGCGCGATAGCCATTTTACTGCTATTATTATGTAGCCATTTATATATTTTAGTATATAAAGGACGTGTCCAGAATAGAGTAAATGTCTATACTGAGCATAGTGATTCTACAAGTAAGAATTAAGATTTATCTTAGAAATTAGGATAAGAAGTAGATGCGAAGCACAAGGAGTACGAAGTGCTCCTGTGCACAGAACTGCCTTGCAGTTCTTGTGTGACATTTACCGAACGGTAGTGAGTATTCTGGACAAGTCCTCTGTAAAGAACACCAATTTTACTATGCATGAGTAGTTAAAAAGCTTAATATAGGTAGAGGCCCTTTTTAAAAGCATGAAATTTGCAATCAGAGAGTCTGAGAACCCCAATATGCGTAAGTACTCTTCTGAAGAACTGACAATCGCCTATGACTTCTCAAAGAAAGCGTACAAAGAGTTCGGCAATTTCATAAAATCATTGGTAGTTTTCGGCAGCGCGGCTAGAAGGGAAGCCAAGCCAGGTTCTGATATTGATATTCTTGTTATCATAGACGATATTTCATTAGAGCTTTCTCCGGAAGTTGTGGAAACTTACAGAATCATAATGGAAAGTTTGATAGCAGATACTTCGCAGAGATTGCACGTCACTACATTGAAGCTCACATCATTCTGGGAATACATTCGGAATTCAGATCCGATTGGTATCAATATATTGAGAGATGGATATGCACTTCTAGATTCAGGTTTCTTTGATCCATTGCAAGCATTGTTGATGAGAGGCAGAATCAGGCCAACAGAGGAAAGCATCTGGGCTTATTTCTCGAGAGCGCCAAGGACGCTTCAAAATTCGCAATGGCATATCTTGCAGGGCGCCATGGATTTGTATTGGGCAGTCATTGATTCCGCGCATGCCGCATTGATGGTCATGGGCGAAGTCCCACCGAGTCCGAGCCATGTCGGAGAATTGATGCACGAGAAACTTATCAAGCCTGGATTGATACACAAGGATTATTCCAAGACAATGGACAAATTTTATGGCTTAGCGAAAAAAATATCTGGCAGGCAGATAATAACTATTCCTGGCAAGGACTACGATCAGCTCTACAATGAAGCCAATGATTTTGTGGAAGCCATGCATAAATTCATAGAAGATAGACGACATCTGAAGCATTAAGTTTTAATATGATTCTTTATTTCTGTTAGAATATGAAAACAACTTTCGAGAAGCTAAAAAAGGATTGTTTAGCTAAGATAGATAAATCCAGGAAAGGCAGCATTGATGAAGCAGCCATGCCTTTGATAGACAAGCTAAATCAGATGAATGATTATTACACGACAAGCTCTTGCGCAGGCAGGTTGATGCTCTACAGATTCTCAGATTCAAAAAAGAAGAACGAGACAGAATGGTTATTGCAATCGCACAATCCAATCAAAACAGAACATCTCAAAGAGAAACTGATTGGCACGCAAGGCGATGTCTGGTTCATGCAGGAACCATCAATCTTCCATGTCTCATGCAGAACATTAGAAGCCGCCCAAAAGCTCATGGACATTTCAAGAGCCATCGGCTACAAGCACGGCGGAATACAAGCAACCAATAATAAAATCATTGTCGAGATCATGGGTCCGGAGAATATTGTGGTGATGTTGGTGAAGGAAAGCAGATTATTGGTTAATGATGATTTCTTGGAAGTTCTTACAGAAGAATCAAATAAGAAACTCAAAGAAACGCAAAATAGAATTCTAAAATTAGTGAAACAATTAGATGCCTAGAATTTCTTTCCAATTATCCCATGTCAATCTTCTTTTATCAGTAATCTGCTGATTATACGGCTGAGTGTAAAGCACGTGTTCCCATTCAGGTGTGCAGTCTCCAGTAATAGAAGGTCTGTCATCAATCAGGATATCTCCTTTAACATAAGTTTTATCGGTTATGATAGATATTTTGGTTAGCCATTCTTTTCCTAGGTATTTTTTGATTCATTCACGTTTTTCATCATAGCAAGTTTCTGATTCTAATAGTGGCGCAGTGCATATCATTACTTTATGGCCTTTTTCTTCCATTTCCATGACTGCTTCTAATCCGCCTTTGATTGGCGGTAAGTTTTTGATGAATCCTGGTGCAAGGAATATCCCTTTGACCAATTCAGGCGGGTAATCATCAGTTAATTTGTATAACTTTCTGTCTTCAGGTCTGACATATGGCCTATCCGGATGCTTTGCGCGATATATTCTTAAGAATTCACCATTGAAATCCGCAAGGACGTCATCCATATCTACCAATATTCTCATAGCATATATCATAAAAATCGCTATTTATATTGATTATGAATATGCGTAATACACGTCAGATAAACTGGCTCTATTCTGGATTATGTCAAAACACTTAGTGTTTTGAGCATGCTCAGAGCCATAGCTCTGACATGTCAATGCCTGACCTGAACATACTATCATTACATGTAGCCCAAGATTTATCTTGGTTTATATGCGAAGAAGTAGATGTGAAGCCGCATTGACCGAACGATAGTGAGTATCCAGAATAGAGCTAGATAAAGCAAAACCTTTATAAAGGACCAGTGAATCCCTAGTATCGGACGGTCATAGGGATTTGGATCGCCTGTTCCCATTTCGAACACAGAAGCTAAGCAAGTCTCCGTTCCAAGTTGTACTGCACTTATGTGCGGGAACCTCGGGAAGCTGTCCACTCTTTTTTATTCGCTTCATTCTAACTATTTAGAATTTTAATATTCTTTTTATAATATAATCTAAAAACCATAAATGTTTTTAAGCACAAGATAGCTAGTTCTCTCTAACTTTCAAGGAGGGATATGTATGGCAAAAATCGCTGTTTTTGGCACCGGCTATGTCGGTCTTATTGCAGGCGCGTGTTTCGCGAAATATAACAATCATGTAATCTGTGTTGATATTGATAAAGAAAAGGTAGAAAAACTTAATGCGGGTCAGATTCCTATATATGAACCAGGTCTGAAAGATATTCTTGACGAAGTCATCGCAAAGAAGAATATAGAGTTCACTACAGATGCGGAATACGCAATCAAGAATTCTTTAGTTCATTACATCTGCGTAGGCACGCCAACTAATCCCGTTGATGGCTCTGCAGATCTTAAATATGTTTTCAAAGTGGCGGAAGAGATAGGCAATCTGATTACAGATTACGCAATCATAGTTGACAAGAGCACAGTTCCAGTTGGTACTGGGAAGAAAGTCAAAGAAATCATTAAGAAACAATTGGAAGCAAGAGGCATATCAGTTCCTTATGATGTTGTTTCAAATCCGGAATTCTTGAGGGAAGGTTCTTCAGTCAAGGATTTCCTATATCCCGACAGAGTTGTTGTTGGCGTTGAAGGTTCAAAAGCCGCAGATGTCTTGAAGCAGTTGTACGAACCATTCACAAGGAACGGCAATCCTATCATAGTGATGGATTCTTTGGAGAGCGCAGAGATGACTAAATACGCCGCCAATGCATTCTTGGCTATGAAGATAGCCTTCAACAATCAGCTTGCCAGACTAAGTGAATTGGTCGGCGCTGACATTAGAGATGTTGTCAAAGGTTATGGTTCTGATTCAAGGATTGGCAAACAATTTTTGTATCCAGGCCCTGGTTACGGCGGCAGCTGTTTCCCTAAAGATACTAAAGCATTAGCAGTTACAGGAATTGAGAAAGGATTATTGATGACTTTGACAGAGGAGACTATAAGATCGAATGAAGCGCAGAAAGAATGGTGCGCTGAGAAGATTGCTAAGCATTATCAAGGCAATATTGTGAATAGGATATTCGCTATATGGGGTCTAGCATTCAAAGCGAAGACCGATGATATGCGTGATTCTTCAGCGATAACGATAATTGATTATCTTCTTAAGAATGGCGCGGATGTCCAGGTTCATGACCCTGAAGCATTGGAAAATGCGCGAAAGATTTTTGGTGAGGGCATAAAATATTGTGCAACTAAAGAAGAAGCATTGGAAGGCAGTGATTCTTTGATAGTGCTTACCGAATGGGACGATTACAGGTTCTCTGATCTCGGCGGCATTCTTGGTGTAGCTTCTTCATTGAATGACAAGACTATTTTTGATTTCAGGAACTTATATCCTCAATACAAGAATGAATTGAAAGCCAACGGCATCAATTGGTATGGTGTAGGTATAACGCAATAAGTGTATGTCCAAGATACTCGTCACAGGCGGATGCGGATTCATCGGCAGCAATTTCATAAAGATGCTGCTAGAGACTACTAGTGATGAGGTTGTCAATGTTGATAAGCAGACCTATGCCGGCAGAGGTAAGAACCTCGAGCATATGGGTTTGGATAGGAATCCGAGACTGAAATCATACCTCGCAGACATCTGCTGGGAAGAGATGATTGACAGGATTTTTGATATTGAACGTCCGGATATGGTTGTGCATTTCGCGGCGGAAAGCCACGTAGACAATTCTATCAACGGCCCAAAGATATTCACAAGAAGCAATGTATTCGGCACGCAGGTCCTTCTTGAAGCTGCAAGGAAATATGAGGTTGAAAAATTCTTGCACATATCAACTGATGAAGTTTATGGCAGTCTCGGAAAAGACAGCCCTTCTTCGCTAGAGGATGACAAATTGGATCCTAGAAGTCCTTACTCTGCATCGAAAGCAGCTGCAGAACATTTGGTCAGGGCGTATCACGAAACTTACAATCTTCCAGTTTTAATCACAAGGAGCTCTAACAATTACGGCCCGTATCATTTTCCCGAAAAGTTAATTCCTAAATTCGTGACAAATCTCATTCAAGGCAAGAAAGTGCCGTTGATGTGGTCTGATGACAATCCCGGTTTGAACGTGAGAGACTGGCTGCATGTAGAAGACAATTGCAGAGCGATTTATCTTGTGCTGACAAAAGGCAAAATCGGCGAGACTTATAATATTGCCGGCGAATCTGAACGCACAAATCTTGAGATCACTAAATCATTATTATTCGAATTCAGCTTAGGCGAAGATATGATTGAAAGAGTACCTCATAGGGCAGGTCACGATTTCAGATATTCTATTGACTGCAAAAGATTGAAAGATTTAGGTTTCATGCACAAATATAAAAGTATAGAGAATGGATTGAAGCAGACCATAGATTGGTATAATAAGAATGAGGATTGGTGGAGGCCACTGGTAAAATGAAAGGCATAATCATCGGTAACGGATACATGGGCAACAGGATTGCAGATTACATGCATTATGATATTTCTCAGTTCAGAATAGAGGATCAAAGAACATTGGAAGCATATTTAGATCAAGAAAAACCAGACGTAGTTATTAACGCCGCCGGCAAGACTGGCAGACCGAATATTGACTGGTGCGAAACGCATAAGGAAGAGACGATGTTCGGCAATACAGTTGTTCCGATTATACTAGCTACAGCGTGCGCAAAAAGAGGAATCTACATGGTTCATATCGGAAGCGGATGCATGTATGATGGATACCCTGATGGCGAAGGTTTTACAGAACTGGATGAACCTAACTTTTATGGCCCGCAATTCTACGCCAAGACTAAGATTCTTGCAGAGAAAGCATTGAAGGAATTCGATTGTCTGCAGTTAAGGATAAGGATGCCAATTGATAATCATCCTCATGACAGGAATCTTATTGACAAATTATCTAAATATCAAAAAGTGCTTGATGCGCCTAATTCGATGACAACAGTTCCGCATTTATTGCCTGCTTTGAAGCATCTGATTGAAAATAGGAAGACTGGCGTATATAACGCTACAAATCCTGGATTGATCTCTGCATCCGACATCATGGCGATGTACGTTAGGATAGTTAATCCGAACCATAGGTACGAAGTCTTCTCAGTAGATGCATTAGATAAAGTCACATTGGGCAAGAGATCCAATTGCAAATTGGATTCATCTAAATTGATGAAAGAATTCCCTATGCCAGAGATACACGATGCGGTTGAGGAATGTATTAGGAGATATGCGGAATATCAATTATTGTGATTTAAGAATAATTATTGAACAATATTTATATACCCACATATAAAAATCAAGACCATGGTCCAGATGTTCCTATTCGGATGCTTTGCAATCAGTTTCTTCATTACTTTATTGATTACTCCTAATTGGATAAGGAGAGCGAAACATGCAGGTCTTGTCGGCAGGGATATGCACAAAGTCTCTGAGAGATACGCTGCAGAGATGGGCGGAGTTCCTGTCTTGATAGGTTTCATCATCGGCGTTCTTACATTCGTAGCAATCAATACTTTTTATCTTAACGCGCCAGATAAGAACCTGCAGATATTGGCATTATTATCCACAATTCTGATCAGTGCAATTATCGGCCTAGTTGATGACATTCTAGGCTGGAAGATAGGGTTGAGGCAATGGCAGAAGCCTTTATTGACATTATTTGCAGCATTGCCTATGATGGTGGTAAATGCTGGATATTCGCAGATGACTTTGCCGGTGATTGGCATCATAGATCTTACTTATCTTTATCCTTTGATAATAATCCCGATAGCAATCGCTGGAGCTTCTAACGGCTTCAATATGGTCGGAGGGTATAATGGTCTAGAGGCAGGCATGGGTTCGATAATACTTTCCACTTTAGGTTTGCTTGCATGGTATGGCGGAAGAGGATGGCTTGCAGTAATAGCGTTCTGTATGGTATCATCATTATTGGCGTTCTATCTTTTCAATAAGTATCCCGCTAGAATCTTCCCAGGCAATACTTTGAGCTATATGGTGGGCGCATTGATAGCATGCGTTGCAATAGCTGGCAATTCTGAGAAAGCTGCATTGGTATTATTCATACCTTATCTATTGCAATTGCCGCTGAAATTGCGCGGATTGCTGCAGAAAGAAAGTTTCGCTAAAGTGCAGCCGGACGGCACTTTAATTGAGCCGTATGAAAAATGGTACGGCATCGAGCATATCACAATTTCATTCTTGAGATGGCTTAAAGGCAGCGCATACGAGAAAGAAGTCACGCATGTTTTGATGCTTGTTGAATTATTCTTATCAGTCATCGTTATCATGATTGTAATTTACAAGATAGGTATATTCTAGGGGGCGATATTTTTGTATCTAGTCACAGGCGGCGCAGGATTCATCGGAAGTCATGTGGTGGATAGATTGCTCGCTAGGGGCGATAAGGTGCTATGTCTGGACAATCTGAATGATTATTATCCTGCCGAGGTTAAGCTTAACAATATCCAGCATCAGATGAATCACCCAGATTTCGAATTTCTCCGCGGCGATATACGGGATGCTAAATTAATGAAGGAGCTCCACAAGTATCCTATTGAGAATATCATTCATTTAGCAGCTATGGCAGGCGTCCGTAATTCCATTGCGCATCCTAAGCTTTATGAAAAAGTCAATGTCGGCGGAACTATGAACATGCTGAATCTGGCGAAAGATCTTAGCGTGAAGAATTTCGTTTTCGCATCATCTTCGAGCGTCTACGGCAATAATAAGAAAGTGCCTTTTTCAGAATCAGACAATGTAGACAATCCGATAAGTCCTTATGCGGCGACAAAGAAAGCTGGGGAGCTTATGGCTTATACTTATCATCATCTTTATCACTTGCCTGTATCTTGTTTAAGATTTTTCACAGTATATGGCCCGCGCGGAAGACCGGACATGGCCCCATTGAAATTCACTAGGCTGATAGATTCAGGGAAACCTATTGAAGTATACGGCGATGGTACATCTCAAAGGGATTATACTTATATAGACGATATTGTATCAGGCATAATCGCGGCATCTGATATTCCGCATCCTTACGAGATATTCAATCTCGGCAATAACAAGCCAGTGAGGTTGGATTATTTCATATCATTGATCGAAAGGAATCTGGGCAAGAAAGCGCAGATTATGCATAAGCCTAAACAAGAAGGCGATGTCGATATCACCTATGCGGACATTTCGAAAGCAGAATCTTTACTTGGATATAAGCCAAAGGTAAGCATAGAAGAAGGCATAGAGAGATTGGTAAGATGGCACAAAGGACAATAGCAGTAATACCTGCATACAATGAATCAGAGCACATAGCTTCTGTAGTCAAAGCTACTCAGAAGTATGTCGATGAAGTGATTGTGGTTGATGATGGTTCTAAAGATGATACTTCTATTCAAGCGAAGAATGCAGATTTATGTTTACGTCACATCGTAAATATGGGCAAAGGATTGGCTATGCGCACAGGTTTCGAAGCAGCGATTGCTAGAAAAGCTGATGTTGTCGTGTTCATTGATGCGGACGGTCAGCATAAACCGGAAGACATACCGAAACTTACTAAATTATTAGAAGAAAAGAATCTCGATATGGTCTCAGGCGTTCGTAAATTCGATAAGAATATGCCGTTCGTATTAAGGTTCGGAAATTGGTTCTTAGTCACTGCATTCAACACGATGTTTAATTCTCATATACACGATCTATCCAATGGATTCAGGGCAATCAAGACTGAGCATTATGATAAGATCAAATGGTTATCGTCAGGCTATAGCGTAGAGACTGAGATACTAGCGAAAGCGCGCAAAAATAGATTAAAAGTAGGCGAAGTGACTATAGCTACAATATATTTAAATAAGGTTAAAGGAACCACCATATTTGACGGCATCAACATGTTTTTCAAGATGTGTTATTGGAGAATAATAGGGTGAGAACGCAATGTTAATCTGGCTACAAGTTGTCGGGATAATCTTCGCATTATCAATGATATACATCACGCTTCTTTTCTATAGACGTAATGAGATAAGATTCACTGATCTGCTTGTATGGATGCCGATATGGCTATTCTTCATATACGGCGTAGTATTTCCGCGTTCTCTGGATTTCTTTGTCCAGACATTTAATGTGAAGAATGCGGTCGAGCTATTCACAATCGCCGGATTCATGTTCATGGTAGGGATAGTGTTCTATTTGTTCAAGATCATACGTCAATTGCAGAATAAGATGGCTAGGTTAGTGAAAGCCGTTGCTTTACGCGATGTTAAGAAAAGGTAATTCAATGCGAGATGTAATTCTTACTGTGGACTTGGAGTATGATTTCGAATCTAATCAAGATCGTAATCTGACCGAAGTCGTTCCTAGACTGCTCGATTTCCTTGATGCTAACGATATCACGGCTACATTCTTCGTTCTTGGCGAGATCGCTGAGAAGTATCCTGAATTAGTCAAGAGAATCGCTAAACGGCACGAGATAGCGTCTCACGGCTATCGCCACATATATTTCGATACGCTGTCACCTGAAGAATTAGACGCCCAGCTTTACAAATCTAAAAGAAGCATAGAGAGATTAGGCATAACCTGCAGAGGTTTCCGTGCGCCATACTATATCTATCCCAAATCATTATTCACACAGCTGAAAAGGAATCACTATAAGTACGATTCATCTATCAGTTCATTCTTCCCCGGCAGATACTCGCATTTACTGACCAAGACGAAACCCTTCTGGAAGAAACCCGGTATTCTCGAACTCCCCGTCCCGAACTGGACGCCGTTCAGATTCCCGCCATCAGGCTTGTCATACTACCGATTCTTTTACCCGCTATCACGCTTATTATTCAAGACCCCATACATGCTTTACCTGCATCCTTGCGAATTCCTAGAGCATCAACCCAAGAACAACATAAACCCGCTCATCAAATGGATCTACAACCGCAATCAAGGAAAAGCAGCATGGAAGCTATTCACGGGTCTGATTGAACGCTCGAACGCGAACTTCATAAGTTGCGACGAGTTTGTGAAGAAGTATTGCTTGTGATATTAAAATTCTTAATTTATTTTAAAACATCTAATCTTATATACATCTACAAATTTAGAGATAGATTATGGATAAATTAAAAATTAATTTAGAAAATTGTTATGGGATTAAGAAATTTAATTGTGAATTTAATTTTTCTAATCAGAATATACATTCAATTTATGCTCCGAATGGAATTATGAAAACTTCTTTTGCTAAAACATTTGGGGATTTAAGCAACGGAGAAGAATCGGTGGATTTAATATTTCCAGATAGAGCAGCAATTAGAGTAATTACTGATGAGAATAATAATTCAATATGTCCTGAAGAAGTATTTGTAATTGAGCCATATAACGAAGATTTTAATTCAGCTAAGATATCTTCCCTTATCGTTAGAAAAGAATTAAAAACTAAATACGATAAAATTCATTATGAAATTAATATTAAAAAAGAACTTTTTCTTAAAGCATTAAACAATTTATCGGGATTAAAAGCGGAAGTTGAATCCGAAATTTTGGATACATTTACGGGTGAGGATTTATATGCATGCCTAGAGAAATTAGAATCGGAAATATCAACGGGCAAATTCGATCATTTAAAAGTTCCATATAAAGACATATTTAACCTCAAAGTTGTTGATTTTTTAAATACTCCCAATTTTAAATCGAAATTAAATGAGTATATAGAGACATTTAATAAATTAATTGATGCTTCAGATTATTTTGAAAAAGGAATATTTAATCATAATAATGCTTTTAATATTTCTAAAAATTTAAACGATGAAGGCTTTTTTAAAGCTAAACATACAATTTCTCTAAATTCAAAAAGTAATAAAAAAGAGATTTTATCAAATCAAGAATTTGATGCAATTATCGAAGAAGAAAAATGTAAAATATTATCAAATAATCAGCTATCTGAGAAGTTTGAACTTATTGATAAAGCAATTACGAAAAATGCTGATTTGAGACGTTTTAGAAACTATCTAGAAAATAATTATGAAATAATCCCAGAATTAATTGATATAGTCCAATTTAAAAAGAAAATATGGAAGGGTTACTTTAAAAAAGAGATAATGCTATTTCAGGATTTACTTGCCAAGTACAAGTTAGGAAAGGTCGAGATTCAATTAATTTTAAAACAAGCTCGAGAAGATAAAACTGAATGGGAAAAGGTAATCCTTATATTTAATAAAAGATTTTTTGTTCCATTTAAACTTATAATAATAAATCGAGAAGATGTTATTTTAAAAGATGAAGTCCCCACAATAGGATTTATTTTCAAAGATCAAGGGGATGAAGTAAGTACTGACCGAGAAACATTATTAAAAGTTCTAAGTAGTGGTGAAAAAAGGGCATTATATCTTCTAAATATTATATTCGAAGTTGAAGCTAGAAAACGGAATTCTCAGAAGACTATATTTATAATTGATGATATTGCAGATTCATTTGATTATAAAAATAAATATGCTATTATCGAATATTTGATAGATATTTCAAAAGAAAAGGTTTTTAACGAAATAATTTTAACCCATAACTTTGATTTTTTTAGAACTCTGGAATCTAGATTAATTAATTATAATAATTGCCATATGATTAAAAAAACAGACACACATTTAGAATTAATTAATGCTTCAAATATTAGAAACCCTTTTAATAATGACTGGAAAAAAACTATGTGTACAGACGATAAAAAGTTAATTGCATCAATTCCCTTTGTACGAAATTTGATATCTTACACTAATGGGGAAAATGGACCAAATTATATTAAATTAAGTTCGGTATTACATATAAAAGCTAATTCTAAAATTTTGAAACTAACCGATATCGAAGCTATTTTTAAGGAAGAACTTCATAATCCAAATCTACATTTAAATGATTCGGATCGTAATGTATTAGATGTAATCTTTAAATTAGCAGATGATTGTTTGACAACCGATGAATGCCCAAATTTAGAAAATAAAATTATTTTGTCAATAGCTATACGTTTAAAATCAGAAATATATATGATTAAAAAAATTAATGATGAGGTAAAGACAAATTCTATAATTCGGAATCAGACAATTGAATTATCTAAATTATATGCTGTGAAATTTCCCGCAGACATTCAGATTGAAATACTTGAGCAAGTGAATTTAATGACTCCCGAAAATATACACCTTAATTCATTTATGTATGAGCCGATTTTAGATTTATCAGAACAACATTTAATAGAATTATATCGAAATGTAAAAACAAAATTAATTTAAACTAATATAACCAAATTTCAAATATAACTAACAAAATACCCATTATGATCCATGGAATCCAATATTGGTGAAATTTCCATTTCATTTCTAAGTCCCATATACAAATAAAAATTCCCGTAGTTATTGTTAATAAGGGAATTGTAAATTCTATATACTTTTGTAAAATTATGTTCACAATTAATTCCCCTAAGGGGACAATTATAAAAAAAGTAAGTATGAATCCCATTAATAATGCGAAAATTGCCCTTTTTTTATTTAGAATAATTCCTGCAAATCTAGGTATTCCCCCTTTAAATGAAATTAAGGGTAGTCCTATACTCGCTAATAGCATTCCTGAAATAATTTGGGCAAATGCTTCTACATGATTTAGTATAAAAATATTAATAATATTAAACATATTTGCGATAAAATTAATGATTTATTTAAGCTTTGTTATATCCTTATGATAACTAATTTTTGAAGAAGTATTGCTTGTAAGGTAAATTCATAGTAATATTTATATAGCTAATAATGGAAACTTAAACTATGGTTGAAACATCCAATTTTGCAATTGCTTCATTGATTCTTGGGATAATATCTATTCCGTTTATAGAGTTATTTGGTTTAGGTGTTATATTGGGAATTCTAGCAATAATCTTAGGAAGGCATTCACTTAAACAGATTAAGAGGAAGAAATTGGCTGGAAAAGGAATGGCTATTGCGGGAATAATTACTGGAGGTATTCCTCTTATTTGGCTTTTGAGCATAGGATTATTAGCTTATTTTGGAGTGTTAAGTCCAGCAAGCTTTCAAGAAGAAAATACTATCGTACCTGAAACTTCATCTCTATATACAAATGAGGTTTATGGATTCTCAATAGAACCTCCTAAAAATTGGAATATTCAAGAAAATATAAACGTTGAGGGAATGACTGCAATTGTGGCATTTACTGGGCCGATTTTTGACAATTTTCAAACAAATATAAATATTAAAACTGAGGATGTGGCAGGATATAATTTAGATCAATACGCCAAAGCATCAAAATTGGCCATTTCACAATTTTTTGCAGCAAATGATTACATACTTATTGATGAAGGAAATCTACTTATTAATAATCAAAATGCTTATTTTTTGGAATATGTTGCTAATCAAGGAAAATTATTAAAATTTAAACAAGTATTTTTTATAAATAAAGATAATGCCTATATTCTTACATATACAGCATTACAAGATAAGTTTGATAGTTCTATTACTGATTTTGATCATAGCGTTTCTACATTCAAATTTATAAACTAAAATCAAAGTTATTTTATTTATTCTATCTAAGAACGTAACTTATTTATAGATAATTACCCTCTTTAATTATATGAATAAACTTAAACTCGATTTCCTAGAGCGGTTAGAGAGTTATATTTTAGATATTAAGCTACTTATCGAAGAAAGGCCGAAGGGAAAAGATTATAAAGATAGATTTAATTATTTCATAGATAACTTTCATATAGATTTGAATAGCGCTTTATTTAATGAAAATCCCTATTTAAACCAAATTGTTCAAGATATATATTGGGGATTATTATCTATGGCAAATATTAGTTTTAATGAATATTCTAAATTTACTTTAAGCAAAATTCATATGTTCGAGGAAGAATATCACAACTTAAGAATAGGTTATATTAATCTTCTTTAATTATTTTAGGTGCATTAAATCTTTTTCCATTAAATATTATCTTAAGGTTTTTTTCTTTCGCAGTATCATATCCCTTTTTTTTATCTAGTCCATTTTGCATTTGGGTAAAATAATCCCAATAATCTAATTCGCTCATACAATAGATGGGCATGGCGGGATCAGATCTCCATTCTAAGAACTTTTCCAAATAATAAATATCATATTGCCTTATGATCTCCATTAATGTTAAAAGACTAATGATATATCTTGGATAATTGTTATTTATCCGTTCAAATTGTATGATTGGGTTTTGATTTAGATTTGGATACATACCTTCTACGATAATCATAATTCCTTTCTTTTCTTTAACTATATAATCCCCTATTTTTTGATTAGTTTCAGATTCTCTTATGGCCCTGAGTGCTTGATTTTCAGCATTAGTTATACCACATTTAATGTCTTCCTTTATACTATTTAAGTCACCTTTGAATGAATCACTCCGAGGAATTCGCCCTTTACATTCAACAAACCAAGAAGAATCCTTAAAGTTGATTAATCCATCCATTTCATAAATATTAGCTTCACCATATCTTATATTCGGAAAGAATTTGCCCCCTATTTTAACATTGCGATTAATTTCATCCAATACTCTATTTGTCACTTTTTCAAAATCTTTTCCTTTCGTATCTCTATACCATGAATAATTATTCAATAGTGAATCTAATCTAGATGGTAATCCCCAAATTAAATGGATATCATTGATTAAGATATATGACTCTTCATCAATTTTAAGCAAAGGCTTATCTTGAAATCTAATCTTATTATCTTTGAGGATGTCTTCAATTGTAAAAGAAAGTAAATCAAAGAATTGATTTATGTTTTTAATAATAGATTGTTCTTCAGGGTTTTTAACTTTTAGTAGGTAAACAATTGCGTCTTTACTTATAAAAGAAGCGGTTTCAATTATCTTTTTATTTTCAAGATCTGGAAATTCTAAATTATACGGATAATAAGCTTCTTTTTTTGAATCAAATATATTTTTATTAAACTTATGCCCGCCAATTTCTAAGTCACAATAATAAATATTTTGGATGAGAGTACAAAACTTTATTATCTCAAAGATGGAGATACCCATTTCTTGTTTTAATTTTGAATTATAGTCTGAATATTTTTCAGTAACATAAAAAAATAAATCTTCTAAATTAGAGTCTACAGTAAGAACATAATCTTGCATTTCAAAAACTTCCTCTAATTGGAAGATATTGTTTAGATCTCTTTCCTTGCTTTCATAATCTTTTTTATAAAATCTTTCTTTAATTTCATTTTCTAGCAAAAAATTAGGGGATGGATTTATTAGAAATCTTTTGAGGGCTTTTTCAATATCATTCCTTTTTTCAGGGTTGTATTCGATTAAAGAGACTATTTCTAAGATTTTGTTTATTATCCAATTTTCCATTTATCTATATCCCCAGACTCTCCCTCAACCACGGCCCAATGCTCGTCGTGACACACAACGGCAATCTTCTCCAAATCATAGGGTATAGTGCATTCGCTTTATCCGTTGGGTCCATATTTGGTAATTCTTGTCCGGCGCTTAGTAAGTAGTAGCGATTCAGGTCCTTGCATTCTCCGCCCCATCTTTCTTTATACGTATACTGGCCGGATCCTTCGCGCGTATGGCCAAAGTCAAACAATTTATACTTATTATCGCACGCCCATGATATGAACGCCCAATGAACGGCGTCGTTTGGTCTCAATTCTAGGTATTTGTCGTCAGAGACTGCGATGATAATATGCACGCGCCCTGAACAGCAATAACCAAGCAACATTGCAATCAGTTTGCCGTCTTTGTACGCGCCGAAGCACTTGCCTAAGCCCTTATCAATAAAGTATTTGTAAAAATTAATGAAGTATCTTTTAGGATAAGGCGGATCACCAAAAGCGCGCATATTCTTAGAGTATAATGAATATAATGAATCAATATCAGATAAAGGAATCTCCCGAGTCACAACACCCGCACTCTCAGCTTTCCCAATCGCTTTCCGTTTATACTTCTGGATTCCATTCCATACTGATTCTTTCGAAGACAATGGCAATATGAATCGTTTATATTTCAGTGAAGGTAGATTAGCGAAGTATTCGTCGAACTTCTCAAGACCTTGCCGTATCTCCAAGTAAGGAGAAGAAAACTTATTCTTCAGCACGTGAAGCATAGCGAACAGCTTATCGCGGTCAATAGAACCGCAAGGTCCGCCGTAATCATTGTAAGCAGAGGAAATGGATTTAGGTGAAGCCATAGAAGGAAATAAGAAAGACAATACGCGTTTCAATCCTGGCTGACTAACGTAAAAGAAAGGAAACAATCCAGTAAGTTTAGAGTTAGACATAACTCCAAGATAGCACGCCTTAGCAGTAGGAAAAGTAGATTCAATGAAAGACACATACTCCGGACAATGAAAGATATAATGCTCATTACAAGAAAGAAATGAAGTCCATTCATCCATGCCCACTTCTAATTTAACAGGTTTCATTGGCACACTTTCTTTATCTTCCTAATTATAAACTCAATTTCATCAGAAGGACGATCCAAAGCGAATATCATCTGCTCCTGCGCAGTCTTGTGCCCAATGCCGTATGTGCGGCTCAGATCAGAGAAAGTATACGAAGGCACAATATCAACGCCTTCAGCGCGCAACCTTTTCATGAGCAGATCACGTCGTTTATCAAGTAAAACGAAATAAAGCCAAGAAGGCGTAGATCCAGATATAGGTCGCACGAAATCAATAACTCCATCTAATTCTTCAAGGCAAAGTAAAGCATTCTCACGTCTACGGGAAAGAACAGAATCAAATCGTTTAAGTTGTTCATTAACAATATATTTAGCAGATAAAGGCATCTTATAATTAAGAAGTGACTGCTTCTTATGCAATTCACAGGAAAGCAAATGAGAAGTCAAAGGATAAACGCGTTTATCAAAGAAAGTCTGAGCAAGAACACCTTCAGCGTAAGTCTTCAATAAAGGAAGTATAGGATAAGGAGAACCAGAACCAAAAGGAAGTTTATCATTCGAAGCAATCAGACCCCCCAAGAAAAACCCTTTGCTGATATTGAAGCTGTACACAGAACGATCACCAAAGCTACCAACTGGCAATTCATTAAATTTAGCGCCAAGTGCAGTAGCACAATCCTCAATCAGCTGAACATTATTCTGTTTACATAATCTTTTAATTCGAACAACGTCAGACAAAAAGCCCATATTATACGGAAGAAGCAGCACATCCATGTCAGCAATCTTCTCCTTGATAAACTCCACCCCTGAAATCACAGAAGCGTCATAGAACACAGGCGTGCAAGAAGCATGCTTAATCGAGTCAAGCAGCACAGAGCAAGTGAATGAAGGAAGACCGACACGCAATTTAGGAGACAGGCATTGCGAAAGACCGAAACGCGCAGAGCCCGTCCAATAGAAATATTTCTGCGGGAAATATTTCATAAACTCCGGAAAATGCAGAGGTTTATGAGCGTAGTATCTAGTTAAACCATTAAAAATATCCGAAGTTTGAACGTTAAGCTTTTGGTGCGGAATTAGCATTTGAAAGCCTCACATTATGCGTATTATCAACATTCTTGATGAACTTGGCAGGAACACCGGCAACAATGGTCAACGGATCAACATCTTTGGTCACAACAGCGCCAGCTGCGACAAACGATTGTTCGCCAATAACTACGCCAGGTAATATAGTAGCTGCGCAACCTATGTAGCTGTTTTTCTGAACAAGTATCGGACGATTGAATCCGGACATATCATGGACGACAAAGTTAACTCTAAATGATATAACGCAATCATCTTCAATCTTAACCAAGTGTGGGAACTGATCATCGATAAATGTATCAATCCCAATAAAGACATTCTTGCCAATAGAACATCCGCTCCAACGGAAAAGAAATATGCGGATAGTATTGCTAATCATATGCCTAGCGAAAAGGTGTAATACCTTATTCCTAAAAACTTTCAATATCGATTGGTGCTTCCTAGGTATCTTATCTAGCATGTTTTTCCCTCAATATATCATCAAATGTAGCGAGATAGCGTAACGAAATGTCCTTCCATTGATAATTCTGTTTGATAACGCGGTATCCTTTCTCGCCAATACCTTTAGCGCGTTTTTTATTTTTCAATACAGAAATGATGCTCTCACATAAGTCCAGAACATTATACGGGCGTATCACAATTCCAATCTTTTCCTTGTCAAACACTTCAGATACACCTGCGCCAGAAGTGACAATCACCGGACATTTCATAGAGAATGCCTCGAATGCGACAGTGCCGAAACTTTCCATTATAGTAGGGGACGGCAAAACAAATACACCTGCGCGAGAATAAAGCTCGTATTTCTTCTCTTCAGATATATATCCAAGGAATTCAACTTTGCGTGAGAGTTTCAGTTTATCAACTAATTCAATAAGCGAAGCTTTCTCAGGGCCATCACCTGCAATAAGCAATTTAGTATCCACCATGCGCAGCACATCCGGCATAGCTTTAATCAGTATATCCAGACGTTTATAATCGCGAATGCCTACTGTGAATATGAAATTCTCGCGTTTGGATGACTTCAAAGGAAGCATTTCAATCCCATGCGGAATATATACCAACTTGTCATAATATTTTTGCATATACGTTGACATGGGCACGACTTTCATAGTATGCGTCATTATCCTCGAAGCGTGCTTCATCACAGAATCCAGGAAAAAATAATTGTATAGCTTAGCTAGCAAATTTTTCCAACCTTGATAGACAATCTCGCGTCCGTGCATATGGAACACATAAGGCATGCCGACAAGACGGCAATACACAGAACTGATGAAAATCCAGAACGGATGCGGATGATGGATATGCGCGATATCCTTTTTAGATAGAGATAACAATAGCAACGGAGCGATAGCATCCTGCATAAATGAAAAAGCGGAAACCCTTTTAACCTTGATTCCGTCCATGACTTCTTTAGATAGAGAAGAACCGATTGAAGAAGTGACAACCTTAACGGAATGACCTATGCGAACCCATTCCTTGCTAAGGTAATAGATGACATACTCAATTCCTCCGGTGTGCGGCAGGAAATATGCGGGTAGTTCGAGGATTTTCATGTTAAGCCCTTTATTGACGCTATATTTATAAAGTTAATCCTGATTCCGAGTCCTATGAAAATTGCAATCATTTCAACCTATTTCGGTACTGATATTGGGGGCGCTGAAGTCAGTACTGGGTTATTGGTAAATGGGTTGAAAGCTAAGAACGAAGTACATATTATTCATTTAAATAATCAACTCAAATGGCTTCCGTTATCATTGAAAGCTTTTCTTCTAAATACTAACTTGTTAGATGGACATATTGAGAGATCTATATTCAAAAGATTAAAGTGTATAGCCCCAGACATAGTCCATATCCAGGATTTGATGATTGCACCGGCTGCAGTAAAGGCAACGAAGAGACTGAATCTGAAAACAATCATCACAGTAAGGGATCTCAGATTCGTATGCAACCTTCCGGTCTGCCAGAACAGGGGAGAATTATATCATAATTGCAACAAACAACAGTATCTCAAATGCTTGAAGAAAGAAGCGAAAGATCAGTTCAATCTTCCAGTATTAGCATATCTTTTAAGACCATTAATCTGTAAAAGATCAAAAGAATTGAGAACAGCATTATCATATGCAGATAAATTAATTGCTATAAGTCAGTTTGTAAAAAGCGAATTGGAGAAAGAGAATATTAAAACAAAAACAGAAGTTATCTACAATCCGATGCCGGACTGGAAATGGAGAAAACCGAAGCCGCATAAAGGATCAATCCTGTTCGCGCCAGGTAGGTTGGAAAAATACAAAGGATTCCATCTTTTGATTAAAGCATTGAAATTAGCATTGGAAAAACGGAAAGATATTATTTTGCAAATAGCAGGAACGGGCTCTTACGAGAAACAATTGAAGAGATTGACCAAAAAGTTGAAACTAAATAACAATGTACAATTTTTAGGCAAACTATCACAAGAAGAAATAAAAGAAAGATATTTTGATTGCGACATTGTGATGTTCCCTTCAATATGGCTTGAACCTTTAGGCAGAGTTCCGTTGGAAGCGATGGCTGCGAGGAAGCCGATTATAGCGAGCGATAAAGGCGGGATACCCGAGATTGTGAATAAGCGTAATCTTATGGATTTTAATCAACCGAGCCTATTGCAAAACAAATTGAAAAATACAAAAAATATTCATTTTAATCAGAAATTAACTCTTTCTAGATTTATACAAACAATAAACAAGACCTATCTAGCTATTTTGGGGCAATAATTTTAATATTTGTCTGCATATATAATTATCTTCAGTAGGTATAGTGTACAATCGCTTGTTTCGGTCTATTCTGTTCTTTAAGAATAATCTTAATGCCTGCATCCTTCTTTCTTTGGTATATTCAATTTTTCTTAGATGGATGTATTTCTTCAGTAACGGATGCATCTTGGGAGCATCTTCTGTTAATGAGTTAATAAATTTACTCAGATGTTTGACCCTATCAGCACGTCTCATGTATATTCTGAAAATCAGATAATATATGTCTATTAATTGTTCGCAATGAATCTGATAATCCTCCCAATCCAATACCAACATTTTCTTCTTTAAGGGAATAATATCATCGAATGAGAAGTCTCCATGGATATGGCCGAAACCTTTTTTATGCTTTTCATTATGGAATTTTACTAACCACGATATCGCCATATCGACAATCTTTTTATCAGAGGATTGGGTAAGATAGTATGATAATGATGGATTTGGTATATACCTGGTTCTGATGCCGCCTTCGACTAGTTCAGGTTTCAATAATTTATCATATCTTGATTTCAATAGCTCATATTCTTTTTTAATTATTTTTTTGCAGGTTTTGTTTTCGGAAAGCATTTTTTTGAAGAAATATAGATTCCCTTCTTGTTCGCAGATTATGCCTACGAAAGGGCATTTTTGCTTGCCGTATAATGAATAGCTTAATATCTTATAATCATGCAGATTGAATCTTTGTTTGATTTGATTCATATCTTCTCACCAATCACAATGTACGCAGGGGCTAGATTGATTAGCAATCTGTCAGGCATATATGAAAGAATTCTAGCGCAGAAATTAACTATAGGGCTGACTCCATATTTTCTCAATAATCTTTTGTACATTTTAGCGGAATTTATTATGTATCTCGGTTCCTGATAACTGAACAGCGAAGGATATATCTTTACATTCTTGAATCCAGCTTTTTTAAACATTTTCAAGTATTCGGCTCTTGTGTGGGTGTAAGTAAGGTAAGGTTTGCCTCGCATTAATCTTGAGATTAAATCCGCTACTTTTCTTGGAAGCAGAGGAGTGAATGGGATATCTCCATGATGTGTTTTTCCCACGAAATAATAAGGATTTATACGATTCTCTATCGCAAGCAGGAATTTTCCATTTTTTTTCAATCCTTTGTGTATCTTACGCAGATATGATATTTGTTCGGCATATGGCTTTTTCTCAGGTAGCCATTCTAGTACTCCTATCATTGTCATTATATCGAAAGAATCTTCATTTATCTTGCATTCCTTGAAGTCTCCGTTCAAGGTGATTATCTTTTGGTGCGCATTATTGCATCTTGCATTCGCTTTAAGCATCTTGAGCCTTTCTGGGTTCATGTCCAAGCAATATACTTTTTTTGCACCATATTTCGCGAAGAAGATAGATTCAGGGCCTTCTCCGCAACCGATGTTCAATACTTCTTTATCATTGAAATCCAATAAGAGGAGATATGAATTGTTGAGATAATCGAATATATCCTTGACTTGATATCCGTTATATTTCTTGAAAAGGAAATTCTCCAGCTCCTGAGTGTTCTTTATATTCTTGATTATATGATCGCGTTCTTCCTCAGTGATAAGGCTGTATTTCCCCTTTGTCTTTTTTAGATTCGTTATCTTATCCATTTTTTGAGGCAACCACTGCCATATTAGATCTGAATGAAGGTATGCATGATTGCATTATTGATACTATCTTGGCTAGCAAATTCTTTTTCTCTATTTCACGCAGACCTTCCCACGAAGAGAGATATCTGCTTTTTTTCACGCAGAATCCATTCTTTCTCAATAGCCACTTTAATTCAGCCATGGTGAATTCTCTGTTGTGGCGTTTGTACTTATCTCGTGAATAGAATGTTTTGATATCGAAATAGATGTTATGTCCGAACAGGAATAGTAGCCTTTTGCCGAGTTCGCACGCATTAGGGGTGGATATTATCAGCCTGCCGTCTTTCTTCAATACTCTTGCGGCCTCCTTTAAAGGCAGGTCGACATTTTCAAGCAGATGTTCGATGACTTCGCTCATTATGACATAATCGAATTGTTCTGATGCGAACGGTATAACCTCTTTCTCGATGTTGCATATCTTGAACTTTATACCCTTTTTTTGGAATCTTCCTTTCCATTTCGATATGCAATCGACACCGTAAGCCTCTGCGCCTTCCGTTTTCGCAGCCAATAACATATGCCCTCCGGAACATCCTATGTCCAATATGCGGGTGCCTTTCTTGATATTCACAAGCGATAATATCTCAGCATATCTGCGTTTATGGAAATTGAAATATCTGATATCTTCAGGACTGATTGAGTTCTCGACTTCCTTTAAGTTTCGGGCTATATCTTTCATACCTGAGTTGAATCCCTGAGGATTTATAAGTTTAATTGCGTTTAAATATACATCTCTCTAATTTAGAAACGATTAAATATCATCCTGTATTTTTTTGTACCATGAATTCGAAGACTAAGCTTTTCGTGATATGCATAGATGGAGCTAGATATGACGTTATAACCAGATGGGCTGATCAAGGGCATTTGCCAACATTCAAGAGGTTGATGTCTGAAGGCAGCCATGGCGAGCTAGAAAATGTTCTTCCAGGTCCGCATACTGCATTGACATGGATAACATTGGCGACCGGATTGAGGCCGGAGAAGCATGGTTATCTTTATACTTTCATGCCAGAAGGGAACAATTCATTTAAGATGTTCCATTCGTTGAATATAAAAGGAAAGCGTATTTGGGATTTTTTTTCAGATTCAGGCATTTCTTCTGGGATGATGGATCTTCCTCTTACATATCCAGTTTCTGAAGTCAATGGATTTACTATTTCATCGATAATGACTCCTGCTTTCGTAAAGGATTACACTTATCCGCCTCAGCTTTCTGAAGTTATGGATAAGTACGGAGGGGCATCTACTCCTGGCTGCCATTCTAGGGATATGGCATCTTTGCAGAATCTCCATGGATATACCCACATGAGATTTGATGCGATTTATGAATTATTGGAGAAATATCCCGTCGATGTCTTGTTCAAACATTTTGTAGAGACTGAATTGCTGAATCACATATATTCCTCTTATCTCTATCCAAATCATCGTCAGTATTCTCCGGCGTTCGAGCCATTGATCCGTGACTATTACCATGACCTAGACAAGCATCTCGGCGCGCTTATTAATCGTTATCCTGATTCCACATTCATACTCTTTTCAGACCATGGTTCATGCGCAGTGGATGATAAGATATACGTCAATAATATTTTGAGGGATTTAGGTTATTTCGTCCCTTTGAATATCAGCTCGAAAAAGAATGATCTTATGAAATCAGTATTGACCAAGGGGGCCAAGCTGTATTCTCTTTTGCCATTCAGATTGCAGAAAAGAATCCGTAGTCTAATCCCCTCAAAGTATGCGGCTAAAATTTATAAGCCCTTGACTATAGACGCTGATTGGGATAACACCATTGCATATTGCTTCACATGGGGCATGATATTCATAAATAAGAATCATAAGGATTATTGTCCTGAAAATCATGATCAGATCTTGGACAAGCTTTATGCGGATTTAGAATCATGTGATTTGATCAAAAATAATTCTTATAAAATATACAAGAAATCAGAATTTTTCGGCAAGGACTGTCCAGATTATTTTCCGGATATTTACATCTATTTCCATGATAACGTTCAATCTTATTATTCGGTAGGCAAAGATTTGCTGATTGAGCCTTGTCTTGATTTATTGCATAATCGCCACACTTTGAAAGGGATGTTCTTCGCTCATGGTGCGGGCATAAAGAGAAATTATCGAATAGATTGTTCTCTTTTGGATTTATCTCCTACGCTTATGCATATAATGGGATCAGAAGTTCCATTAGAGATGGATGGCAAAGTGATAACAGATTTGTTCGTAAAAAGATCAAATTTAGATAGGGACATAAGATATAGTTCTTTAACCAAAGGAAAGAGAGAGATAAAAGAGATACTTGATGATATCTCATTCTAACTTTATTCTATATATCCTGCCTTTTTGAGCTCTTCAGCCACTCCCTTCTCCTGTTCACTGTTTATCTTCACTTCTTTCTGTTTGGATTTTTCGATTATCTGTTGCAACACATATTCTATATATTCATTAATAGAGCAGAAACCCGTAGATTTAGCTCTTTTATCGATTTCAAGATATATTGATTCAGATATGTGCACTTCTTTCTTGTTAGTATTCATGTTATCACCTTATAATTTGGCATAATAATCTTTAAATATACTGGTTATTCCTCATATTATGATGGATTTTAAAAATGTTATTATTCTGATATTGGATGGGATAAGGTACGATTGGGTAGATAAGCTACCTTATCTTAAGAGTCTGGCTGGGCAATCGGTATTTTTCGATAAGATGATCACATATGGCCCATATAGTGTAGCATCATCATGTTCTTTGTTCACAGGAGTATACGGCAGCAGGTCTGGCGTGGACAATTATTATGGCTCGATAAATTTTGATAAGAGGATAAAACCGATATACGAGCTATTGAAAGAAAAAGGATATTTCACTGCGCTAGTGACTCCAAATAACGGCATAGTCCCTAAATCAGATATAGTGGATAAATTTATCCATCACTCGTTCGATATCTCGCGCGAGGATCAGATTGTGCAATGCAAAGGAGTAATCTCCGAAGCGAAATCTTCTGGAAAGCCGTTCTTTATATCTATACATCATCTTGATCACAATAACCGGCTTTATCTCGCTCATGCCAAGAAATATGACCCTTTGCAGGACGATTATTTCAGCGATTTAGAGATGAATGCCTCAGTATATTCTAAATGGGCGGAGGATTGCGATTTGACTCTGAAAGATATACATTTAGAGCTTAAAGAACAAGGTCTTCTAGATAACACGCTTTTATTTGTGGTTTCGGACCATGGTATAAGTCTCGGAGATAGATGGGGTGAAAATCTTTATGGGACATATTGCTTTGATTACACTCTAAGGGTTTTTTGCGTGCTGTCCAACCCACATCTGCCTAAACTGCATTGCAGTTCATTAATCCGTAACGTGGACGTGGCTCCTACTATATTGGACCTTCTTAAAATAGATTCTCCAGATGTTAAGCTCATGGACGGCACAAGTTTTCTTAATCTGATTAAAGGGGAAAAAGATGAACGTGTAGCTTATGCCGAAACAGCGGGATTAGGGGGACCGACACCATCTCCAAAAAAGCCCAATGTTTTTTGCATCCGTACTAATGGTTGGAAGATGGTATACAATTCTAGCACGGGCATAAAACAGTTATATAATCTAGAGCATGATCCTCACGAGAATAGTAATTTGATATTGCAAAATCCCGATAAAGGTGCGGAATTATGGGGTTTGATGAAAAATTTCTCTAAGGATAGGATTTGATGTTTAAAGCTTCTTTTACTAATTTTATATCTTCATTGTTGAATCCTTTTAGCAGTAGCAATGCCAGAGAATAAGTGATGAATCCTAGCGATATCTGCAGCACCAAACTCTGATTAGGGATTGTGCTCAGCATTGCGACCATCGCTGCAGAGCTCATCAATGGCTTGATAAATACAGTGATTAATGAAATCTTATCTATGTGCTTCACAAACCAATAATAAATCAGTGCAACGACCGCTAGCTCAGTTATTACTGTGGCTATTGCTGCACCAATCGGGCCATATTTTGGGATTAGGATTAAGTTGAGTCCGATATTCATGAACACGCCTAATACATATGACCACATAGTTTTTTTTTCAAGATTCGCGGCATGCAGAGCATTATTCAGCATCCATTTTATGAAATATAGCAAGAAAAAAAGCATCAATATTTGGAATATCATGGATGATTCTGCAAATTCTTTTTTATATACGAATAATATTATCTGTTTTGATAAGAAAATACCTCCGATAGTAATAGGTACTGCAAGCATAGATACATATTTTAGTGAAAGATTACAGCTTTTCAGAAATGCTTCTTTTGATCCAGCATATAGCCTAGACATGCTAGGGAATATTGCCCTCATTGATATTGTTGGGAGGATTATCAAAGAAAATATCAGATTGGTCGCTGCGCTGTATATCCCTACTGAGAGATCCCCTTTCATGAATGACAGCATGGTTATGTCTATTTTGAGATAAAGTGTGGCTAGTAGGTATGTTAAGCAGAATGGATAAGCCATAATCAATATTTGTTTCAGATTGATTATCTCTTTAGAATATGTTGGCTTGAATTTATCAATTATGATTATAATGCTCATGACTGTACGGAATAATCCTCCGATGACTAATGCAATGAGCACCCATTTTACGCCAAGTCCTTCTAATAAGAAATAATATCCTGCGCAGAATATGATGAGATATTCGATAAATATCAATGCGGAATCATACTCAATCTTTTTCAATGATATAAACATGTTCCTGAATAGATCGCATAATGATTCAGTCAATACCATATTGACCCCTGCGATAATAACGAGAATCTTTATCTCCATGGGCTTATCTGTGATCCCAATCACAATTGAGAGGGCTGTTAATGTCAATATCGCTAGTCCGGATTTCAAGATCAATGTGGGCCAGAAATATTGGTTCATTTCATTATTATCCTTTGATAACTCTCTCAGGACTAATTTATTGAGTCCGAAATCTGCTATGACATAAAAAAGAGCGACAAACGATATGGCAAATGAGAATTTGCCCAACTCTTCAGACCCAAGAGTTCTTGCAATCAATATAGTGAGTATGAAGAATAAGGCTTTGCTTAACACTTCTCCGAAGGTTAGATAGAATGCATTTTTCGCTATATCTTTGACTATAGACATAAATTTTAATAATCCATACTATTTTTAAGATTAACTATTTTGCAATTTAGATATTTTATACTAATGCATAGTCTATATATTATAATATAAATCTTTTTAAAATAACTTTTAATAAAATAACTAATTAATATATAACTGCCTATGAAAAGTATAGATAAATCAAATATAAAGAGAATTGCATATAGTGGAGTAGTTGGTGACCTTTTTCATTACGGTCACCTCCAATCATTGAAATTTGCTAAATCTATTTCTGATTTTAATGTATGCGGCGTTCTGGTCGATTCAGCGGTTGCGCAGCATAAGGTCGCCCCAATATGCCGATTTGAGGAACGTAGCGCAGTAATCTCCAGCTTGAGGGACGTGGATCGCGTGATGCCACAAGACAATATAGATCCTACCAATAATCTGATGAGATTGCATAAGGATTTCCCTTATGCTGAGATCATTTTGGTGCATGGTTCAGATTGGAAGTACATACCTGGCGAGAGTTACCTGCAATCTATAGGTGGAAAAGTGATGCAGCACCCTTATTATGAACGGCTTTCTGATTTCAAGGTGGCCATGCAGATGGCGGAGAACAAAGATAAGCTGAATAATATAATTGATTTTTCGGATGTTTTGACTGGCAGAATAAATATAGACGAAACTTCTCAGAACAAGATGATCATTTCTACTAAGGCTAATACTTTGAAGATATTGAAACCGTTACTCAAGAAATCTTATATCGAGGAATTGTATGATTTCACCGTATCGGATTGGAAGAATGCGCCAGAAGATGTTCTCTCAAATATAAGTAAACTATTCAATGGATCGCGTATAATCCTAAGGAGTTCGGCGGTCAATGAAGACTCACTGGATTCTTCATTGGCAGGTTGCTTCTCAAGTGTGTTGGATATAGACCCGGAAAATCATAAAGACGTATCTTGCGCGATTTCTGAAGTGCTTGATTCATATAAGCAAAAGAATTCAGAAAGCTCCTTCAATCAGGTCTTAGTCCAGAGATTGACTACGGATATAGTGATGAGCGGAGTGATATTCACAAGGTCACTGGAAAAGAATGGCCCTTATTATGTGATTAACTATGATGATATCACCGGAGCCAGCGATAGTGTCACTAAAGGGATAGAAGATAAATGTTTATACCTATATAAATATTCAAATAAAATCCCTGATAAGTTTATAGGACTTATAGAATCAGTGAAAGAGATTGAGGGGAAGATTGTCAATCTTCCATTGGACATAGAATTCGCAGTCACCAGGGGGGGAAAAGTTGTTATTTTCCAAGTTAGGCCATTGGTTGTCAATCTAAATAAAAAAGTCGATGACTTGAAAGTGGCTCAGCGCATAGATTCTTTGAGAAAGGATTTGGCTGATGCAATGGTCCGCCCAACTCATCTAGGAGGAGATACTACGATTTTCGCAGATATGCCTGATTGGAACCCCGCGGAGATAATAGGTGACTGCCCAAACGTATTGGATTATTCATTATATGATTATATCATCACCGACAGCGCATGGCATGAAGCTAGGGCTTCCCAAGGATATTATGATGTGAATCCTGCGAAACTTGTTGTTCTTTTCGGAAATAAACCTTATGTAAATGTCAGGCATTCATTTAACTCATTTGTACCTGCATCCATGCCTATAGGATTGAGGGATAAATTAGTTTCTTTTTATCTAGATAAATTGAGAAGGAATCCTGAATTGCAGGATAAAGTTGAATTTGAAATAGCATATACTTGCTATGATTTTGACTTTGAGAATAGATGTTATGAATTGCTGGATTCAGGTTTTGATATCTCAGAGATAGAATTGATACGGGGATCATTGTTGAGCCTAACAGATAGATTAATCTCTGAGTTCAGCAGATCTATGGTTTGTGATATTCTCTCTTTGCAGGATATGGGGATTGCTAGATCAAGGATAACTGGATTAATTGAGAATAAAGAGATCACTGTTACTGAGTTGATAGGTTATGCGAGATCATTATTGGATGGATGTCGTGAGAAGGGTACAGTCCAGTTCTCGAGATTTGCTAGGTTGGCTTTCATATCCAAGATACTTCTGCGAAGCATGGTCAACAAAGGAATATTGGATCAAATGGGTCATGATTATATACTAAGTAGCATAAGGACAGTAGCTACAGAATTAAGTGAGGATTTCATAAAGTTGAATTCAAGTCAGTCTGGCCGTGATGAATTTTTACGTAAATATTACCATCTTAGGCCAGGCACCTATGATATAACAAGCCCGCGATATATCGATAATCCAAATCTATTCTCAGACATCACGGTTAATGATGCAGTTATTGAGGGATCCAGTTCGGATGCAGAATATACCCTCGATTATGACGCGATAAATTCTGCATTTATAGATGCAGGGTTCAGTTTTGATTCACCTAAATTTTTAGAGTTTGTAAGAAGATCGATTGAGCTTCGTGAATGGTCAAAATTTGAATTCACAAAGAATTTGAGTGATGCAATTGAGCTTATAGCAAGAGCGGGAGATATGATGGGATTCTCGAGGAATGAGATTGCCCTGATGGATATTAAGGATATATTAAATACAGATCAATCATTGGATGTGATGGCTATAGCAAATCTATGGCGAAATAAAATAGAAGCGCAGTCAAATATTAAAAAAATAGACAATCTTTTGATATTGCCTCCATTGATTATTTCTGAAGAAGATTTTAATGTGGTTAAGTTTTATGAGGCCAAGCCTAATTTCATTACTTCTAAGGAAATATCGGGAGAGGTTGTAGTCATAAAAGAGAGTATGGAAGAAATGCCCGAAATATCTGGCAAGATAGTTCTTATAAAGAATGGCGATCCCGGATATGATTGGATATTCACGAAGAATCCTTTAGGATTGGTAACCAAATACGGAGGAGTAGCTTCCCATATGGCCATTAGATGTGCAGAGTTCGGAATACCTGCAGCTATTGGTTGCGGAGAATGGATATTCAACCGTATACTCAATTCAAAGAAAATAAAACTTAATTGCAATTCTCAAAGGGTGGAGTTATTAAGATGATGGTTGCGATATCTCAACGTGAGATTACCTCGGATAATCGAAATTTTGATTCTTTGGAGCAGGAATATATTGAATATTTTAATAAACGGGGGGTCAAATTATTTCCCATCTCGAATAGAGCTAATGATTTAGACTCATTATTTAATTCCATAGAATTTCATGGCATCATACTATCTGGCGGCAATAATATCTGCCCTAGCAGATATAATCAAAATCACACTTATCCAGATTGTTCCCCCTTCAGAGATAATGTCGAATCGAAATTATTGGAGATAGCATTGAAGAAAGACATTCCCCTAATGGGTATATGCAGGGGTATGCAGTTTATCAATGTGTATTTCGGAGGAATTTTGATTCCGGATCTAAACCTAATTCCTGCAGGGCATGTGGCTGTAGATCATAAAGTATATTTGTCGAATAGTTCTAAAAATTATTTATGCAAAGATTCAGCAGAAGTTAATTCTTATCATAATCAAGGATTGACTGACAATGAATTATCTTCGGTCTTGACTCCATTTGCAAAGTGTGTGGATGGAGTTGTAGAAGGGATCTTCCATAAAGAATATCCTATTGCAGGAATACAATGGCATCCAGAGCGAAAAAGCCCTGATGAACATATAAATGACTCCTTAGTAGATGCATTTTTAAACAGAAAATTATTTTGGGGATGATAATATGAAAGCAATTATTTTGGCAGGGGGATTGGGCACTAGATTAGGTAAATATACCGAGAATATGCCCAAATGCATGTTGGAAGTAATGGGAAAATCTCTTCTGCAGAGACAAGTTGATGCATATAGGAGATGTGGTATAGATGATATTGTTGTTGTGAGGAAACATCTGGCTGAGAAAATAGCTATTCCAGGTGTTAAATATATCGATGAGACTGATTATTCTACCCATATGGTAGTGGGATTGTATTGCGCAAGATCTGAATTCAATGATGATTTCATACTATCATATGCGGATCTTCTTTTTGAGGATAAGGTATTGAAGAAAGCGATGGCATCGGAAGCTGATATAGGAGTAGTTGTCGATGATGCATGGAAGGACTATTGGGTTGCTAGGCACGGCAGTTATCTTGAGGACTCAGAAAGCTTGATGATAGGCAAAGATGATAATATAGTTTCCTTAGGCGTTTCGAATCCGAAGCCTGAGGAGATGGATGCGAGATATCTCGGCATGATTAAATTTTCTAAGAGATCATTCTCTAGGATGGATGAAGTCTACGCAAAAGCCAAGTCTGAATCTTGGGAAAAACCATGGTACACTTCGAAATCATTTAAGAAAGCATACATGACTGATTTTATACAGGCATTGATAGATCATGGAGTCCAGGTCAAGGCCGAAAGGATACAGAATGGTTGGTTGGAGTTTGATACTGTGCATGATTATGAATTAGTATTAGATCTGGCAAAAAAAAGGGAATTGGACAGGTTTTGTAAAGTGCAGATTGATTAATCTTTATTAGCAGTATAATGAGGAGAGACATGGCATCTGGATATATTTGGGACACTAAGGGGCAGCAATCATCAGAGAAACCTTATGGATTTGTGGATTTTTCTAGTGACTTCTTTAAAGGATATATCTGGAGTAGAGATTTGGCGATGGATAGGATGATTGATTCTTATATTAGTTCAGAACCGGATCCTGACCATATTGCTCAGATTGCCCAGATTGCTAAAAGGTTCCCAAAATATATTTGCGAAAGATTAGAAGAAAAATTAGATTCGTTGAATGATAACTGCACTAAAGAGGATAAATTAAGGCCAGTGTATTCATTGGATGAAATTGTTAAATTGGATAGATTTTCGGCATCTCGTATGATAAGCACATTATATGAGAAAGCTTATGCAGGAGAGAAGATAGATGGTGTATTTATGGATCACTATAAGAGGCTTCTTAAGAAAGCAGAATTGAGGAAATTGAGGGCGGAATATAATTCTGATTTCTTGAATGTATCTAAAGAAGATCTATGTTTTGAGGATAAGGTATATCTTGCGATATGCTTAAATCTTAATTCTAAGTATTCAGAATTACAGTCTTTGAGCACGAGCATGAAACTCAACGATTTATTTGCGTCAGAGGCAAGCAGATTATCTCCATTATCTTCATTATTGGCCTATGTATCATTGAATCTTGAGAGAGAGAAGATATTAGGCATTATAGCTGAAAGAGGTATTAATATATGATAGTTGATAATCTCGGGATGATATTGCAAGAATGCAATAGGTCAAAGGCTTATTTGCAGAGATTGATAAAATCGGACCTATTTCCCGCATATGTGGTATTGGTGCGTGATTCAAATCCAGGTAAGTCTGCTCAAGCATTAAACCCGCCTAACTTATCAAATATCCTGTTTGATCCGTATCTCTCCGAAGAGGATTCATTGAAATCAGCATCGATTAGATATGATTTAGTGTATGGCGATTCGTGTGATTCTCCTAACGCAGTTGATCTGGTCAGCAAAGCGGCGCAGGAATATTTCATTTTTTCAGGATCAGGCATAATTAAAAATCTTTTCGATGCGAAGAAAGAGCTGATTCATGTGCATCCAGGAAAACTTCCTGAATATCGCGGCAGCACATGTCCACTATATTCAGCATTGCAGGAAGATCGATGGCAGGTTACTGCATTTTTGATGAAGCGCGGGATCGATTCTGGAAATATAATACTTTCAAAGGAATTTCCATTGCCTCCGAAAGGCATAGATTCGACTAGGATTTATGACCCCTATACGCGTTCTGAGGCATTAGCTGATGTTGTGAATAAGTTGTATGGGGAAGGCAAATTAGAGAGTTATCCTCAGGATTTGTCAAAAGGCAATGATTACTATATAATTCACCCGGTTCTGGAATATCTGGCCAAGGAATATTTCAATAGGCGCGGAGATAAATGAAGGATGGACTGTGCATTTTGTGATTTGGATAAGGAACGTCATGAAAATAATGTATTGTTCGAGTCCGATAATTTCTATGCCGTTCCCGCTTTGCATGGCGCAATCGCCCCTGGGCATATACTCATGATAAGTAAAGAACATATTTCCTGTTATTCAGCCCTTCCTGTACATATGCATGCAGAATTTAATTCTTTTAAACAATATGCAACAGAGAAAGTATCCTCAAATTTTGCGATTCCCATACTATCAGAATTGGGTAATTATCATCAGAGTATTCCGCATGCGCATATTCATATATTTCCTTCAAAGTCCAGCCATTATTCGATAGATAGCCTTGTAAAGGCAGTCCCTCCAGAAATAATCATCAATAAATTAGAATCATTAGATGGATTGATTGATATTTTCAATAGAGATGGCGAATATGTGAGTATAGAAGAAAATGGTAAACTCTATGTTTGTCGTACAAAAGGCTATACTGGGGAACTTATAAGATTTCGTGACCTTTTTGTTAAATTGACAGGTTTAGAAGAATTCAGGGACTGGAGAAAAATGGATGAAGCGGCTAATAATCGTAATTCAAGGTGGATAGATGAGACTAAGATGAGATTAGGTGAATGAACATCATGAGATACGCCAATCGAATAATAACAGACAAAGATATCATTGCAAAGAAGAAAGATTTCGGTTTGCCTAAGATAGAGATATCCTCTGACTTGCTTCTATCAGTTGAGAATATCGTTCATGGCGCATTACCTCTTTCAGGGTTTGTTTCTGAAAACGATCTTGAATCCATTATCTCTTGCAGCAGAATGAGGGATGGGACTATCTTACCAATACCCCCTTTATTCCATGTTTCTAAAGAGATATATGACAATATTCCTAATGGGGAGGCAATCTTAATGCATTCAGGAAAGCCGATAGGTTTGATATTTATCGATGGAAGGTTTGAGCTATGTAAGGAAAGATATATCGATAATATTTTCAGAACAAGGGACCCTGAGCATCCCGGTGTTTCATACATACAGAACATAAAACCGTTTTTGTTTTATGGCGATGTGGCTTTGTTTGAAGGTGAATCTAAATATTATGGGGATGATGCACTGACTCCCGCATTGATGAAGGAAGAAATCAAGAAAAGGGGTTGGAAGAAAGTATCTGCATTCTCTACAACTAATATTCCGCATCGTGCTCATGAATATCTACAAAGATTGGCATTAGAGCAGAGTGATGGGTTAGTGATACATGCATTGGATCAAATTGGCGTTAGGAAATATGACCGTCAGAAGATAAAAGACTGTTATAGCGCGCTTATTGATAATTATTATCCCTCAGAGAGAGTAATTTTCTCATTCTTACCTATACTATCTATGAGCGCAGGCCCTAGGGAAGTGCTTTTGCAAGCAGTCATGCGTCATAATTTTGGGATAACTGAAATGGTGGTAGGGAGAGATCATTCGGGATTCAAGAAAACATATGGTGAGTATGAGTCTCAGGATATCTTCCAAAAGTTTCCGGATTTGGGAGTAGTTCCACTTTTGTTTAAGGGCCCATACTATTGTAAAAAATGTGATTGCTTGGCAACACGGAATACTTGTAGGCATGATGGTGTAGATATAATTGAAATATCCGGCACACGATTGAGGGAGATGATGAAAAATAATGAGCCGATACCAGAATATTATATGAGGCGGGAAGTCATTAAAAAATTAAGGGAATAACATCGATTGTTTCAAACTGAATTTATCAATTTCCTGATTAGTTGTTATTGGGCATTGATTTATTTAAAAGGGTTGAATTTATATATAAAATAATTCCTAATCAGCCAAAACTATATAAACAAAAGAATTTTCAGCAGGATAATCGAAGGACCCATGAAACTCAGCATAATCGTTCCAGTGTATAATGAAGAGAAGACAATCTGCGCTATAATCGATAAGATTAAATCCGTAGAATTGAATGGGATAACCAAAGAGATAATCGCTGTTGATGATAAGAGCACAGATTCTAGTTTAAGCCTGCTCAAGAATATGAATGGCATAATTCTCGCGAATCATGAGGATAATCAAGGTAAGGGCGCCGCTATAAGGACTGGTCTGAGATATGTGACTGGTGATATTGTGTTGATACAAGATGCGGACCTTGAATATGATCCTCATGAGTATTTGAAATTGTTGGAACCTTTTTCCAATCCGGGAATTTCGGTTGTTTTCGGATCTAGGTTCTTGAAAAAAGACGATATGGTTAGGCTCAGGAATCTGATATCTTCTCGGAAGAATACTTTGAAATCATATTCATTTCTATTAGGCAATCTTTTCCTCGCAAGTATGACTTCTCTGATATTTCATAATAAGATCACTGATATGGAAACAGGATACAAAGTATTCAGGTCAGGAGTGATCAAGGGCATACCTTTGAAGGAGAACCGTTTCGGATTTGAGCCGGAGATAACCGCGAAACTAATAAATCGCGGTTATAGGATCCTGGAGATTCCGATAACCTATCATCCTCGTCAGCTTGATGAAGGCAAGAAGATAACCATCAGCGATGGGATTAAGGCATTATGGTATCTGATAAAGTATAAGGTGAGTGGTTAAGATGAGGGTCCTTGTATTGAATCCGCCGAGCCAGAACAATGAGAGCATAAGTAGGGATCTTATCTATGGTTGCTGGTGTCATGGGAAGAGAGTGGCTAGTATCCAGCCTCCGCCATTGAATCTGATGTATATAGCAACAATTCTCAAAAATGAGGGCCATAGTGTAAAGCTGTTGGATGCACTCGCCGAGAAAAAAAGGCCTAATGACATAAAAAGCATTGCATCGAATTTTGATATTGTAATCATAGCTAGTAGCAATACCACTTTTTTATATGATGTTCACGTAATAAAAATATTGAAAGATATCAATCCTAATCTGATCTGCATCTTCTGCGGACCACATACCACCGTCTATCCTAAGAAAGCGCTTGAGAAGAAGGAGATAGATTACGGAGTGCATGGTGAATATGAATGGACAATCAAGGAATTGGTCAATAAGTTAAGCAAGCATGAAGATATCAGCGATGTTCTAGGGATATCTTATAGGAAAGGAAAAGAGATAATCGTTACTCCTAATAGGCCATTCATTGAGAATTTGGATGATCTTCCTATTCCTGACAGGCGTATGATAAATCCTAATCTTTATTTTAATCCTTTGGCTAAAAAGAAATCATTCACTACTGCTCTTACTTCTAGAGGTTGCATAGGGCGATGCATATTCTGCACTTCACCTGCATTCTATGGTAAGAAGTATAGGTTGAGGAGCGCTGAGAATGTATTGAAGGAACTGGAATATCTGGTGAGTCTCGGATATAAAGACATTTTATTCAGGGATGAGATATTTACTGCCCATCGTAAGAGATTAGAAGATATCTGTCATGGCATAATCGATAGGAAGCTAGATATTGTCTGGGCAAGCAATGCTCGTATTGGCACATTAAACGAGGATTTACTAAGGTTGATGAAGAGAGCCGGCTGTTATTGCATATGGTTCGGAGTAGAGAGTGGAAGTCAGCAGATTTTGGATAACATAAAGAAGGATATTAAAGTGGAGATGATTGAGCAGACTTTCAAGATGGCTAGGAAGGTAGGTATTGAGACGCATGCCCATCTTATGTTCGGGAATCCTGGCGAAACCAAAGAAACATTGAGGCAGAGCATAGATTTTTTGAAGAAGATAAAAGCAGACACCATGGATATTGGTATATTGACTCCGTTCCCCGGAACTGAGCTATTTGACTCGATCTCTGAAAAAGCTAATCTCGGCGATGGTACTCAATTGGATATCGATAATGTGCATACTAAGACTTTTTTCAATGAGTATATCTGTCATCTGAAGAATAAAGATATAGAAGATGCTATACTGATTGCCTATAAAGAATTTTATCTGAGGCCTAGCTATATATTCCACAGATTCTTCAAGATAAGATCATTCACTGATTTTGTTAATAATGTAAAATCGGGCTTTTATACTGTTCTGTTCACTTTCAAGAAATGATTATTATTTGAATATTATGTTTCTGAACACTGAAGAGGCTGTATCTATCAACCATTTCAATTCTTCGAAAGATCTTATATCCATTATCATACGTAATACCTGTGAAGGCCTCAGATAGAAATCGCGGTACGCTTTTTTGTAATAGGTCAGTATCTCTTTGCGGTCCATTCCAGGTAGTACATAGTTTACATTTGCGGTATTGTACCCATAATCAAGCCCGAATCTGGTATCAACATAGAATAGTCCATTGAGCTTGACTTCTTCGTATAATTCAGTTCCTGGGAATGGCAATGTTATTGAGAAAGTAGCAGTATTTGGTTTTAGGGATTTAGCGAAATCAATCGTGCGTTGCATAGTTTTAGCGTTATCTCCCGGGAGGCCTATCATGAAAAAGCAATCCGCACGCAATCCAGCCTCTTTAGTTAATTTGACCGCTTTTCTCACTCCTTCCAAACTTATATCTTTCTTTATTCTTTGCAGAATATCTTTATCTCCGGATTCCACACCAAATGCGACCCTATATACTCCTGCTTTTTTCATGAGTCTCAATAATTCTTCATCGATTGAATCTACACGTATTCCGCTCTGCAGGTTTATGGCAATATCTATCTTTTTCTGTATGATCAATCTCAGGATATTTTTAGCCCGTTCTTTATTGACTAGGAAATTGTCGTCTATGATGTCAATCTGCTTGAATCCGAATTTGTTGATTAGATATTCTATCTCTTGGATGACATTCTCAGGTGATCTGAATACCACTTTGCTTTTGTATACATCCTTGCTACAGAAAGTGCATCTGTATGGGCAGCCTCTGCTGGTCAATATCGGTGTTGCCGGCACTTTTTTTGTCCGTCTTTTGTATAGTTTGGGATTCGGCAGCATAGAATGGTCTGGGAATGGCAAGCTCTCGATATCCTGATTCATTTGCCTTGGCGGATTTATCCGGGTCTTGCCATTGGTTTTGTAGTATACGCCGTTCACATTTTTGAACAATTCTCTTTTATTCTTTAGATTATTCGCAATCTCTGAGAATGTCAATTCACCCTCTCCGACAACGATTGCATCAGTTTTGAAAGTCTCGAGGGTTTCAATCGGTAGCGCAGTGGGATGAGGTCCGCCTAGGATGATTTTGATACCCATGTTAGATCCTTTGATCTTCTCGCATAGATCCTTGATGGATTTATAGCATACGGAATTGAATGTTATTCCCACTAATTTGGGCTTATGTGTATTCAATCGATCCATTATATCCCGATTTGTTAGTCCTAGTACTTTGGCATCGATTATTTTGCACTTGAATCCTTTTTTATTCAGAAGTGTGCCTATATAGAGTATCCCCAATAACTGTTCATGGGTGGTATCGTTTATCCCTTTTGCAGTGGATGGATTTGGGATAATTAGAACTATATCGTATTCATCAGCCATATTCATTAGGGGAAACAAAATATATATAAAGATTTACATAATCCATTGTCCAATGGGTTTCTCAAATCAAGCAGTGGGCAATCATTTCGATAATCTTGCATTGAGGTATGGCAGGGGCATCGCTAAGAATTATTACAATCTTAAAGTGTATGGATTGATCCATGGATTCATTCCTAATCCTTCATCAAGCTCTGTATTGGATATCGGTTGCGGCAATGGCGATTTCTTGAGATGGCTTAACCCTCAGAAGGGCAAAGGCATTGATCTTAGCCAGAAATTGATCGATATTGCGAATCAGGTCCCGGCGAGCAATTTAAGATTTGAAGTTAAAGATGTTAATGAAGTGAATCCTAAAACGGATTTCGATTATATTGTTTTGATTGATGTGATCGAGCATCTGTCCGATTTATCAGCTACCATTAAATCAATCAAAAGATTATCAAGTCCGAATACTAGGGTCATCATGAGTTTTCCTAATCCGTTATGGGAGATTCCGTTCCGGATTTTTGAGTATTTAGGGATTAAGGATCCAGAGGGCCCCCATAATCTGACTTCAATCAGGAAGATGAAGAGAATCCTTAAGAAAAATGGATTTGGCATAATAAAATCCGGTTATCGTTTGCTGATACCATTGAATATCCCATTCCTGTCGTCATTCTTCAACTCTTTTTTCTATAGGGTACCCATTTTAGCTAATCTGGGGATGAGCCAATTCATAGTCTGTCGATTAACGAAAACATTATAAGGCATTATTTAATCTAGATATTTAATGAATAGATCAACAGATAGATTAGTATCGAATATAGCATTCTATCTAGTGTTAGTTGTGGCATTTTTAGTTAGGATAATCTATTCTGATCTGCCTTTCTGCGGTAATGATCTAGCCTTATTCCAGCAATTTGTGCTGGATTCATTCCCGACAAATGAGTGGGATTCTTTTCTAAACACAGCGAATTATGGGATTGGCAATCCCCTAAGGATATTCGCTTTTTTATATAGTATAATTTATCCGATTTTCCTAGCTTCGGTAGCATTATTCTACAATTATTTAGGAATATCAATCACTGAATTTGCCTGGCGTCTACCATTAATCTTAATAAGTTTAATCTCTATTTGGGCAATATGTCTGTTTTTGCAGTTATTCTTGACGCGCGGACAATCATTAGTGACATCTGCTTTTTTTAGTATTTTCCCATTGCATGTAGCATGGTCTAGGGATTTATCTAATGTTATGATGTTCTCTTTACCATTACAGGTATTTGCGCTATATTTCTTAATCAAATATCTAAGGACATCGTTAAATAAGTACGCATATATAAGTTCAATACTCATTTCATTATTCATTCTTTCAGATAATTTCTTTCCTCAATTCTTGGCAGTAGTCATGTTCACATTCATAGTGTACCGCCAAGAGGCATTTATAAATATAAGATCATCATTATCAAGAATCAACAACTGGCGTTTTTATGCTATGCCCATTAGTGCTTTGATTCTCCAAATTCTGATCTTTTTATCGATTAGAATAGTTTCACCATCTGATGTTGGATCGAATGCAGGTATGCTCGGCCATATACTCGCAAAGCCTAAATATTTCGGATTCCATATCCTGCCGTTAGTAAAATCGTTTTATGATATTACAAATCCCCTTCTGTTCATTTTTATTATATCAATGTCTTTATTAGGTATTAAATCTCTGTTTAGGCTGGAGAAAAGATCAATCCTTCTTTTTGCGGGTTTGATATATTCTGTACCATTTATCTTTTTTATGGATCCCACAAAAGTTAATCTAAAAGTATATTTATTCACTTCAATAATCTTTTTAATTTTATTTTCATTTGTTCAGTTATTTCAAATTAGATTAAAACAAAGATTTAAGATTATGATTATTCTTTTTTTATTCATTAGTAATTTTTGGCTATTATTCCCGCAAATTTATAGATTTCCAATCTCGGATTCTAATTTTATAGACTATGGCACCAACTATGGGGATTGCGGAATAAAAACAATAGGTTACTGGTTTAGAACCAATACTCCCGGATACATAAAAGTTTTGTCTTTTTATAGCACTAAAATAGGCCCAATCAATGGTAAACATTATCTGCACCGAGAGATATATTCTTCATTTAATCAAGAGAATATAGAATTAATTTTTAATAAATATATAACTGATGTTGATTATGTGATAATCTCACCATTACAAACGGATTATTTGAATAAACTTGATAATTTAGGGTTTAATAAGTCGTATGAGTTTATAGCCGGAGATAAAATTATATTAATTTATTCTAAAGAGAACATAACTTTGAAAAGAATTGGGTTATATGATTATAATGTACTATATGATCAAACATATACTCATCTAGCGGATTATGTGGGTGCACCTAATTATGTGGCAGATTCTCCTTCTTGGGTATAAATAAGCTTTTAAATCAGCAGGATTATCTCAGGATTATGAAAGATAAGCTTTTCTATATGGGAATATTCGTGTACATATTTGCATTTCTATACTTTTATCCTTCTTTTTTTTCTATAGCCGATGAGAACGCTTATCTTGCCGGAATCTCATTTTTAACTGAAGGTGAAGTTTCAACCTATGATATTTTCAAATCCTATTACTCTGCGGATCTGCCCGACTCAGATAAATTTGTTCCAGCATATCAATTAGGTAACTCAGTGATAATCCTTCCATTTGCAATGATTGATTGGAGGCTAATCTTTCTGTCCGGATTGATTTTTCATTTGCTGAATCTATGGATTTTTGTAAAAATACTGAAAAAATATGGATTGAATAAGAGATATGGCCTACTTTACTTGCTATACCCTGGTTTTATATTTTATTCAAGGACTGTGATGAGTGAGATACCCACTATAACATTTACTCTATTAGGATTCTATTTCTATCTCTCAGAGAAAAAGAATTCTAAATTACTGGCAGGTCTCATGTTGGGCATAAGCTGTTTGTTGAGATTGACCAACGGCCTTCTGCTGATAGGTTTTATGATTATTCCGTTATATAAGACGATTCGGAATTTATTTAAAGGTAAATCATGGTTTAATAAAGATATAAAATTATTTTTGGAAATTTTTACAGGGGCCCTTCCTTCGCTTTTGCTTATCTTAGCATTCAATTATTTTGCTTATGATGGCATATTCAATACTAGATACGCCGGCGGCGGGACTAATGTTTATTATTATATGCTGGGTTTCGGGATATCTAAATTCTCCAATTTGATGATTCTCTGGAAGCCTTTGTTGATATTATGTACTATTTATCCACTGATGGGCATATCTCCATTTTTAGGGAAGTATAATAAGAAGGCCGAGATTATCTTGATTACAATTCTGTCATTATTAGTTTTTGGCAAGATAGACGTATTCAGATATAGTTGGTTGATAAATTTCACAGTGGGTCATAGGTACTTCTTTTCAATAATCCCTTTATTACTTATCCCTTACTCCCTATTCTTGAATAAATACTTCAAGAAGCTAGTTTCTATCTCGATAATTAGTCTAATGATTATTACTCCGTTGATTATGTACGAGCAATCCTTATACACAGATACCAAATACGAAGTTATGAAACAAATATACGCAGTGGTTCCTGATTCGGAGTTGATAGTTATTGAAGGAGATCCTCAATATTTAAATTATTTTTTTGGAAATAATTCCATAATGCGATTTCATAATTCTAATCAATTAGATTTTTCTAAGCAATTTTATCTTGTCGAATTTGGAAATCAAGACTTAATGTTAAATCTCAAGAACGTGGGGGAATTACAGGATCTTGAACATGAACGAGACGCTTTTTCAGAGTTTATTGAAATTACTAATACTAGTATAATCTATAATCACAATAATCTTAGAATATACTCTAATCTCCCTTAGTGATTAATATTTGTGCTTATTGAGGGGGTGGATTTAGTTCTTTATCTCACACAACGCGATATTCCAAAGGCCGCCACAGGTATGCATCTCGATTTTGTCGAAATATTTATACAACAGGCGTCTGAATTGCCCCCTCGTCCAGTTCTGCACATGCCCAGGAGTATTTCCCAAATCAGAAACATATTTCAATCTCAATAGGTTAGCCATGCTCCAGAATGGTTCATTCGGTACACTTATGATACAATACCTATTTGTTGTTTTTTGTAACTGATCCAATGCTTGTTCGGGGTATTCAACATGCTCGAGCACTTCATTAGCTATTACTAGGTCATATTTTTTAAATTCCGAATTAAGGTTATATATATTTCCGGTATTAAAATCAATCATAGGATGTAATATTCTTGCTTTTTTTATTGCTGATTCTTCGAGATCCATGCCCTGAATCTTTAGGGGGTTTAATTCATTGTATAAATGATTAGTGATATATCCTTCTCCGCACCCTATATCAAGCATATTTTTAGCATTTGTTTTTTTAGCTAATTGGGAAACCATATTCTTGAATGAATTATTCAGATATTTGATGATTGGGTTTTTTGAATTTTCTTTATCACAGTAGTTACCAGCAATATTTTTATGGGGATTGTCGTTGAATATAAGATTATTGAATAGGAGGTACTTCATAAAGCTCAATGCAGAGGTGACTATTATGATGGACAGGATATACTCTATTCCTAGGTTTGTCAAGAATATTACTGAGGAATAGTCCAAACTATTCAGTGCCAATAAGGAAAATCCATATTTTATGAACTTCCTAGCACTATTTTTGTGATTGTTGAATGTAACATGAAAATTATAATAGAAGCTGAACGATATAACCGTTATCAGTCCGATAAGATATGATAGATAATATGGTATTTTTAACGATTCAGTGAATACGAACGTCAATCCAATCTTCAAACCATAATTTATTGCTCCACCAATAAAAAATAGGATTATCTTTTTCATTTTTTGTTCATATCTGCTAGGAAACCGAATAATATTATCTGTAATCCAGTAGATAACAGAATCAACATAAGAAATAGCAACCCTATGTGGCCTTGTATTCCTGAAGTGAGATGCAGATATACAAAGAATAAACCAATCAAAAATCCGATTCCGCTCAAGAACAAGCCAATGCGTCCGAAGAATTGCAAAGGTTCGAAATCCCGGTATATCCTCAATATGTTTATCCAAGCTTTGATAGCGTAGTCTAATGGCCCATTAAACAATTTACTTGGTCTAGTTTTTCGGGTCTTTATTGCTATCTCACCTATCTTCAAGTTAGCTTTTCCCGCTCTAATCAATTGCTCTTGCGTATATGTGAAATTGTTAATTAAAGGCAATTCAGCTACTTCTCTAGTGAATGCTCTGAATCCAGTAGTTGTATCAGTCAATTTAATTTTCAATAAGCTGGAGAATACTTTAGCGAATGCGATATTTCCTAATTTTTTCATAATAGAGCCGCTATAATGCCCTTTTTCGAATCTGCTACCCAGAATAATGTCATATCCAGATTCAATCTTTTTGATCATAAACGGGATATATTCCGCAGGATATTGTCCATCTGCATCGGTATGGACTAGAATCTTAGCTCCATGTTTCAAGCCGAATTTCATTTCATTCTTGAATGTTTCAGCGAGACCTAAATTTTTAGAGTTAGAATAGACAATGGCCCCTTTTTGTTTGGCAACGATTTCGGTTCTATCTTTTGATCCATCATTCAGGACTATAATGTTATAATCATATTTAGTTCGATTCATCACCTTCTTAATATCATTAATTACTAATGGCAATGTTCTTTCTTCATTATATGCTGGTATCAGTATCGAGACATAAGCCATGGAAATAGATTTATCTAGGACTCTTTATAAATCTTATTTATTGAGTTTAAAAATGAATATTGCAGGGATTTCTGTGAATTTCTGATCATTTATGTTAATATCAAAAAGTCCAATCTGGTTGTATACAGCATTGAATTCGTCTTGGCTAACTGGATATTTCTTGGTGATGATTTTTTCTAAAGTAAACCCTTTTTTAATCAGATTATTCACCATTTCTTGGTTCGGCTGCCAGTTAGGCTGTGCGCCAGATTCCCACTGGTCAATTACTAGATAGAATGGCGAGGTCACATTTATAAGATATTCATTCAGGTCCCCTATTGTTTTGAATTGCGCGGTATTGCCAATAGTGATTCTTTCTGGCACATTCTCAGAATACAAATTGGCCCATGATGTTGACATTGTGTATACAATCGCTCCATCTGGCACATTATAAGCAATCCATTTGCCCGCTTCATCATATCCGGTGAATGCGTAGCTCATCCTGAATATCATTGAATTGCCTTCTTCATAATATGTTGGGACTATCAATACAGCGATTAAAATAATTAATAGGTAATTGAGATATTTTTTGTCTAGTGTTATTGAATGCGCAATAAGCTCAAATAATTCAAATAATCCTATCATCGACAATATTATCAATGCAGGGATGGCTGGCAATACATATCTTGGATCATTATATGCTGGGTGCACAGTGAACGCGAAGTAATATATTACAGCCCATAATGCGATTATGATATATTCTTTTTTTAGGTATATCGCTGCAAACACCAGTCCTAATAATGCTAGCCATTTAATCGGTTCATCTACAACCAATGAGATATTGTTGATAAAGAAATCATTGTATTGGAGATTGCTCAATCTAAGCCTTTGGCTGACTATGTAAGCCGCTATGCTTAGGAATATCAATATCACCCACATCGATTTGGAGTGGATCAACTGCTTGATCAATTCCTTTTTGTTCTTTTCGAATAATATTATTTTCAATATATAGTGACCAGCGACAATAGCGATAGCTAATATCCCCAGGTATTTTGTCTGAACTGCCAATAATAGAGCAATCACGAGGTATATTACATTCTTTGTAGAATACTCTTTTTCTAATCTAATAAGATAATATGCGCAGATTACAAACATCGTTGTCAGCGGAGAATCTATCAATGTTCTGCTAGAATGGAACCATATCTGTGGATTGAATGCCACCAACACTGCCGCAACAAAGCCTAGTGCTTCATTCTTTATCTCTTTTCCAATCAAATAGGTATAGATAATGCCTAGTACTGCATAAGTCAATGCCATTAGCCTGCCAGCTACAAAAAGATTGAAAAACAACCCCCAGAACATAATCACAATTTCAGGCATGACTCTAAGATCCATGAAAGGCGTGAAAGGTCCAAAGCTCCACGTCTTCATGAAATACAATGCTGCTAAGTAATATGCAGTCTCATCAACCCAGATGCTTTCTTGGAAAAGATATCTGAACCTGATATAGATTATATATCCAAGTACAATAATAAAAGCGAGATTGTACGGATTCTTGACCCAGTCTTTTACATTTTTAACATAATCATGTTTAGGTTTGGAGGTGGCAGTATTTGCGCCCTCAGTGATAATTGAATTTGTAATTACTGCAATATTTTCAGTTTCAGTCATTTTGTGCTCTCCACTGGTTTCCACAAATCCAAGAGATTGAATTTCTTGAATTTGGCATCCCAATGCACAACTGCCCATAAATAAAGTCTCGCTCCGAACAAGATCAATGTCCACCAGGTCTCACGAGGCGATTGAGCATATCCGAGTGCTCTGTGCCATCCATACAAACTTTCGCGTAAGAACGTTCTCATATGCGGCGGATTTTTGAAATACTTGTTTATCTGCGTGTATCCGCCGGTACTGCGTCGTTTCTGTATAATCCAATCTTTGAAATTATCAGGATATTTGACGAAGACTTTCGCTTCAGGTTCATATGCAATCTTGAATCCTTTCTGCCAGATTAAATGCGAGATTATCGCATCTTCGCTTAGCACATCCTCGGGGATTTCGTCAAATAATTTTCGTATCGCAAAGAAATATCCCGAGCAAACTATGAATTTGCCTTCTTTTATGCGGCTCATCCGAGTATTGTGTGCTCCTTCATCAGTTAGCATATGCGACCAGTATCCGTACATATTGTCTTTCGGCGAAGTTGATATAGGCCTTCCGCATACGGCGCCAACAGACAAATCTTGGAAATGTTTCATCATTGCATTCACAGAATCGTCATTGACATATACATCGCCGTCGGAAAGTATGAATATATCGCTTTTCGCTTCATTGAACAGCATATTGAGTGCGGCCGGTTTTCCTTTACGTTGGTCACGGACCCATTTGACTTGCGGATATTTAGCCGCATATTCAAGAACGACATTGCCCGTTTCTTCATCAGGCGCTCCGACAAGAATTTCATAAGGATAATCGATTTTCTGATTCAGGAAAGCCTCGATAGCCCTACCGATAGTTTTAGGTTCTTTATATGACGTTATTAGGATTGATATCATAATGAATTCACCACCTTTCTCGTGATATCTTTCTTGAACAAATAAGATCTTATCCATGCGAAGAATGCATATCTGCTCAAAGTCTTGTCAATCAAATCCAATAATGCGCGTAATTTCCGGTTCTTGCCATATACTTTCGCCCCGAACGTATCACGTATGAATTTCAATTCGCTCGGTTTGAAATTCGGATGCTTCACATTGCTTGATTGGAAATACGAATCGGTTGTGATTTCTTCAGCCAGCCAACCGTTTTCTTTACAAATTCGATAAAGTTCAGTCCCTTTAAATGCATTGAATATGGATGCACCTACTCTATCCGGTTGGAGTCTGCGATTGAGCTCAATTGTCTTCTCTATACTTTCCTTTGTCTCAAATGGAATTCCGATCATATTGAATGCATAAGTCTCAAGTCCAGCCTCTTTCGCCCATTTGAACGTATCGATGATCTGCTGTTCAGTCATATTTCTTTTAAGCACATCATTGCGTATATGTTCATCACCAGATTCTACACCAATATTGACTCGCGTGCATCCTGCACGTTTCAGCATCGCAAGCATCTCTTTGGTAACAGTATTCACTCTCACATTTAAGTAGAATGGAACGCCAATTTCTGCAGGATATCTCCTGCAGAATTCGTGCACTCTTTTGGTGTCTAGCGTAAAAGTGTCATCGTAGAATTCAATCTCCTTTGCCTTGTACTTGGTCAACACTTGTTTTATTTCATCGAAAAGATAATCTATGGATTTAGATCTCACATATCTGCCGAGTCCTGCATATTTGTCAATCAGGGTCTTGTTTATGCAATAAGTGCATTGCATCGGACAGCCTCTTGTAGATATGAATGTGGCGATTCCTCTGTTCCAATCAATATACCTTTGGTAATTGAATATTTCTCTGTCTGGATAAGGCAGAGAATCGAGATTCTCATTGAGCTTACGTAAAGGATTTGTGATGGTCTCTTCTCCGCGTTTGAACCATAGATTCTTGATGTTATAATTCATATTGCCCCTCTCGAAATAATAGAGGAGTTCGGAGATTGCTTCTTCTCCTTCGCCGATACAGACTATATCAAAGCATTTTTCTTTAATGAGGTCATGCGGGGCGATTGTCGGATGGAACCCTCCCGCAATTATTGGCACATCACCAATTTTCTTGATAGTCTCTGCGATATGCTTTGAATAATGATAATCATTGGAAGCGACAGTCATTGCCACAAAGTCAGGATCAAATTCCTTAACTTTCGAAACAATCTCTTCATCAGTCAATCCGAATGTAGAATCAAGTAACTGGACTTCATGCTTATCCCGTTTAAGTACAGCGCTTATCTGCGCCAATCCCTGTGAGATATCCTTAGGGGACTCTATCCTATTCGGGTATATAAGCAGGACTTTCATGTAAGAGATTGATTATCCGGCTCTTTTTAAAGATTATTATAATATACTTGTATAGAGATATTTTATATTTATTATAGGGATTATATCTTTATATATGAAGTTAATTTTCTTAATGCAATGGACTTAGTCATAACTCACCCAAACCTCTATCTAAAAGGCGGCGCTGAATTAGTTTTATTGAAGATAGCACAGAAATACAACGCTAAGATTTATACCTATAATTATCGTCCAGAGAATACCTGGGCAGATTTTAAGGATTTAGATGTTAATGTCATCAAGAACTATGACATGAATTCATTATTCATGCTGAAGACTTGCAAAGGATTTTATCGCTACAAAATAAAAGATAATTATGACGTTATCAATGCCCATTGGTCTCCGTCCAATTGGATACGAAACAGGAATGAGCGTGTTGTTTGGTATTGCCATTCTCCAGCGAGAGCGTTTTATGATTTATATGAACAGAGGCAGAAGGAATATTCACTGCCGGTTAGATGGGGGCATGCAGCATTCGCCGATATCTACCGCAGTATAGACAAAAAAATAAACTCTCAGATAGAGAAAATCTGCTGTAATTCATTGAATGTCCAGCATAGGATCCGCACATATTTCGATAGAGAATCTGAAGTGATTTCGCCGGGGGTGGATCTCAATGATTTCGAAAGCCTTGATTATCAAAGATATTTCTTCTATCCATCTAGGATAACTCCATCTAAACGAATTGAATTCGCGATTGAAGCATTCAACCTTCTAAATAAGAAATACCCTCATTTTCAATTAGTCATCGCCGGAGGTCTGCAGGAAAAGGACAGGCCATATCTCGAGAAGATTCAGAAGATATGTCCGACAAAGATTATGATCAACGTATCTGAAGAGAAGATGAAAGAGCTTTATGCAAATTGCTACGCAGTATTATTCTCCGGCATGGATGAAGATTTCGGTATAACTCCGCTTGAGGCAATGGCATCATTCAAGCCGATAATCTCTGTCAACGAAGGCGGCCCGAGAGAAACAATCATTGATGGCGAGACTGGTTATCTGGTAAATTCCATAACAGAGATGGCGCAGAAGATGTCATACTTGATTGAGCATTTCGATGAAGTAGAACGTCTTGGGAATAATGGCAGAAAAAGAGTGCGTGAGAATTATACTTGGAATATCTTCTTAGATAAGTTTGATGCAGCGTTGAAAGAAGTCTCTAAGAAATAATTGTTTTAATTCCCCTTGAATATCCTATTCTTCTTTCCGAATCATAGCACCATCTGACATACTTCAATCCGAAGTTTGAGAATGTGAATATCTTAAGTAGATATAATTCAAATTTCGAATAATGTTTTTTATAGAATAATAATAGGCTAGCAGTCATCAGGTCCGCGATATGGAATGAATGCTTCTTGTATTTCAAAGTAGTATCGCTCATGCCTTCATAATGTATCACTTTCGAGATTGGCGCGTATATAATCTTGCCATTCTTCAATTTCTTAATCCTGTAACAAAGATCCCATTCTGCCATCCAATTGGTGAATCTCTCGTCAAGCAACCCCGTTTTTAGCAATGTATTTCGTCTGATAAAAAGGCAAGCGCTTGCGATGATATCGACAGATTGTATCTTGGAATAGTCGGCTTTTCTCATATATACGCCGTTGAGGCCGATGCTTTCTTTAAGCAATGCGATCAATGTAGGGAATCTGTGGCAAGAAAGGAATATCTGGCCATTCGGATAAATGAGTCGAGGTCCGCATACGGAAATATCAGGGTTTCTTTTCATGAAATCAATCATTTTCTGTATTGTGTCCGGAGATATCTCCGTATCCGGATGTAAAAACAAAAGAAACTCAGACTCAGTGGATTTGATTATTTGGTTTAGAGAAGCGGCCATTCCGTTATTATCTTTGTTCAGGAGACATTTGATTCTCTTATCTCTCTTGATGATCTGCAAGCTATCATCATCTGAATTGTTATCCACTACATTGACTTGATAGGAATAATCAGTCTTTGAATCAAATACCGATTTGAGGCATTTATCTAGCAGATTCCCAGTGTTCCAGTTGACTATACCAATTGTGAGATTCATGTTTATAAACAAATATTCAGACTCTGTTTTTAAACCATACGAAATCTTTTTATAAGCACTTTAAATATTTGGCTCTATGAAAATTCTCACTGTGACTCATGATGTATTGACCTATGAGCAGTCCAAGAAGAAGATGCGATGGACAAGATTTCCGCATCTTTTCAAGGGGCTAGGTCATGAAGTGATAACTATCAGGAAACCGGAATGGTGGAAGTATCCGTTCATCTATGCGAAGCAAAGGCCAGATATAGTAATCTCCGCTGGGAAGATTGCTGGATTGATTACCAGTATACATCACATGATGCCCTGGAAGAAGAAAGCGATTTTCGTTCATGATCTGACTGACCATTTCGATGTATACAAGTCTGAGAGGAGGATTTGGTTTTTGAGGAATCATCACGATTATGTCACAAGCCCTACAATCTATAATCTCAAGAAATTCAATTGCCATGACTACATCCCGAATGGCAGCGATTTCAAACTATTGAGCGCAGAATCGAAACTGTCTCCGCAGTTTGACGCAGTATACATAGGCCAGACGCAATCGTTGTACAATCTTGGGCAATTAAAGAAAGAATGTGATGAATTAAATTTAAATTTACAGATATTGACTGATCTTCCTTACGAAGAATTACCGAATTATATCTCAAAATCAAAAGTCTGCGTTTATCCGATTTCGTGGGATTCAAGCGTTAAGATGTATGATTATGCCGCATTAGGCATGCCAGTGGTTGCGCCGAAACCAAATCTTGCAGAGGAGATAGGATATCCCGCTCATTATTGCGAGAATTTAGGTGAAGGTATAAGATATTTGATTGATAATACTGAAACCGCTAAAAAATTAGGAGATGATGCGAGGAATTGGTTTGAACAGCATTCGGGTGATTGGAAGACTCAGGCGACAAAATACTCAAAATTATTAGAATCATATTTGGGGAAGAGAAAATGTGCGGAATAGTCGGATTCAATTGGGAGGATAAAGGGCTTCTTAAGAAGATGATGGATAGCATCAAGCATAGAGGTCCTGATCAGTCCGGCGCATTCATTGATAAAAAAATTAGCTTGGGCCATCAGAGGTTAAGCATCATAGATCTTTCTAATTCAGGAAAGCAACCGATATTCAATGAAGACAGGACACTTGCGATAATCTTCAATGGCGAAATCTACAATTACAAAATCTTAAAAAAACAGCTGGAAGAAAAAGGTCATAAATTCTATACAAATACAGACACTGAAGTTATTGTGCATGCCTATGAGGAGAAAGGCGTGGATTGTCTCAAACAATTAGAGGGAATGTTTGCTTTTGCGATATACAATTCAACGGATAAGTCGCTATTCTTGGCAAGAGACCGCATTGGCATAAAACCATTATATTATTACTATAAAGACGATCAATTCATTTTCGCATCAGAGATAAAAGCAATTCTTGAACATGAAATTAATCGAGGGATAAACAAAGAATCATTGGCTCAATATTTCACTCACGGATACACAATTTCTCCGAATACGATGTTCCAGGAGATACACAAATTGCCGCCTTCACATTATCTTAAAATATCCGGTACAGAAATTGAAATAGGCCGATATTGGTCGCTTTCATTCAATATTGACAAAAAACCATTATCTTTATGGAAAAAAGAATTGTTCTATAATCTCAAAGATTCTGTCAATAGCCATATGATGAGCGAAGTACCATTGGGCGCATACTTATCCGGCGGAATGGACTCGAGTACAATTGTGGCATATATGTCAATGTTGAATGATGCCCCCGTCAATACTTTTTCAGTAGGTTTTGATTCAGGCCAAGTGGTAAACGAACTGAAATATGCTAAGCAAGTGGCCGACAGGTTCAATACTAATCATCATGAGATTATAGTCTCGAGCGAGGATGCGATCAAAGCGCTTCCGAAAATAGCTTGGCATCTTGATGAGCCCATTAATAATCCCGCATCGGTTCCGTTATATTATATGTCAAAAGCGGCAAAGAAAGACATGACAGTCGTTCTTACTGGCAATGGCGGCGATGAGATATTTGCAGGTTACAGACAGCATAAAGTGATATTTTATGCAGATAAGCTTAAACATGTACCATTAATAGATTCAAAATTAGTTTCGAATGCGTTAGGTCTTTCCTCAAAATTATTAGGTGGAAAATATAGTAAATATCTTCGGTTCGGAGCAAACTTTCTGCCTAAACTAGGGAACCCTGCTAAGGCATATTCCGAATTGATGTACAAAAATCTTAATCCTTCAGAGATACAATCTTTGATGGGCTATCAATACAATTCTGCCAATAAGATTTCTCCGTTTTTCAATATGAAAACAAATATGCTAAATAAATTAACTGCAATTGATATAAGGTTCATGCTTCCGGAAGATTATTTGATGGTAGATGATAAAATAAATATGGCAAATGGTATAGAATCAAGAGTTCCATTCCTAGATTCAAAGCTTGTTGATTACGCGAATATGATGCCGCAATCATTGAAGTTGAACTGGGGCTCGGGCAAATATATATTGAAAGAAGCGATGAAAGGGATATTGCCGAAAGAAGTGATTTCGAGAAAAAAGTATGGATTCACTCCGCCAGTCACTCACTGGATTGATAGAGATATGATGGATTATACCACTAATTTATTGATAAATTCTGGTGCAGATAAGCAGTTTGATAAGGCTTTTTTGCAGAGGATTTTGAATAAAGCCGAGGACAAACAGCATTATAACAAAATATTCCCGCTTATGATGTTCGGACAATGGTATGATGAATATATGAAGGAAGGCCAATGAAACAAATATTCACCATGGATGTGGAAAGGGATATTGATGTGGCGGTAAGATTTGCAGAGATATTAAGGGAAAAAGGCAAAGTCGGTGAATTCTATATCTGCGGGTATCTTGTGGAGAAATATCCTGAAAAAGTAAAAAAGATTGCGAAGGATCATATACTGGGTGGGCATGGGTATTATCATGAGAGATTCGAAACTTTAGATTTAAAAGAACAGGAATCGATTATATCAAAGACCATAAACATATTCAAAAAAAATAATCTTTTGATACAAGGATGGAGATTTCCATATCTTTCTTTTACTAAGCAAAGTTTAGCAATCATAAAAAAATACAAATTGTTTGATTCCTCGATAAACCAAAGAAGGATATTTGGTAGGTTCTATTTTAAAAAAGGGTTTTACATATTGCCCCATGATCTAATTGAAAAACCGTGGGATTATTCGGATTCACAGCATAAGAATATTTGTTCAAGAAAAGGTAGACTTATAGTTCATTGCTACAATCAGCTTTGAGATTCAATTAAACCAATCATTAACATGTTTATAGCTAGTCATTACAGCGTCTAATCGGATGTCACTACTTTTAAAATAATTAGTATATTCAGAAATATCTGTGGATCTTCCCCAACGTTCAGGGCAGACTATGCATATCTTGAATCCCGCATCCTTTAGCAATCTATAATTTTCTGCAGACAATGGATTATTCTCGAAAGTATCCACCCATATCCATTCGATCTTATGTTTCATCGTCAAGCAGGTATTGATGTCCTCGAACTCAGAGAATCTTGCGGCCATTTTACGTATGCCTTGTTTGGAAAGCAGATATATGAATGGAAAGCTTACGCTCAATAGGAAATAATCTTCTATTCCATACTTTTCGCATAGTTTTATGACTTCTTTTTCTATCCCCTCTTCCTTTATTTCCAGTATTATGAATGCATTTTTGAATTCAGCAAGATATTCATCTAGTTTATCGCCATCTTGGAATGGCTCATGATTGAGGATTAGCTGATTATTATACGTCCTGATATCTACTTCTACTCCATATTGTAGTGGGACTTTCTTCAATTCAGATATCTTATTTATACGATGGATTATCTTTAGCATTTTTAGTCTCCGATTATGTTAGGTGTTGAATCATATCCGGTATTTGAATATATCGTTTTCAACGGATGTCCTGATTGTTCAATAAACCTATGCTGAAATCTATAGTTCTTTTGATGAATTTTATCTTTGATCTAACTCCATTGTTCCAATTCGAATGTCCATTAAGCCGGTCTGTGAACAATACTGGGAATCTAATCATCTCATATTTTTTCTTTCTGGCGATGTAATAGCAATACAGATCGAAAGAGAAATCAGATGGCGGATTTGCGAGATAGTCTAAGAAACTTCTATGGAAAAGATTCGGCTGCGCATTTATGTCATATAATCTTTTTCGTAATAATACGGTTTCAAATAGAGACATGCCTGAGGTGAACAGGCTATCGAATAATGGACGTCCGTGTCTTTCACCTTTGATATATGCTTTTACTGGATTCTCATGCCTTTTTATCAGATTGAAAGCTGTAATGGTGTCTTCAGGGTCCGTCTGCATATCTGCGTGCGTCCAGCAGATAAATTCTCCCTTCGCTGAAGTTAGCCCTTTCCATATTGCTGCGCCATATCCGGGCAATGGCTGGAAAACCGTGCGTGCGAAAGAATACTCTTCCTGTTTTAATGAATCCACTAATATTTGCGCACTGTTATCTTTGGAGTTATTATCGACCAGTATCAATTCTATATTCTTTCTTCCCTGGAGTGTTCTAGCGAATCTGTCCAGCACCAAGGGTATGTTCATCTCTTCATTGTAGCATGGCACAATTATTGACAATTCAGGTTTTTTTTTGCTTTCGAAATATTCTTTCCAGAAAATATATTCTTTCTTGTTCAATAATTCAGGATAATTACTTGGATTAGAGATAGCTTTCTCCCAGTAGTTATACTCTTCGTAATCTGTTGGAGTGCCCCATCCGATATATTTGACTGGGAATGATACTACTTTATACCCTAATTCATTAGCTATGTTTATCATAGAATCAATATAATATTCTCCTTTTACAGTTTGGCTTCTTTTGATTAATTTTTCACTCAATCTCATAAATATTTTTCCGTTTTTAAATGCGAATGAACCGGTGATGGCGAAATCATTGAATGGATTTTCGCTGATAGGTATTTTCACAGAGACTTCTTTGATAATTTTGGATTCATCTTGTCTTAACCAGCCCCATGCCGATGGATTCCTGGTGAGATTAGGTTGTTTCGTAAAACTAAAAACAACCATTTCTGGGGCATTTTCGGAAATCATCAATTTTTCGAAAGAGTATTTGTCGTATTCCATGCCCATATCGCATGCGCCCACGAAAAAAGGTTCATTTTCAGGGAAATGTTGTTTAGCGATTAAGCAAGAATTCAACTGGCCTATGGGATTGGAATCCTTCATCAATTTGACATTTTTTGAGATTGACCGAAGAGCGCGGGCCAATTCAGCATTCTCCAGGTGTTCTTTTCGCATCACGAATACCCATTTATCAGCGTCCGGCATGGATTCAATCGCTTGCAGAATCATCGGTTTGCCAGACACTGGTATCATCGGCTTTGATAATTTATACCCTGCATCTACGAATCTTTTCCCATTTCCAGCCATTAAGACAATATTAATCATGATACCTTACTGCTTCTCTGTGTTAACTGCATATGGCTCTTTCAGGCTATAAACAGCGTATACTTCATTTGCATATATCGATTTAAAATTTAATCTAGCATCTGTTTTGAAGATAATATAATCAAAGCCGTATTTTTCTTTCAATCGGAGTATTTCCGTCTCATTCAGAGTATCATAGTACTGCGCATAATTCAGATTGAAGCTAGTGATACTCTTGTCATATTCTTTAAGATGGTTTCCTGATATATAGATTAATCTTTCATACCATTCGACCATGCTGGAGTCTTTGAAGGGTATCGCTTCGAGATCGACCACTATTGCCCGATTTAAGCAGAGTCTCCAATTCGGTTCTGCAGGCGATGTCAAGAGAATCGTGTCTTTTGGCAGATTCTCCTTTACATACCTGCAGGTCGCTAGCATATCTTCCGAAGGCCCTTCCCTTCCTGCGAACGGCACTAGATATACATATGTCAAAGAAATCAATGCCATTATAGAAATCAATACGAAGACATGCCTTTTTTTAAGATTTGAGTCATATAGGTATATAATTAGATTTATCAAAAATATGATGAGGATGGCGGATAGTTTGTAGAAAAAATATATTCTGGCTACGACATATTCGATTATCTTCGGATAGCAGACCGTTATTCCTGCAAGCAATATCATTATTCCCAATATTATGATAAACTTTAGGATTGCTGGTGACTCTGCTCTATAATTACTTTTTTTCATTATCTTGAATACGCAATATAGCAGCGTGAGGCATATGATCAGTTTCGGACTATATAGGAAAGAGATAATGAGAGCTATTAATGCCAATTTTATCATCGGGCTTTGATATCTATGATAATCCGCCATTATCTCATTGAGGACAACAAGGTATAAAAACGGAATTATGAAAGAGAACACTCTGAAGAATTGCGCTTTTGCGATTATCGCTATTGGGAATATTTCTACGAACATATATCCTGAAATAATGAATACTGTTGTGGGCAGCAGCATTAAATATATCTCTCTTTTGCGCGAAGATTGCATTTCGCTATACCTTAGGCAGATGAAGAATGCGAGGAACAGCGAAATCGTAAGGGCATATTTCTCGATGCCCATCGCACTGGGGAATGAATGTACTGTATGCCTGAATTGCGCGACTATGTACGTTATTTTATCTTGGTCTATTAGTTCATTAGTGGTGAATAAAGTAGGTATTATGTTGAATAGGCTAATAATAAAGAAAGGCGCTGTTTTGATTATGGTTTTTAAGTTATCCTCGATGAATGGCTTTCTGAAATTGATCATCTCAACCATATATTTAGAGAAGAATATGAAGAATGTGATGCTGGCAATGACTGATTGGAATAATGCGGATATGCCCAGCACGAAAAATCCAAATGCGATTTTCCCTCTCAATATGAGATTAAGCGATAGGAAGACGAAGAACCAAGCAATCTGATTCGGAGTTATCTGTGAATCCAGCGGATAATCATCCCCTATGTACGATATCTGGATTGAGAAGAGGAGAAATAGTGCGAAGATATAGGCATACTTCTTGTCACCATAGAAATATTTTGCCAAAAAATAGAAATTGATCAATGTACCTATGCAGAATATGAAATTCAGAAAAAATAATGTGACTCCAATCTTGTCTAAGCTGGAGATAAATAGACTGAATACATTATATGTGAAAGATACAACATTTATGAAATATGTTCTGACATTGAATCCAGTATTGAGATTCACATACCAATCGTTTATCAGATATTCCGGAGAGATCATCCGGTATAAGAATGGGAGATATTGTCTATGACTATAATTACCATAATTGCGGTATAGTACTAGGAATATGGCTGCCGCACTTATAATTAGCAATATCAGATATTTATTTTCGATGATGCCATCGATGAACCTGTCCAGTCTGTCCTTATTTGGTTTTTCTTTGGCCATAATATGAAGAAGGTCCATTTTTCCTTAGATAATGTCTGTCCAATAATTCTTGATTGATTGACCCAATATTATTCTCCAATGCAATAGATTTGAATGCCAGTCGAGCTATGTATTCGAGGATTGCCGAATTATGGATAGCTTCATCCATACTTTTGCCCCATACGAACGGGCCATGGCTTGAGACCAGGCATGCAGGGATCTCCGTAGGATTGAAATTCATCCTGTTGAAGAGCTCTACGATAATCTTACCAGTGTTAGATTCGTATTTCTCTTTTATCTCATCTATAGAAAGGTCTCTGGTCACTGGTATCTGGCCATAGAAATGATCCGCATGTGTGGTCCCTAAACAAGGAATGGGTTTCTTGGCTTGAGCGAATATGGTTGCGTATGGTGAATGTGTATGGACAATAGCAGATATCTCTTTGAAATTCTTATACAGCTCAAGATGTGTTGCAGTATCTGAGCTAGGTATCTTTTCACCTTCGATTATTTTACCGTCCAAGTCTAGTATAGGTATATCTTCAGGTTTCAGTTCAGAATAAGGGATTCCGCTAGGCTTTATCGCGATCAATCCTTTTTCTCGGTCAATGGCGCTGGCATTCCCCCATGTGAATATGACTAAATCTAAATCTACTAATTCCTTATTAGCCTTGCATACTATCTCTTTAAGGTTCTGCATCATTTTTCAAGGGGAATTCTCTGATCAATTCCAGTTTTTCTGTATTCTCATCGAGTTTATATATATTGATGGACTGCACACCATACTTACCAATAGGACATTTTTGCCGATAAGCGGGCCACATTTTCTCGAATATATCTGGATCGAAAGAAGCAATTCCGATATGCGGTACCCATATATCGCCAACGAACGGATATCCATATCGGTCTAAATTCTCTTTCTGGATACCCTTAATTTCTCCATATCTTAATTTATATCTTTGGATCAGTTCTGTTTTACGGTATGGCATTATGGCTGAAATAATCCATTGTTGCAATGCCTTCAGCGCAGGGATGGCTTCTTTTCCGATTATACATACCAAAGTGTCTTTTTTCGTTACTGGGTCTTTTCCGAATATCTCCCACTCGGTTATATCGATAGTAAACTTATTTTTATCTATCTCAGATATGAACTGTTCCAATTCCATTTCGAAAGATGAGATATCATTGAATTTTCCTAAATAGAGGGTGATATGCGGTTCATCTCTAAGGTATAGTTGATTGCCATAATCGGAATAGATATTCTCTTTAATCCAGATTATCTGATTAGATAATTCTTCGTCCGGTTTAAGTGTAATCACATAGCTATCCATATTCAAGCACCGCAATCTATTTTCTTGAACATCCTGCTAATCTGATCCGCAGAGAGGTTGATGTAATATCTTCTATTCTTTGCAAATATGAATTCTATAGGCTCGATATGCGGTATCTCTATGTCATGCCATTGCGACTGCGGGATGTTATAGTATGAGCCTATGAGAGATCTCATAAATACATTATGCGTGCAGACCAATGAATTGCCGTTGTCTTCGGATATCTCAGACATAAACTCATCAATCCTTTTCAGGATATCATTATAATTTTCTCCGCCAGGGAATCTAGGATCCTTATTGTTTTTCCATTCTTCAATTATTTTAGGATGATTCTTTTTCAGGAAATCATAATTTTTGCCGTCGATATCCCCATAATCTATCTCGCATAGATTATAGTCTATAATCGCTCTTTTAATCCCCAATTCTTTCATGAGGGGGTTGATTGTTTGCAGCGACCTATTTGAAGGAGAAGAGTACATTGCGGATATATTGAGATTCTTCAGGAGATTGATCACGCGTAATTTTTCGTTATTTGTGAATCCTATTATATCAGGATTGCTTTTTTGCCCTATGAATATGTTTGGAAGATTCATCTTCGTGACATGATGTCTCATGAAATATACTTTTTTGGAATTCGTGAATGTATCATCGAACTGCATCTTGAAATCGGACAAGAATCCCTTAAGTAGGGCTTGATCTCTGCCGGCCCATTCCGGAAACAGATTCTTTCTCTTATGCCGGGCAATCAATACCAGATATGGGATATATCTTGATTTGTTCAGGGGATATAGTCTGAAATATCTTTTGGCCAGTTCTTCAATCTTAGGGTTTTCGTTATGCTCATCATGCAGTTTTATTAAATTAGCCATACAGAATTTCATGATATGGTAAGCGTATTCGAATCTATCCTTGTTCTCCATGGGTTTTTTCTTTTTGATTTGTGAGATTTTTTTGTTGAATATGTATTCTCTATATGAGATGGCTCCTTCATCAAGATCTTTGGAATAATCCGTGATACTTCTCCTAGCATTGAAAAAATCATTCGGCTGTAAAGGGGGGAGATTATATATATAGTTCAATGGCATTTTGAAATAATGTTTGGATCTGGTCCAATCCAAGCAGGTGAAAGGGCTGTTCCTGCAATGGTCAATATGTTCTTGGATATCGTATATCATGAGATGAAGAACTGCGGTTTTCTTATCATTGTATTTCAATGGTCCGAATTTTGTATTTATTATCAGATTGTAATCGAAGTCTGTTTTGAGTATATTTCTTGATTTCTCGAATTCTTCAACAATGTTCTCGAATTTCTTTTTTGTCAGTTTATCAACTATAATTACTACATCTATATCACTTATTCCCCTGATGCCTGGCTCTTCTATGAACGAGCCTACAATAGTCCCGGATATTATGAATTCTTTGGATTCAATTATTGATTTTATTTTATTGTAGATGAATTGCTTGAGGTCCTGTTCCTGGTTCTGATAGTATTTGGAGCTGGTTTTAAGATCGTATATGGTCTTTATTGGATTCATGGATTCGAGTACTGTGGAAGCGGATACGATATATTTCGCATTAATCTTTTTTATGTTTGTTAGCTTGATTCCACCATCAAAACAGAGTTCAAAATCGTATTGATGCTTGAGCTTGTTCAGTTCGTTAAGCTTATCTAACGCTCTCTCATTCAAGTGCTGATTCGATCTGCCTGGGACCTCTATGCCAAGTATCTGGACTATGTCGACATGGTGGAGATATTTTATGATTGGTTTTATGTCTGTGTTGTATAGGAGAGATAGACCAACTTTCTTATGGAGCTTTTTGCATGCTGTGATTAAATCGGATATATTTTCGTCACAATCTACATGGAATATTATGTAATCCGCATATCTTTGCGTGGACATAATCCATTTAGATGGATTTCGGGACATGATGTGTACCATCTTTTCAGTAGATGGCCATTTATTGTTTATCTCTTTGATAGCTGGAAGATATACTTCTTCGGCAGAAGAATTGTAGCTATTGTCGATTAGGTCTATATGTATGAAATCCGGATATTTCACTTTTAATTTGATTGAAGGGATTTTCTCTGATCTGGTAAGGTATAATGCAATACCTACTTTTTTGATCTCGGTGAAAGTGAATCTCTTATGCAATGTATAGCTAAATATGAAAATTATAGCAGCGGTCAGGAATCTCATTGGGCTATATCCCAATCTGATATAATCTGAGGCATAATTGATAATGCCTAAATTAATGCAGAAGCTGAATATTGAGATCAGCAGAAATATCCTGAATGTCCTGAAATTCCGTTTCCTACTTACTGGGAAATTTATTTTGGAGTTGAGTTTGAATGCGAATAATACTCCTAACAAGAATCCAATTATCCGGATTATTGATTCATTCTCCGTAGGATTAAGCGTTCCGTTCAGGAATTCGATAACTGTTGATTCCAGGATAAGCGATCCCAACCCAATAAGGATATATCTTATAAGATATCTGGATCGGTATAGCAAGAAATTCAGCTTGGCCGCATCCACTATTACAGGGGGTTTTAATGGGTAATAATTCAATTTACTCATAGATGGATTGATGTTAGTATTTGATTTATAAAGATTATCACTCTTCAATGAGAATTATTGATTAATCAGCGATTGAATATGGTTCTTTTAATCTTATTTTTTATTGTTGAAAGCATATTCCTGTCCTCATTGTCCAGGCATCCACTCAGAATGATTAGGGATATATATACGATTGCCGTGATGACCATTCCTTTGAGTAGCATTGCGCCCCCCAATCCGAGATGTGCTTTTAATAGATAGATTATAATCCCGGTGGATATTCCTGCCACTATTAATCTGAGAAGTCCTTTTTTGAAAGGGTGCACTTTTGTGATATAATAAGATTCAACTACGCATAAAATGCTCCATATAGATATTGATGTAGCAGAGGCGATAGCTCCACCCAAGATTCCATACTCTGGTATGAGTATTATGTTAAGCCCTACATTAATTATGGTGGAGATTAATGTATTCATCATGAGCAATTTGGTCCTATCGATGACTTTTAGCATCAGATCTGTGGCGCCTAGGAAAGAATAGACGAAGAATCCGGTTGATATGATGATGAATGCATATGCCCCAGACTCATAGCTCGGTCCGAAAAGCACGGATAAAATTTCTTTGCTGAATACTACACTAATTAGGTATACATATATTATCATATACACAATCCATTTGGTAGATGTTTTGTATACGTCAATGAATTCATTGACCTTTTTTTGTGCATATAGGTTAGTCATTATTGGGCAGAACAAAGCCATTATACCGGTAGGGACGATGCTAATAATCTGCGCCGTAGGCAATGCAGCATTATATATTCCGACTTCAGTAGTACTTTTGAAATATCCTAATAATAATGTATCAGTCCATCCATATATTTGACCAAATAAAATATTGAACATGATTGGCCAAGAATAAGTCACTAACTGAGTTGTGTGTTTTATGCTGACTATTTTAGATTTCAATAAGGGCATTATTTTTATTTCTACAATTACAACAGCTAATATAAGGGAGATTATATTTGCAATTGTGAATCCGATAGCTGCACCAATAGCGCCGAATCCTGTAGAGATCAGCAAATAGGTTATCGTGAATTTAATTAGATTCTCAAAAATGTTTCGTATACCCACCCAGTAATCCATTCTTTTATACGCTTTTATTATGCTTAAAAATAATTCACTAAATACATAAAATGGAATTGCAAATGATAATATTTTGATTATATCCGCCAATCGCGGTTCTTTTAGTACATCTATAGCAATATAATTTGCACTTAGGTATAATATTATTAACGACAAAATGCTGAGCGGTGCAGCTATTTTCAATGCGGAGGTTATCGTGCCTTTGATTCTGGGTAGGTCATTAAATCCCAAATGGTATGATACATACCGAATTATTCCTTGATCTAATCCTAATAATGGGACATACATAGCTATGCTAGTCACTGCAATCCCTAGTGAGAATAATCCATATTCCTCTACGCCAATTCTCGCGATGATTATTCTATACAAGTAAGTGAAAACTTTTGAAAATATTAATCCCATATAAACAAATCCAGCACCTTTTACTAATGTATTCAATGCTTGATCTTTGTGAATGGATTCCATTCACTTATGAATTTCTATTTCCTTTTTAATTATTCTTATTTTATCATATTATTTTATAATTGCTCAATTATCTTATTATATTCTGCAAAGGGATAATATTTAAATAGGGGTAAAAGTATTGGATGTGCATCAACAAAGGGTGTGGCTAATATGACTTTGAATTCTAAATCAAAACGATTGAGAGAGCTTTTTAATAGTAATTCCTTGATTAGGATAGTCGGAGCTCATGATGGTATGAGCGCAAAGCTTGTTGAGAAGCATGGATTCGAAGGCGTATGGGCATCTGGCCTTGAGATATCTACTTCTCACGGAGTACCTGATGCAGAAATCCTTACTATGAATGACACGCTTCACGCGGCGGTATGTATAAATGACGCCATTAAATTACCAGTCGTTGTTGATTGCGATACAGGATATGGAAATTCGATTAATGTTATAAGATTAGTTGAGAAATTCGAAGCAGCAGGTATTGCAGCAGTATGCATTGAGGACAAAATATTCCCTAAAGTTAATAGTTATGTTCCAGGGAGGCAAGAGTTGGCCCCTATCGCGGAATTTGTTGGTAAGATAATGGCTGCGAAGAATGCCCAGAAAACTGAGGAATTCATGGTTTTCGCGAGAGTTGAAGCACTGATTGCGGGATGGGGCCATGAAGAGGCAATTAAACGTGCGAAAGCATATATGAATGCGGGAGCAGATGCTATTTTTATACATTCAAAAGCGAAAGTACCTGACGAGATTGTTACGTTTGTGAATGAATGGAACCAAATGAACAAGAAAATTCCATTAGTCGTATGCCCTACTAGTTATCCTTCATTCTCAGAATCTCAAATGAAAGAGTTAGGCGTGAACATGGTGATATATGCGAACCATGGTATCCGTGCGGCTATATTGAATATGAATAATGTCTTGGGGAAAATCTCCAAAGAAGGGATAGGCACATTGAAGTCCGATGAACTTGCATCAATGGATGATGTCTTCGAGATACAAGGCATGCCTCAGATGAAAGAGACTGAGAAATTGTTCTTGCGCAGCGAGGATCCAGTTTCCGTGATTATACCTGCCGCAGGTAAATATGATGAAGATGCAAAATTGAGCGAATTATTGGCGGATAGACCAGTGACTATGTTAGACGTAAATGGTAAATCTATACTTCAGAGAAATGTAGAGATATTCAATAATATGAAGATAACTAACGTTAATGTAGTGGCAGGGTATAGGGCTGATTCTATAACTCTCAAGAATATAAATTTAGTAAGTAAAGGGAATTATGATTCAGAGTATATACTTTCTTCTATCATGCATGCTAAGGATTGTTTTAAAGGCAAGACCTTAATTATGTATTCAGATATACTTTTCGATAAGAGGATAGCGGAAGAATTGATTAAGAAAGATGATGATTTTATTCTAGTTGTTGATAAATCTTATAATTCCTCTAAATTTGTCAATAAGTACCTCGATTTAGTGGTCACAAAATATAAACCTATGGTAGGGGATAGATTTGTGAATCCAGAGCGTTCTAATTACGCATTGAAATTAGGCAATGGAGTATCTCGAGAAGAAGCAAATGCAGAATTTATCGGGATGATGCTTATGTCTGAGAACGGATCTAAGATAATGCAATCCGTATATGAAGAGATTTCCTCATTGGATAAATTGAGTAGTGCAAGTCATCTTGCTCAAATTACTCTTGAAAAAGCAGATATCCTGGATATGATGCAGGAATTAATAAATCGCGGGCACAAGGTATCAGTTATGGAGATAAGCGGTGGATGGATAGAAGTGGACAGTTTTGATAACTATAAGTTGGCTTGTTCTTTGCTTGGTAATTATACTGAAGGGTTATAAGCTCAGTTTTATTTTTATTTCACTTGATTTCTAGCAATAGAATTAGAGATTAAAGTGGAGCTATTAAACACTAATATTTTGATATATTTTCCATAAAATCATTGATATTTTGGACCGGCGTAGTGGTTGGTCTTCCCAGATTTTTGCGTGAATTAGCATTGACTTTTATAATTAGCATTGATGGTCCATTTGTTTTTTTCATTTCATCAATGGCACATATTAATTCTGATTTGGTTTTGACAGTTTTTGTCCATTTATAGTTATTTGCGGATGCCAATTTTTCAAAATCAATCGAACCTGAATTAGTAGGTTGACACCCGGTGGACTCATATGCTCCATTATCAAATACAATATGGTTGAAATTATTAGGTGAATAATGCCCAATTGCGCTCAATGATCCTGCGCTCATCATAATAGCACCGTCACCATCAAAAATATATACTTTAAGCTTAGGTACATGTAGGGCTATTTCCGCGCCGAAAGATGCAGCAAGCCCCATAGACCCTACCATGAGGAAATCATTTTGGTGACCTCTTTTTTTCTCTTCACGATATTCAAATAATTCTCTAGATGCCTTGCCTGTAGTTGATACGATAATATCATTATCGCTTAATTTATCACAAATACTTTTGATAGCATCTTCACGCGACATTTCTTGCGGAGAAAGCGTTTTATTCTTTTTATCATAGTTTTCTATTATGCCTTCTTTTATGATTAACACATGAATGCCACTTTTTTCTTCAATCTCTTTTTTTATTCCTGAGATTATTTTTTCTGCTAGTTCAGGCTCATTTGGCAGTATGTTATATTTGAGATTAAGTGTGTCAAGCAAAGGTAATGTAATTTCACCCATTTTGATATGCTGAGGTTCATCATGCTTGCCAGGTTCGCCTCTCCATCCAACCATTAGCAACATAGGGATATTGTATACTTTAGGATCAGCTAAAGAAGTCAGCGGATTAATGGCATTGCCTAAGCCGGAGTTCTGCATATATACAATTCCGGGTTTTCTAGTTGCAGTGTAATATCCAGCAGCCAATCCGATTGAATCTCTTTCTATTGCTGCTATCCTGTTTACAAGCTCAGTGCCATTCATATCATCTAAAAAGCTCATCCAGCTTTTGAAAGTGCTGTCAGGGACTCCTGTAAAGTAGGTGAATCCATTCTTTTTGAATATGTCCCATAATTGCTCGCATTTCATGATAATTGGTAGATTTATAGCGTGGTATATTAACTTTTTGAAAACACCCTCTATCAATAATATATCTCATAATATATAAAATTATTTAAACACTTTATTTTCTTATTTTAATTATGAAAGCCATCATTTTAGCAGCGGGGATTGGTAAACGCATGTATCCTTTTACAAAGACAAATCATAAGGCTACATTGGATATTGCCGGAAAATCTTTGATAGAGCGCGATGTGGATGCATTAATAAAAGCAGGTTTTAATGAGATAGTCATCGTAGTAGGTTATCTAAAAGAGCAATTAATTAATCTGCTAGGCTCGGAGTATCACGGTGCTAAGATAATTTATGTAGAGAACCATGAGTTTACGGAGAAAGGTAATTTAAATTCGTTATATCTTGCCAAAGATTATTTTAAAGGCGGATTTATAATGATGGACGCTGATCTGATATTTGATTATAGGATAATCACTGAATTGATGGATTCCGGAGTGCCTAATGCATTATTGGTAGGTAGATTGGAAAAAGACAGCGGTGAGGAAGTCAAAGTATACGTATATGCAGGAAAAGCCAGTAAGATTGGAAAGAAAGTAACTCCTAGTCCATCGGACAAACTTGAAGGTGAAGCGATAGGCATTGTGAAATATTCTGATGCAATTATCCCTCATCTAATTTTCCAGATGGAAAATATGATGTCTATCAATAAGATGGCTGAGCATGAGGACTTGAGCCAATTGATATGTAATAACGGCCAGATGGGCATTGTAAAGACTGATAGGACTTGGATGGAGATAGATTTTCCTGAAGAAGTCAAGATTGCACGTGAAATAATCTTCCCTAAAATATATAATGAGGAAATATTGGTTTTAGGTCCCAATTGAGGTAATGCTAATTTAATTTTAATGTCTAATCTTAATAATCATCTGTTTTGTATGGGACGAGAATATTTATAAATACAACGAGGATAATTCGGAAGATATACAATTAAAATGGCGATGAATATGTGGGAATTCAAAGTATTATTGATACATGCAAATTCTACATTAGATACATTGATTCCGCCTAATCTGTCTATAATCTCAGCAGTATTGAAACAAGCAGGGATAACTGTCAAGTTATTTGATACTACATTCTACAAAACTAGAGCTTTTACAGGAGATGATGCAAGGGTTAGGACATTGCAGGTGAAAGAGACTAATTTTGAGGATTTAGGAATAACATTGAACACTACAGATATGTATGACGATTTCATTAAGATGGTCAAAGAATACAATCCTGATTTGATAGGTCTATCCGCAGTTGAGCTAACTTATTCTTTTGGATTGAAATTATTAAAAAGATTAAGATTTGAGAATATCAGGACTCCAACTATTGTTGGAGGTATACACGCGACACTTTCATCAGAAGAAGTTCTGAACGAAAAATGCGTAGACTATGTTTGTATAGCGGAAGGCGAATTTGCATTAAAAGAACTATGTGAAGCATTGCGGGATAATAAGGATGATTCTAATATAATGAATATATGGGTTAAGAAGAATGGTTCAATTATCAAGAATCCGATACGTCCTCCTGTAAGCTTAGAAGATCTTCCGTTTCAGGACTGGGATATTTTTGATAAGAGAAGGCTCTATAAACCGATGGGCGGCAAGATACGAAAGACTGGTTGCTTTGAATTAAATAGGGGCTGTCCTTATTCATGCACATATTGTTGTAATGAATTCTTCCATAAGATGTACAATTATAAGCATTACCGAGAGAGAAGCGTACGTAAATTCATCGATGAAGTGAAGTTGATGAAAGAGAAGTATGGTCTTGAATATATCTATGTTTCAGCAGAATCTTTTTTATCTACTAATGAGGTACGTTTCGGGGAATTTATCAAGTTATGGAAAGAAGAAATAAATCTTCCGTTCTGGGTTGAAACTAGACCTGAATCAGTCACTGAAGAGAGGGTTAAACTATTGGAACAAGCAGGTTGCGCATCAATTAGCGTAGGTGTAGAATCTGGTTCTCCTGAAATAAGGAAAACATTGAATCGGCATATGACTAATCAACAAGTGATTGATGCGTTCAAGGCGCTTAAGAAAACAAATCTAAGGGTTGGAGCAAACAGCATTCTAGGATTTCCAGGCGAGACTCGTGAACAGGTATTCGAGACCATTGAATTGAATCGTCAGATAAATGTAGATAATTGCATGATCCATGTTTTTAATCCGTATAGAGGCACTAAACTTTTTGACATATGCGTAGAGAAAGGGTATATCTCAAAAGATACGCTTGGTGGCGATTATCGCGCTGATGCTATGTTAGAAATGCCTCAATTATCCAAAGAAGAGATTATGGGATTGCAGAGGACATTCTCATTATATGTCAAGTTCCCTAAAGAGAGATGGCCTGAGATAAAGATTGCTGAGAGGTTCGATGAAGTAGGGAATATGAAATTTGAAGAATTAAAAAAGGAATTCACTGAAAAATATTTTAGTGATATTCCGAAATTAAACACAACTTTAAATTTAAAGAGGAATATACTTTTGAATCCAGGACCTGCAACTACATCTGATTCAGTTAAAATGGCACAAGTAGTCCCAGATATTTGTCCTAGGGAAAAGGAATTCGGTGAATTGATAAGTTTTGTTAGATCTCATCTTTTGAAAGTGGTTAATGCTAATCCTGAACATTATTCTTGCGTATTATTCGGAGGTTCAGGTACATTAGGTGTAGAGGCAGTGATAAGTTCAGTCGTACCTCTGAGTGGCAAGTTACTTATTATCAACAATGGCTCTTATGGTCAGAGGCAGAAAGAGATTGCTGAGGTGTATTCAATACCTTTTTATGATTGGAAAATCGATTCTAGAGAGCTACCTAATCTTGATGAACTAGCAAAACTGATTGATTCTGAGAAATTCACTCATCTTTCTTTTGTTCATCATGAGACAACAACTGGTCTATTGAATCCATTTGAACAAATAGTAAGTCTTGCTAAATCAAGAGGGTTGGATGTTATAGCGGATACAGTTTCAAGCTATGCGGGGGTACCTATAGACTTGAGTGCAGTTCCTGCAGATTTCATAGTTTCAACATCGAATAAATGTATTCAGGGAATGGCGGGAATAACTTTTGTGATAGGAAGAAAAGATAAGATTGAGCAGAGTAAATTTATCAAACGAGCATTGTACGTTAATTTATATGAACAATATTTATACATGGATAAACAGAATCAATTTAGATTCACCCCTCCTGTGCAGACATTATATGCATTGAAGCAAGCAATAATCGAATTTTTCAAAGAAGGGGGCATTGAAAACAGATATGCTCGGTATTCAAAGAATTGGGAAGTTTTGATTAAAGGATTGGAAAAACTTAATTTGCAATGGCTTTTGCCTAAATGGTTTCAATCAAAAATACTAGTGTCAGTGGATTATCCTAATTCTCCATATTTTGATTTTAATAAATTACATGATAGATTATATGAGAAGGGATTTACTATCTATCCCGGTAAGATAGGGGAATATAACACATTCAGGATTTCAACATTAGGTGATATCTCATCAAAGGATATTTCTAATTTCTTATCTGAATTGGAAAAAGTTCTTTCTGAAATGAATGTTCTCCAGACTATGAAATTTGATTGGAAGACTGTTTGGGAGCATAAAGGGAGTATAGTAACAGAAAATGTGAAAGAATTAGATGGATTTGAATCAGCGAATATTAATCCTTTAGATTTTGCCTCAAGAATTACTTCCGCTTTAGATATAAAGCCGAATGATAAAGTATTGGAAGTTGGATGTGGTGCAGGCATGATTGCCCAACATCTAAGCTGTAAATATGTGGGTGTTGATTATTCCAAGCATCTTATTGATAAGCATAAAATGATTCTTGGCAATGAGGTCTATGTGGCCGAGGCATGCAAATTGCCATTCCCAGACAAGTCTTTTGATAAGGTATTCTGTTTTTCAATTTTTCAATATTTCCCAAATAAAGAATATGCGCAGATGGCAATCTCTGAGATGAAAAGGGTTTCAAAGGGACTTGTATTTATAGGAGATTTACCAGAAACCTCGCATAGTAAGGATCATTTATGTTATTCAAGATCTGAATTTAATGGCATAATTAGCGAAGGATATTATAATCCTGTGCGATTCAATGTATTGATCAATGGAGAGAAATAGAATGGTGCTTCCAATAGCCGAACTGAGAAAATTGATTCGTAAAGATGGCGATGATGAAGTATGGCTGAATAAGTTAGCTAGACGTTTTAGCATTTATATGACTTGGTTCTTTTTGCATATTAAAGGTGTGACTCCTACGCAGATTACTATACTCGGATTTATTGTAGGATTGATGGCGGCTATCTTTTTTGCTACAGGAGATTACTACTTTGGGATATATGGGGCTGCTTTAGTCTTCTTAAGTTATTGCATAGATAATGTTGATGGGGAGATAGCGAGATTTAAGAAACTTAGTTCAATAGAGGGGCATCATATGGATGCTTTGATTGGGCATCTAGTAGATATTTTATTCCTTTTTGGTATAGTGATAGGTTCATATATAAAAACCGATACTCTCTCAATTCTTATACTCGGTTTAATCATGTTATTTTCATATATAAGTTATAATCTTTTGGTGAATTTACGTTATGTTACTTTTAATTATTATCTATATCATTATCAGAATAAACTTGAAAAATTGAAATCTAAAACTGTAAGTATTTCCGAATCTAACATAAAACCTTTGAAATTTGGTTCGATAAGGTTAAAATGGTTGATTTTGTTCTTTTCAAGATTTATGTTCATGTTTCAATCTAGTTTTAGGTTTAATTTAATTTTCTTTTTAAGTGCAATTGGTAGATTAGAATATTTTATTTATCTTTATGGAGTAATTCATCCAATTTTCTTTCTGGTAAATGTAGTCTGGACTTATTATGGGGGATTGAGAGATTTTTTTGATCGCATAGATCATTATGTTAAAACTGGTGAGGTAAAATCATTTAATTCTTAGATTAAGCATTTCATATTTATTTAAATTAGACTTTTTAATTCAATGAATATTATTTTCTGGCTTCTACCACCAAATTGTCACAATATCTGGAGATTACGGGATTTAATGTGATTAATTTCCCTTTCCAGTAAGGGATATTCAGTTTATCTCCATGTACTTTTATATCATTGAAATTAGCTTTTTCAAGCATACGGATTATCTCTTTTTCGCAATAATCTCTGAAATGAAACCCATCGAATACGCATGAATATGCTGGAGGCTTGCCTAATAATATAAGGAATATATTACGAATCATGCCTATGTTAGGTACTGTTATTATGATTGTGCCGTTTTTTTTGAGAATTCTATACATTTCTTTTAATGTGAAGAATGGATCTATCAGGTGTTCTAGGACTTGGGCGCAGACGATTATTTCATAAGATTCATCGCTAATTTTTATTTTTTTAGTGATGTCTATTTTTTTTAAATTTAATCCTCTTTTTTTACCCAAAGCTATGGCTTTATCAGATATGTCAATTCCATCGCAAATAAACCCTTTTTTGATAAAATTCACAATATATCTTCCATCGCTGCATCCAATGTCCAATAATCTGCCATTCTTATTTTTTAATATTTTGAGAATGGCTTTTAATCGATGAATGTTGATAGAATTATCAAATTTAAGTTTATCTTGGCTAATTTTTTGAATTTGTTTCGAATCCATAATATAAAAGTATATAGCGTCATATTAAAATATTTGTATTTTTAAATATGGCTCTTGAATCAGATACGAATAGTATTATGAATTACTAAATATTTATATAGGGAACATTTAATTTTCTTATATAATCTATGGATAAAAAGATAATTTTAATTAATACATGGATGCCGAGTGATTTAGATCTAGATCCATTACCCCCGCATCTTGGACTTTTAGCTATATCTACTTATATACATAACCAAGGTTATTCACCTAAGATATTTGATACGAGACCTTATTTCAAACAATCAAAAGATTATTGGGCAGATCTTAATTCTTTACTCGAAGGCGCATTATGTGTGGGTTTGTCAGTAATGACTGCGCAAGTGAATTCAGCTTTAGAGATTTCAAAAAAAATTAGGGAGAATTATCCTAACTTGCCCATTGTTTGGGGTGGTTATCATCCTAGCCTTTATCCGATGCAGACATTAGAGGATCCTTTGGTTGATTTCATAACCCAAGGGGAAGGAGATTGGTCATTCTTAGAATTGATAGATTCATTGAAGAATAACAAGTCTTATGATAAAATTGATGGACTGGGCTATAAGAGAAAAGGGCAATCTTTCTTCAATCCACAATCAAAATATTATGAGATAGATACTTTACCTGCATGGGATTGGTCTTTTTATGATGTATCTTCATTTATCTCAGGAAGGACTTGGTCGGATCCAAAAGAGGTTAAACAATTACCTATACAGACAAGCAGGGGATGTCCATATGGATGTACTTTTTGTATAAACACTACATTATCTTGCTATAGGAAATGGAGGGCTCGTTCTATTCCACAAGTTATATCTGAGATAAAGAATCTTATAAGTAAATATGGGATAGAGTGGATTAGTTTTAGGGACGAAATATTCTTCATGACCAAGAAACGTATAATAGAATTTTGTGATGCATTGATGGCGAATAATATTAAGCTGAATTGGGCCATTAATGCTCGTTGTGATTTTTTTACGAATGGTGTAATAGATGATGATGTATTGCGCAAACTTAAGATGGCAGGATGCGTAAATTTATGTTTTGGCGCAGAATCGGGATCGCAGAAAATATTGAATTTTCTACGTAAAGGCATAATGCCACATCAGATAGTTTTATCAGCGAAGAAAAGTCACCAATTTGGATTGAAACCTGTGTACTCATTTATCGCAGGGTTGCCCGGGGAGACTAAATCAGATATAATGATGACATTTACATTAATGAAAAAAATAATGGAATCTTGTCCTGAAGCAGTGCTTCTCGGACCACATCTATATCGCCCATACCCTGGATGCGAGTTATATGATATTGCGAAGAAATTCGGAGTTCCAGAAGCTAAAACTTTGCGTGAATGGCCTAAAATCATAAATGAATCATTTTCGGAATCATTTGATCCTATAGAACGTGGCGGGTATGGATTCAAATCACTTCCGTGGATATATGATCCTAAATTTGTAAATGCGTTCATAACTTATGCGAGATATGCTGCATATAATCCTTGGATATTATTCAAGACAAGACGATACCATATGTGTTTATTATCAATTATATCTAAGATACGTTTTAAACTGGGCTTTTATAGTCTAGTGGGTATAGAACGTAAAATAAGGGATATATTTCATTAATTTTTAGATTTTTGAAATTTCTCCAACAGAGGGATGATTTGGTTCCAAGAATATCTCTCTTTGATTCTGATTATTGCAGAATTCTTGATTTCTGTATATAGCTTTTTATTATTCATTAATCCAGATATCCTTTCAGAAAAATCTTTTGGATTATGGATATTTAATTCAATCCCTGCATTTTTAGAGACCATTTCCTTAAAAGAAGGATTGTCTCTAGAAACGATGACTGGCAAACCTTGTGACATAGCTTCAATTATTGAAAATCCGAATTCTTCGTATAATGAAGGTGCAGCTAGTATATGGGATCGTTTTATGATATTTATGAAATCTTTCCTAGGCAAAACTCCTTTTAGGATTATATGTCTTTTTATAGAATTATATCTCTCAAATCTTTTTCTACTTTCTTTAGGTATGTTACCTAGTATTATTAAATCATATTCCGGATTTTCATTTTCGAGAATTTTCAATGCATCAAGCAGGTATATTAGCCCTTTTCTTTTAGTCCATATATGATTGCGTCCTACAAATACAATTGTGAATTTATTACATTTTTTTTCATCATTACTCTTTATTTTTATTCCAGGGGAGCATAAAATAGCGGGATATCCTTTTTTTTGCAGTTTATTGGTGACATAATCAGTAACTCCTAATATGGATTTAACCTGTGAAAACGCTAGATAATCTTTGATACTCATCTCTATTTCTCGGAATATTCTGTAGGGCAGTTTCCACCATTCTTCATATCTTGTCGCAAGTCTTATGCATGCAAATATTCCCTTAGGATAATCCCATCCTACTGCATATGTAGGGCATTTTACTTTATTGAAAACAAGATGATCGCTATTTATGAAAATTTCAGGTTTTATCTTATTCACTAATCTCGAAATTTTATAATCTTCCCAGATAAAATAAAACCAAGAAACGGGCGGTACTTGCGTCCAAAAAGAATTCTTCTTAGGCGTCTGATAAATATTAATCCTAGGATGATGTGCGAGCTTAGTATCACCAATCGCAATTATCTCATGTTCAGTATTTTCAGCTAAATAATTTGCCAATTCAAGAACATATGTCCCAATTCCTGAACCTTCAACATACGGATTAAGGCAGATTCTCATACTCTTGTAGAAGCGACATCCTCATGCTCAAATCCTTGATATAATTTTAATTTTTCAGAGCTGATTGCGAATCCTTCAGGATAATCAATCTTCCATATCCTCAATGGCCCTATATTTCTTCCATTATACAATGCCAACGGCACCTGTATTGGCTGTCCAGAAGCACTATCGTCGTATACCAATTGGAATGCGTCAGATGCTTTGTTCATTAAGTAAAGCTGTGTCCATAATGCCTTCGTTCCTTCTTCAGAGATATACATCCCTGCACCAATCGGCGACATTTGGTTGTTCACAATTTGTGGGATTATTCTAAAACAACCTTTCAGTCCAGGTTTATCAAAAGTAGTCTTGACATTGTCCATATACAAGCATTCTATCGGAACATCTTTACGCTGTCCATTGAAGAATAATGCTGCAGTAGGCTGCTTGAATTTCTGAACCATCCTAGTCTCATTGCCTGTACCTATAGTTTCTTCGGCAATTGGCAAGAATACCCCGCCAATCCCTGCAGCCTGTCTCGGGTACATCTGTCCTTCAAAGAAGAAATCATCATCCAGCATATATCCGCCGGTATATAATAATACAGTCTCATCGCGTTTTTCCTGAGTCTGTTTTGGATCCATTGTGAATGTAGTAATCCATGAATATCTATCATAATTAGCGTCTGACCCTATTGATGAATAAGCAGTATATTTTCCAATTTCATCTGCGACAATGACCATATAAGATACATTGTGCGCATACAATACTTCTAATGCCTCAGTCTCATTCTGTGCAGTCAATACATGTCTCCCTACTTGATAGTTCCAATAGCCGTGCGCGTTACCACCATCAGTTACTGTTGCTCTGTTCCAACCAGTCTGTACCAAATATCCATAATCCCACCAATGAACGAATACAGCATCTTCAGGTGTATTTTCTTTTACCCATTTGCCTGCGTATTGCCATTGTTGATCATAATTAAGACCAATATATTTTGCGGAATTTGTAGTTTCGGTATAATATCTAGTCATATAGCCAGCACCAAGTTTAGATCCTAATGCGTACGGGCTAAATAATACCAAAACAATAACAAATAATGCAAGATACTTGTATAGATTGTCTTTTATCTTTAAGCTATATTCTGTGGCAGAAATCATGAGATATGAAGTTAATATAGCTGATATTGGCGCGAGCATCATTAATAACCTAATAGCACCCCTCGCACCGACAATCATGATAACAAACCACACAGTCAAGAAGATATATCTTTTATCTAATGTCTTTATTTCTTCATAGAGTTTTCTATTGTAATAATAAGCATATAATATTAATGCAAACACTGCAGTCACAAATATTGCTAATGATCCAACATATGCAAATTTAGCTTCGAAAGTTACTCCATTAAAATAGGTCGCATCTCTGCTGTATCTGCTGAATGTGAATAAGAATAGGAATAATCCATAACTAAGGGTCGCACTTGTTCTGCTTACATAAGGCAATCCTGATTTAGCTAATCCTTCTTTAATTGGAGATAACATCTTGTAAAATAGGAAAATTCCTCCCGCGTAGAATATTATTAAGAATAGCCAACCCATCTGCCCAATCCAATCTGTGATGTATGGCTGATTATTTTCCGCCACTGTCAATTGCCATCTGTCCCCTGCATAAGGGTTTAACATTTGGTTATATGTTGCTTCAATCTTATGTGGAATAGTGTATGGACCATATAACACACTTAAAAAAATTATACCTAGTATTACTGAGATAAAAACGCTGGCGAATCCTGGTGCAAGAAGTTTCTCGATTTTATTTTTCAATCCGAATAAGTTCTTCTCAAAGAAAATGAAATTAACTAGTGCTACACCAAACGCAATAGTCATTATCCCTGAAGTCAAGGAAGTGACCAATGTCTGGAAATTCAATAAGTCTGGATGCATAACTGGCAACATAATTATTATTGGCAGAATCCAAGCGGTATACGAATAAAAGTCATCTACGCTGAATTTGTTCATCAATAGTTCTATTATCACAAATCCACCAATAGTTAGGAATAAGAAATTGACTCCACCCCATGCCCAAGCCATCAATGCAGTTGATATGCCCGATAGCAAACACAATGGGAGTTTGAATTTCAGTTCTTTCCTGTCCCAACTGAGTACAAACAGATACATCGCTAGATAATAGAATAGGAATCCTAATGCTTCTTTGTCAGAAATGCCTGACATAGTTCTGAATAGATAAATGGGCATGAATGAAAGCGCAGCCGTAGCTAATAGCGCAATCTTATAATCAAATAACTTTTTAGTCAATAAGTAGAAAAATATTGCTCCTATCACAAAAGCGACTGCCGGATACATAACATGCGCTTGTTCAATAGTGAAGGTAGCACTAAACAAATGTATTATCTTATAGAAATATACTGAAAAGTAAGCGACCAAAGTTCTTTCGGTAGTAGGGTCATATCCATAAGGCACATACCTCATAGTGTCCCAGAATTGCAATGTTCCATGCTCTAATAAATATCTCACATAACGCAAGAAAAGCATAGCATCAGGATCTCCCGGGATATATCCCCCGGTAGTCGCATCTTTCAATCCAGGCAAGTTGCTTATTCTTATTTTGTAAGCTATCCATAATATGATTGTAAGCGCTAGGTAAGGTAAATAGGTTTTATATTTCTTGAAAAAATTCAATATCTCTTGTTTTCTTTTTTCGATATCAGCATCGCTAAGTTGATCATTTGTTTGTTCAGATTGTGATACATTCATTTCACTATATTTCATTTGGTCTTCAGTCATTGTATTACCCCTAGATATTGATATATGAATTTTTCAGTAGCTTTATACAGATTCGTGCTTGAATCAGCTTCTATCACATAGCATTTTGATTGTTTATATATTTTGGCGATTGAACCTTCTTTAAAGAGTATAGCCGGAACGTCTAATTCTCCACATTTTTTAATTGGCAATGAATCTGGGCAATTTTCTTCGGTGGAACACGCATTTACTGGTAATATTTCTTTTTCATATAAAAATGCCGCAATCCTTCGTTTTGAATACTCAGTAGATATGTTTTTTGAATTCGGATCATATAGAAGATAGACTTTCTGTCCTTCTAGACTGACATATGCTGGAGCTGTTATATTCTCCAATTCATTCGGCAAGTATTGGAAGCTTACTTGCTTATTATTGACATAAGTGAACCAGCCTTGATTTAGAGAATAAAAAGTATATCCGTTGAACTCAGATTCTTCAGTGCTATTGTCTCCGAAAAATGCGAATAGACTGGTAATCATTATGAATATGATGAATGCCCCCATGAACCATTTCTTGAAATAATATGGTGATTTCTTCGCCTTCTTTTCATATTTAGGGAATTCTTCCATGGAAAGAGAAAGTCCAGAACTATCTTTATAAAGATTGTTGAGCTAGTGTATATAGAATCTAATAGTAAGTTAGTCTATTGTTTAGATCTTAGGTTATATTTCGCAGCTACAAATATTTTAGAATTTATGCTTAATCCCATAAATTTAGAAAAGAATATTTTCAATGGATTTCTCAAAGGATGGCTTTCGCAGGAATACACAATTTCAAATCCATCTGATTCTAGTAATGTTTTGAGGCTGTTCAAGCAGTATGGTCGTATATGGGTAGGTTCTGCCCAGAATGGATAGAATATATTCAAGATATTTGGTGTTGATATAAGTATGAGTCCATTTTCGGTTAAATGTAATTTACACCAATTTAGATATTCTATGAACTTTTCTAATGGGATATGCTCAATCATTTCCCACATGGTAATTACATCAAAATTGCATTTTATTTTTCGAAGATCTGAATAAATAGTATATCCTTTCTGTTTTGCTTTGGATAACGAGCTAGTATCCACATCAAATCCGTACATATTTACTTTTCTTTTAGGAGATAAATAATCAAAAAATGAACAATCTGCGCAGCCGATATCAAACACACGGGAATCTTTTTTTATAAATCTCAATGATTGCTTCCATTTATCAATATGCCATTTAGTTAGTACATATTTAGTATTAGTGATTTTTGAATGATTAATCATAATATTTAGAGATTTTAAGGCCCCTTATAAATATTATTGAAATGATTCGATTGATAGGCTCAAATCTTTGTCTGTTTCACAAACCTTCCGTTATACTTTGAAGGTAGACCTTCAATCCTCTCAAACATTATCTGCATTATCTTAGAATTTGCGTTCAATTTGAGCGGAACATTACTTAAGTTCTTTATTTCAAGTATCTGTTTGTTCTTTATCCCTGGTTGCACAAAATCCGCAGTGATATGTACGCCAAGGCCCAATCTTGCGAATCTGCTTCTGCCAGACAATCTTCCACAGATGCTAGGGTTCAATGTGATTCTTTCTTTTGTAATCCCTAATATTAAATCTCCTGGCAATAGTATAATCGATTTCAACCTTTTAAACGAAGTTAATTTTTGATAATCAGAATTCTCATTTATATCGATAATTTTGATATTCTTATCAAAGAATCTGAACTTATCATCGAGCGTAAGATCATAAGACGCAGGTCCTAGATTCTTTTTGTTGAAAGGAGATATCTTGATATTGTTTTTTTTGATTTCATCCAATATTGCTTCTTTTGATAGTATCGACAATTATTTCACCCAATTATTGTTCCTTTTATATTCGATTCGCCGTTCAATATTTTTTTCAGATTTTTCAGATCTCTGCCATTAGTGATTGTAACTTCCAATCCATAATCCATCGCTTTTTGGCTCGCGATAGGATCAAACGGCAGATGCATACCCGGCACCCATTTGCCACCGCATATTGTCTTGTATTCTGCCCATGTCAATTCTTCATAAGGTTTTGCGTTTTTATATTTTTTAGGATTTTTATTGTAGACATAATCTATATCAGTGAGGTTTATAACTTCGTTCGCATGATTAGCTTTTGCTAATTCTACTGCATCGAGATCTGAGCTTCCGCCGGGCTTATCTCCACCAACAATCAATATCTTAGAGAAATGATACTTTTCATTAGCTTTATACATTACTTTTTTTTCAGCGGTTCCATGGAACATGACGCGTATGAGTTCGGCATTCAGCCTAGTGGCCATCACACCTACCCAGTCGTAGTCTACTTTGCTCATCTTTGTAATCTTTGGCATCGCTGCGTAATACTTTCTGCAAGTGCTTCCTCCGCCACAGACAATTATCACTTTATTACCCTTTTTCACAAAATCAAGTATAAGTTCGCGGAAACCTTTCAAGAACTTGTAATCTACATCATTCGGCACTATCAATGAACCGCCTAATGATAATATTTTTAACATATAGCACCTCTTCGAGAATTCTCTTGTTTTTGTGATATATAAAACTAACTGTGATATCACAATTTCCGAATAGTTTTATAAAAAGAAAGGGTTTTTGATAAGTTATGGACTTAGTAATTTATTCAGGAGTTATGCATGAAGTTATGGGCGGGGGAGCGAATAGTACTAGAACCACTATAAAATATCTCGAAAAGGCAGGTCATAAAGTAAAATGCTTTGAAAACATCTACTCTTTGCGCAAGTATTTATCTTTCTCTAAACCAGATTTATTATTGCATCACAATATAAAGGAATTAAATTCAGTATACAATATGTCTATTAAACATAATGTTCCAATGATTGTAACAATAAACAATCTTATTACTTGTATGACTGGGGTTCATATGAGATATGGTTCTAAGTTTGGTACACCTTGTTATAATTGTAATTTTTTAGATTCTATTATATGTCAATTTAAAGAAAAAAATGTGAGGAATTTGCGTGAAAAAACCATGGCTTTGCTTAGTCTTCCATTTAGATATTTTACCCATAAACGTAGGATAGCTATACTTAACAAAGTTTCAGGCGTAATCGCTATAAGTCCTACTTTGAAAAAACTTCTTATAGAAAACGGAGTGAATCGACATATAGATGTATGTCCCCAACCCATTGATAATGATTTCTTGAAATTGCCTAACTCTATTCCCAAATCAAATAAAAAGAATATTCTCTATGTGGGTGGCGGAGAACCATTTAAGGGGATAAGAGTATTATTAGAAGCATTTAACAAATTAAATCGTGATGATGTTAATCTATTGATTGCTGGCGATATTCGAGAGTCTAATCATTTAGATTTATTTAAGATACAGAAGAGAAATTCAAATATTCTCTTTTTAGGGCAATTGTCTGCAGAAGAATTGAAGAACTATTATTATTTAGCAGATATATTTGTTTTTCCTAGCCTTTGGCTTGAGGCTTATGGTAGGGCATGGGCAGAAGCAGCATGTTGCGGAAAGCCTATACTCGCATTCAAAGGGAGGGGCGGTGCTTCTGATTATCTTAAACATATGGAAACGGGATACCTAGTAGATACTAATACTATTTCAGTAATAAAAGGATTAAATACATTATTAAAGAATAGTGATTTAAGATATAAAATAGGAAAATCTGCAAAATCCTTTGCTCTTAATAATTTAATTGCTTCGAAAGTTATTTCAAAATTAGAAAACCTATTTCAAAAAAGTATTTCTCACTAACTGCCCAATCCTATTAAGAATATGCCCATTATAATCGAAATTACGCCGAGCCATTTGTGGTAGTTCATCTTCTCATCTAAAAACTTTATCGAGAAGAGTATAACCCAGAGATATGTTGCGGATGCTGTAGGATATAATACTGAGAGATCGCCATATTTCAATAATGGAATGAATATGAATGATGATACTGCATAAGCACCGATTCCGAGTATCAGGTTGTAATTTTTCAATAAACCCCAGACATTCTTTTTCAATGTTCCGGATCCCTTTTTGAGTAGTAAAGCACCACATGCCCCTATGAACGAAGCGATTAATACTCCGATTATTGCGAAGATAGAAGTTGCCATTATATTGCCTCAACTCGCGTAGTTTCCTTATCTGATGCGAATCCTAACACGCTTACACCTACAACAATTATTAAAATTCCCGCTATTTTGTAAAGATTCAATTCTTCATTGAATATATATGATGAGACAAGTGTTACCCAGATATATCCTGTGGCGAACAACGGATAGAGCAATGAAAGGTCTCCCCCTCTGAACGCAATTATCATAATACTTGCAGAAACTGCATAGATGCATATCCCTATTATGATTGGATAATTGGTAATTATTGCGAGAAAATCTAATTTTAGATTCGCTGCCCCATACTTGTACAAAGTTTGCGCGATAGTGTTCAAGAAAGTGCTGAATATGATCATAAGAACAGCAGTATTTCTTTTCATTATCCGATATAAATTATTATGATTTAAATACCTTTGCTAAGCGCGAGATATTTGCAAGCCCATAGCATGCTGTGGTCAGCTTTATAGAATGGCGATCGATATGGTTTGAGACTGGGCTCCAGCACTTCGAGGAAATTATGATATTTCTCGATTATCTCTTTGTATATTGTTAAATAATCTCTGCAAAGTTTTTTGTCAAATTTAGCTACAACATCAAGATAGCAAAGTCCGAGATGCATCCACAATTTATTGCCCTCCCAGAAAGGAACAAATATTGATTCTTTCACTTGCCCGAATCTGTTTCTTTTAGTATACTTTAGCGGCACTGGGAAATCGAGATACTCTTCTTGGATATATTTCAGGCAAGATTCGAACATTTTCTTGTCTTCGAACACTCTGCACCAGAAAGGGTAAGTATTCGCATCTCCGCAGATTTCCACGTTTGTGAGATCTTCATTGAAGTAATGCCCATTCCAAAAATATTTTTTTATATTTCTTTTCAATTCATTTTTGTTGAATGGATTATCAAGTTTTAGTTTATCAATCTCCTCGCAGAGCATATAAGTCATGCAATTGTCATAGCACGATGAATTCTTTACGAAATAATCTTTCATTGAAGAGAAATGCTTATTTGACTTAATTATTCCCTTGTTATGGTCGAATGCATATTCATAGAAATAATTGATTTGTTCATTAAGGAATAACTTATATTTTTTGATATTAAATTTAGAGACTCTTATAGCGTGCAGCAATAATGGAAGCGAATCAACAGAATAAGTGGGGAAATCCAAAACCTTTCCGTCTTGCGTTATATGCGTGCTAATCTTATTCTGTTCTTTAAAATGGCTTAGCGCGTATTCTAGCGTCTTGTAAACATTTTGCTTATGTCCGAGCTTGACAAGCGATTCTGCGCAGAACCCGAAATCCCTGGTCCAGAATTCTGGATATGTATATGCGCCGGTCTGATAATATTTTCCGTTCCAGCATTTTTCAACAATCTGCGCGCATATCTGTTCGGCATCGCCTTTGTAAGCCGGATATGGTTTTAATCTATTAAGAAAAATCCTCAATCCCTCTTTGATAAGTTCTATCTCCATTTTTGAAAGGATATATGTTGAAAGGAATGTACGCACCCGGTTAGGTGCAAACCAAACTTTTAATAAAAGTTTGATCAAAACATGGCGGGCTGAAGCCCACCCGTTTTAATTGAAATGTACGCACCCGGGGAGATTCGAACTCCCGACCTACAACTTACTTCATCGCATGAAGTCCCAAGTGGCACTCCACGCGGATAGGAGGCTGTCGCGCTATTTGCCCTATGGCAAATCTGTCATGACTTGACATATCCAGGCTGCGCTACGGGTGCATTAATTTGGTCCTAGATATACTTAATAGAACAGACGGGCGCTTTTTAAAGGTTTCTTAAGAATTAGGTATGATTGAGAATCTATTTATTTTCTATCTAGAGAATCTCTTATTATTCTGTATGCTGCATGTAATCGATTATTTTGCGTACCATCGACTTGTATTGTTTCAGCGCTTAGATTTTTGCCAAGACTCATGTCACATTCCTTATCTCCTATAACCCACAATTTTTCAGCGTGATAATAATCAGCGCCATGAAGCAATTTGTGGGCTGCTGCTGTGTTTGGCTTGTGCGCGTCGAATATGGTCTCTTTGAAATACTTGAGAATTCCTAATTTTTCCAATACAATTCTGCCGTTTATTGAAGAATCAGATATAACATACATATCATATTTTCTTGACGCTTGTTGTGATAGCCACTCTAATGCGGGAATAGTATCCTCAAATAAACTGATTTCTCCAGAGGTAATAGCATTCAATCTGTATTCTAGGGTGTCAATTTCTCTCATGCGGCAGAACATTTCATCTTGTGACATATTCGGTGTATCGTGAATCTTTTTATAGATATTCCGCCAATATTTCCCTTCGCCAACACTATCTACCAGCGTGCCGTCAGAATCGAATAATATTATCTCTCGAACCATATATCATTGGGAAAATTGATTTGTTTTAAACTTATCGTTAGTAAAGTTTATATATAGAAATTGTTATATATACACTATGTCCGATGAAAAATATAAAATGATTGTCGCAGTCGACATAGTCTTATTCACAATCAAAGAAAATGATCTCAAGGTTCTTCTCATAAAAAGATTGCATGACCCATTCAAAGAGATGTGGGCTATTCCTGGCGGGAGAGTGGAACAGAATGAATCATTGAAAGCGGCAGCTGAACGCGAATTATCCGAAGAGGTCAATGTCAAAGTGGATTATCTTGAGCAGCTTTACACATTTGGAGAACCGCAAAGGGATCCAAGGGGCAGAGTAATTTCAGTAGTATATTACGCGTTAGTAAGTTCGGATAACATCAAGCCCATGGCTGGTAGCGATGCTAAAGAATTCAGATGGCACTCCATGTTCAAGCTTCCGAAGCTAGCATTCGATCACAAAGAAATATTAGATTATGCGCTTCAAAGGCTGAGATATAAGTTAGGCTATACCACTGTTGGTTTCGAACTACTTCAGGAGAAATTCACATTGACAGAACTGCAGAAGATGTATGAGACAATATTAGATAAGCAGCTGGATAAGCGTAACTTCCGGAAGAAGATATTCTCATTGGATATTGTAAACCCAACGCTTGATTCTAGAATGGAAGGCCCGCACAGACCGGCTAAGCTTTATACATTCAAGAAAAAGTACTTGACGTTCAGCAGTGATATAGTATAAATGTAATATCCTGAATTATGTCAATGTCTTTCATGAACATATTATTTCTATATATAAATACAAGATTTATCTTGAAATGTATAACAAGTAGTAGATGTGAGTTGACATTAACCGAACGAGAGTGAGTATTCAGGATATTACTACTAATTACATATTTAGAATATATATCAAAGAAAACATTTATAAACATATAATATCATAATTATACTCAGTATGAAGAAAAAGAGGGTTAGTAGTAAAAAGTCTAAATTAGGTAAAGATGGTTCTATTATTGTCTGTAATGGCATAACTAAACAATATGGCAAAAATAAAGTACTTACAGATCTTAATCTCAGCATAAAAGAAGGCGAGATATTCGGCATAATAGGCATGTCTGGTTCAGGCAAAACTACTTTATTAAATATTATAATTGGATTCTTGCAGCCGGAAGCAGGCGATATTCATTTCAAAACAGATAGAGGTATGTTGCCATTCTCGAAAGCGCCTAATCTGATTAAGCCGTTGTTCGGTTTCGCGCCACAAGAACCTTCATTCTATCCAAAACTGACTGCGCAGGAGAATCTGGAATATTTCGCTACGCTCTATGGTATATCAAGGGCAGATATAAAGAAGAATACTGCTGAGCTTTTGAAACTTGTTGATCTAACAGCATTCACAAATCATCTCGCCAAAGAGTTATCATTCGGTATGCAGAAACGTCTAGGCATAGCATGTGCCTTGGTGCATAAGCCGAAGATATTGATACTTGACGAGCCGACCGCAGACTTAGATCCTATCTTGAGGAGAGAGACTTGGGACTTAGTATCTAAAGTAAACAAAACAGGAACGACAATCATAGTTGCATCACACTTGTTAGATGAACTCGAAAGCGAATGCGATAGGATTGCCGTATTACACGACGGCAAGATAAGCAAGCTTGGTTCGATAGATCAACTCAAAAAATTATATACGACAAATAATGAAGTCATCCTAGTTACAGCTAGCAAGAATTATAAGAAGATTAGTTCAAAGATGAAATCAAAGAGATCTTTAAGAATATCTAAGATTGTTCAAAAGGATAGTTCTTTAGTATTGCAGACTCCTTTTGCAGAAGAAGCACTTGCTCAGCTAATCAAGATAATCAAACGTTCTAAGGATCATATTGTTAAATTGCATATAGCGAGACCATCATTGGAGGAAGTATTCATAAACGCGCATAAAAAATGATATTTTCCAAATTTTTGCAGATGATATTGAAGAATTTCAGGCTTTTGATCAGGTCTAAAGCTTCTGCGCTCATCATCATAATCGGTCCTTTATTAGTAATTTTATTACTAGGCCTAGCTTTTGACAACACAAATGCTTATGCTTTGAATATCGGCGTTTATTCAACTTCATATACTGAAGTGATAAACTCATTCCTTGACAAATTGTCTGAGAAGCATTTCAATGTGGTGAAAGTCAATCTCGAAGAGGATTGCACACAGCGTATCAAGGAAGGCGCATTGCACGCCTGCATAGTATTCCCTGAAGGATTCAGCATGACGGGTGCAGACAGAAAGAATGAGATTACGTTCTATGTTGATTATTCCAGAGTAAATATTGTTTATCTGATATTAGATTCTCTTACAAGCAAAATATCCATGCGTTCCAAAGAGATCAGCATGGAACTCACTAATACGTTATTGACCAGTCTTGAGAATACTAGAGTTGAAGTATTCAGTACAAAACCATTGCTATCTAAATTAGCTTCAGGCACTGGTACGAATCAGGCCAGTATAGTTAAGATAGTGCGGGATTGGGATAATTTAGATCTTGCATTCAGTGTAGGAGATTTAGGTCTTGATAATATAGCGGATGCTATAGGTAACACTTCGAGAGTTGCAGCAAAAATAGATTCTGCGCGTTCTAAGATAAGCACTGCCCGAAGTATGGCTGAAAGTATTGAAGGTGCATCAGATGTAGTATCTGATTTGAATTCAGCATATTCATATTTGACAGATGCTAAGAACATAATCGGAACAAATAGTTCTGCAGAAGTATCTTCATTGATAGATATAGCGAATCAGCAAGCTACTGCAGCTAAAACTAAACTTGAGAATGTCGCAGTCATAAGGATGACTTCTGAGAAGACATTGAATGGCATAAAATCCAGTCTTAATGAGAGCGTAAGCTCAATACAAGAGATACAGGCGTCATTCGATAAAATTGACAATTACATAGGCAGCGTTCAGATAAAAGGTGCAGATGAAGTTGTTAGCCCTATAAAGACAAGCATCAAGGCATTGGCTGCTGATACTACTCATCTGAATCAATTATTCCCTAGTTTGATAGTTTTGGTAGTTATGTTCGTAAGCATATTGCTTTCAACAACTCTAGTCATGATGGAGAAACACAGCCCAGCATATTTCAGGAACTTTATAACTCCCGTGAGCGATTTCCTTTTCGTCATATCGACTTATTTTACAAATATGGTTTTGGTATTATTGCAGATAGTCATAATCATCGCTATGTCAGTGATTTTCTTCAGCTCTGATATGCTCACTTCTGCGCTTGAAGCATCAGTCGCTTTGATATTGATAACATCCGCATTCACATTCATAGGCATGTTCATAGGCTACATATTCACTTCAGAAGAGACTGGCACATTGGCATCAATCTCAGTAGGCAGCCTGTTCTTATTGCTATCCAATCTGATAATTCCATTAGAATCAGTGCCAGAATCTTTGCGTAATATTCTCGCATTCAATCCTTTTGTTGTTGGTGAATTGATGCTGAGAAAGGTATTGATATATCATCAGACTTTGGACACTCTGCAGCAATATATAATTTATTTCCTAGTCGTGACCATAATATTCTTCACGTTAGTTATGCTCATCAATTTAATTGCTAGAAAGAATTTGCTAAGAGGTTTCGGCAGCGTAACACCAAGCGCGACTAAAATGTCTCTCATCCCATCATTCTTGAGATATCACAAGAAACCGCAGGCAGAAGCGACAGCTGAGGCTACTGAGAAGAAGAAAAAGCAGATTGAGCTCAGCGCTAGATTGGAAAGTGCGAAGAAAGCAGTTAAGAACGGAGTTCCATTCTTCAAGTATTTGAAATAAATTTTTCTGCCATCAATTGTTTTCTAGTTAACTTTATATAAGAAGTTTCTTTAGATAGTCCTATGATTATCATAGTCACCGGCACGCCCGGCACAGGAAAGACAACAGTCGCGAAGAAGATCGCTAAATCATTGAATCATACTTATATCGATGTCAACAAATTGCTCAAGGAAAGCGGTATCTGCGAAGGTTTTGATGAAAAGGATGAATGCCTTATAGTCGACCCGAAAAAGATGGCTAAACTCTTGATTGACAGAATTAAAAAAAATGACAGATTAGTGATTGATTCCCATCTTTCGCATCATCTGCCTAAGCAATATGTTGATGCGTGCGTGGTGTGCAAATGCGAGCTTCCTGAGTTAAAACGTCGTCTAAAAGAAAGAGGTTATCACGAACAGAAGATACGCGACAATCTTGATTCTGAGATATTCGATGTGTGCCTGACTGAAGCGCAAGAAGAGTTCGGCCACAATGTGATCATTGTTGATACTACCGATGGCTATCATATAGATGATATCGTTAAAAGGATACAGAACGGAACAAAACAATGAAACAGAATCTCGCAGGCCTTGAACTGCATTATGTCATAGCGGAGCTTCAATTCCTAGTAGATGGCAAGCTGGACAAGATATATAATCCCGAGAAGAAAGAACTGATTCTACAATTTCATATCCCTTCCAAAGGCAAATCTATGCTGAGGATAGTAGCTGGCAAATTCCTATATCTTACTGATTACAAACAGCAATTCGAAGAAGCGTCAGGATTTTGCTTATACCTAAGGAAACATCTGTTAGGTACAAGGCTGAGAAAACTTGAGCAGAAAGGTTCTGAACGTATCATCGAATTCGAGTTCGAAGACTCTGAAGGTAAAAGAAGCTTGTTCGTAGAACTATTCGGTAAAGGCAATTTCATACTAACCAAAGATAATATCATCCAGTCCGCTGAAGAGCAGCAGAAATGGGCGGACCGTGAAGTCATGCCAAAACAGCCGTATGTGTATCCTAAAAAAGAATTGGATTTCTTCACAATGACTGAAGAGCAGTTCAGAGAATTCTGCAAGGAATCAAAGCAGGAATCCATTGTTAAGACATTAGCGATGGAGTTGGGACTTGGCAGGACTTATGCAGAAGAAGCTTGTGTCATGGCCAATGTCGATAAGAACGAGACTCCAGCAATTGGCAGGAAAAAGCTAGAATCATTATTCAAGGCGCTTCAGGAATTCAGGCATTCGAATAAAAGTTACATATACAAAAAAGAGAATGAAGTATTAGAAATCAGTCCAATCCATTTGCAATCATTGGAGACATCAGAAGTGCTTGAGTATAATACCTATAACGAAGCGCTTGATTTTTATTTCACCAATCTCTTGAAATTTGATACTGAGGAAAAGACTTCAAAAAAAGCCAATGCTGAAAAAGATAGGATCATCAAGATAATCGATACGCAAAAGTTGGTTGTGCAGAATCTTAAACGTGAAGAGGAATCGAATCGCCAAAAAGCTGAACTTATCTATACCAATTATCAGTTCATTGGTGATATTCTTCTGCAGATGCGCGATGCAGTAAAGAAATTCAGCGCGGAAGAGATAAAGAAAAGATTAAAAACGCAGACCCTAATCAAATCATATAACGAGAAAGAGAAAGCAATCGTTATAGATTTGAAATGAATTTAAATGAATGAATCGAATTAGACGAATGAACCAAAAATGAATTATAAAAATCTCAGGATAATCGGAACATCGCATATCGCGATAGAAAGCGTGAATGAAATACGCAAAGCTGTAGCTGAAGAGAAACCTGATCTTATTGCGGTAGAGCTTGACAGGCACAGATTGCACGGACTTCTCGAACATAAAAAGTCAAGACTTGAATTCAGGGACATGTTCAAGCTAGGCGTAAAAGGTTATTTATTCGCGATAATTGCATCATATTTACAGAAAAAGCTCGGCAGGTCAGTAGGTTTAGAACCCGGTTCAGATATGCTTGAGGCAGTCAAATTAGCGAAACAGACTGACGTTCATCTGGCTTTGATTGACCAAGACATTTCCATAACCCTAAGAAATTTTGGAAAAGCATTTACTTGGAAAGAAAAGTGGCATTTGATTGTCGATATATTCATGAGCATATTCTTCAATAAGCGCGAGATGGCTAAGATTGGAATAACCAACCTTGACCTAAACAAAGTACCCACAAAAAAAGTGATAACTATGATGCTCAAGCACGTTCAAGAGCGTTACCCTAGCATCTACAAAGCGCTCATCCAGGACCGCAATTACGTGATGGCGCGCCATCTTTCTGGCTTGATGAGCAAACATCAGAAAATTGTGGCAGTCGTAGGCGCAGGCCACGAAGAAGAAATAATCACTATCCTAAAGAAGATAGATTCAGGCAGAATAGAGTTTGCAGCTCAGTAGAATAAATAACAATTTAAACTAGTTCTGATTCGGAGCAGTCATGGAATTCAATTCTGACGGCAGCATCAAGCTTCCAGGTAACCTGCAGAAGCTGAAAGATGAGAAAGAGCAGAAACTGAAATCGCAGAAATGCATCAAGATAACCAAGGAGATGGTTAGTTTCACTTCGCCGAAGAAATGCGTTCTTAACATAGTGTTGTCAGAATCAATCACAGATTCCGCATTCATAGAGGGCATCCGCAGATCATTGGAAGGTCCGACACCGACAAAATTGATACAGATAGGTCCGCGCGAATTTAAAATAGAGATTGGCACTGATTTCAAACGTTGTAGCGACTGCAACAATCTGATAAGGAAATATCGTGAATTCCTCTACGGCAACATAATTGAAGAGAAAGGCACGTGCGGATACAAAGGTTACGAAAAAGAATTCTTATATGAAGATTATTTTAGCGGAAATGACTCTGGAGAATAGAGCATGGAAAAAAGTTTAGAATGGAATGTTGAATATCTCTGTGAAAGTCATTTTAGTGGTGGTCAAGGTCATACTCTTTTATATGGTAAACCTGATCAGACATTAGAAGTTTTGAAAGAGATATATCAGAGGATAAAGGCAAAGGATGAATTTCTCTGTACATGGCATGATGCTTCTTCGATAACTAAGCCGATGGATTTTTTTGAACCAATCTTGCGATTGAAATATGGTGAAGAATATGACTCATTGAAAGAAGAATCTTGGTTCAAGGATTATGCTGCAAGGGATGAGATGAGTGGAGTATTCCAATTGGCTAGATTCTGCGGAAAGGATGAAGATCCGGACAGACCAAACGCTAGAAAACTTCCGGTAATATTCATCGATGGTATAGAAGAATTATTCTTTAAGATGGATTATGGGCATTTGAATAAGAAAGATTTGAAAAGAGTGCTTAATGGCAAATATATGAATAGACCTTTATCTAGGGGGTTTGGCAATTGTCTGCGCGGGCATTTGCATCAGGCTGGAACAGGCATATTCTATGGGCGAGTTAGGGATGATAACGGAATGCAATATCAAACAACATTAGGTAATTATGATTACTTATTCTATCGTGGGAATTTTCGGGAATTTTATGTAAGAGAAAATTGAAATAGTAATGTGGATAAAGCAATTGACAAAGAATGCTTTAACAAACTTTTTTAAATACGCACAATTTTTCATTGTTCGGTGATCTAAATGAGTGTGATGTCTGAATTCATGGAATTTCTTAAGGAATATAGAGTGGTAGGTTTGGCTATAGCTTTCGTGATGGGTGTAGCATCTACAGCATTGATAAAATCGTTAGTGGATAATATAATTATGCCGATTGTTACTCCATTCATACCAGGTGGCGCTTGGAAGACTGCGACATTTGCATTAGGTCCGGTCGTAATAGGTTGGGGTGCGTTCTTGGGCGAATTCATTAATTTCGTGATAATCGCATCAGTTGTATTTATGATAGCGAAATTCATCATGAAAGAAGAGAAAGTTCTCAAGAAATGAATTTAGGGAAAATTTAAATAATTTTGAAGGAGTATAAACTCAGATAATCGAATTAAAAAACAATGGAGGTAATTGAAAATGGCACTATTAAGTACATTGGGCGGATTGATTGCAATAGTTTGTGCAGTTTGGGTAATTTATGACGTTGTAGTGAACAACAAGAAACTGAACACAACTTACAAAATAGTATGGATAGTTTGCGCATTGCTATTCAGCGTGATAACTGCAATAGTCTATTATTTCATGGGCAGGAAATAAACTGCTTTTTTTCTTATTTTATTGCATAACCTTTATAAACATAAAAATCTATGATTTGATATATGTATCATAATCTACATGGCAAGCTGAAAGAGTATTTCAAGTTCAGCAAAGATGAGATTAATGATCTAGTCAAAATAAGCCTATTATTCGGCTTCATGTTATCTTTTGCAGATTGGGGCATTGAGCAGTTCAGTGCAGCTTCCGGTATATACGCATGGATAATTTCGGCATTGCTCTTGTTCAGTCTTTATTCAATCTATCTTGCGATAATCAAAGCTATATCTGTTCATCAGGGTTATGTTGCAGAGTTCAAGATGGGCAAATACCTCTGGGCTTTCGCATTATACTTCACATTCTTGACAGAGGGCTATAACTCAGTGATTTTGTTGATCCCCGGAGCGATTCATTTTTCAGTGATCAAAAAGCTTAGGTTAGGCAAGCTTTCTGCAGGAGCAGATTATAACGAATTCGGATATATAGGAGTAGAAGCAGGACTGATTATGATAATGTTAGGCTCTTTATTCGCGCCATTGTACGGACTTAATCTAGTATTCGATAAGATATTCATCATTTCTATGCTTATAGCATTGTTCTCTATGTTGCCGTTCCCATACACAACAGGATTTTATTTATTGACCACTTCTTATTTAGCATTCATCTCATTATTTACATTGACCTTCATAGCTGTGCTTTTAGCTTCATTCAATATAGGCACATTCTATACTTTGATAATAGCAGGCATTTGCGCGATAATCGCTTGGATCATAGCATTCCAGAAAGGATATTGATAGAAAGGATTTTGTCATCTTTATGTGAGCTTCTTAGCCATACATGTCATCTGCGGCAAAGAGGGTGGCCTCCTCCGGAGAAAGGCCAGCAATATAATCCAAGGAGCGTAAGCGAACCGATGACAAAATTTTACAAACTAAACAAAGCTTTCTGCAACAGATATAAGCTGAATATAGGCGCAAGCATAGTGCTTATTCCGAAATAAGCCAATAACAGGTATATGCCTGAGACTCCATCTATGACGCTAGCATAATCTTCGCTGAATGCGCATGATTTCAAAAGTAAGTATCCAGCTAAGAAAATGATTAATTTCCATCCAATCAATTCGAATGGCACTAAAACTAATGCGACTGCGCAAATCAGATCCATAAGACCCATTACTTTCAGTATCATTTTTGTATATTGTGAGTCCTATGTTTATAAAAATTTATATAGTAATATATAGAAAAGGGGTATATGCTAGAACTTGACCAGCATTTTTTGAAGGATTCGGCAATAGTGAAGAAAGCCGTTGCAGCGTTAGATATAGCTCCAAAAGACCGGATTTTGGAGATTGGTCCTGGTAAAGGGATAATTACTGCAGAGTTGGCAGATAATGCCCATAATGTAACTGTAATTGAAATTGATAATTCTTTCAACCAATATTTGGTAGGATTTCCAAAAGTGAAGATAATTTATGGCAATGCTTTGGAAGAGATAAAGCATGTGAAGTTTGATAAGTTAATCTCGAACATTCCATTCTCGATATCAGAACCTTTGTTGAAAAGGTTGATGCATATTGATTTTAAGATAGCAGTATTGTTCATTAGTAAGAGCTTTTATGAGCTAACTGATAAGAATTCAAGATGGGCGGTTATAATGCCGATTTTCTTCGAAGTGACTAAGTTAGCAGATGTACCTAAACAAGATTTTGAGCCAGAACCAAAGGTTAATTCTGTGTTATTAACACTTAAGCCAAGGAAAGATGAGCTGAAACCAATCGAATTGTTAGTGAAAGAGATATTCTTGCAGGATGATAAGAAACTAAAGAATGCGCTTATGTATGCATTACAGAGAGTTAAAGGTATAACTAAGAAGGAATCAAAAGCGATTATTTCTGAATTAGATATAGAAATTATGCTTGATAAGAACGTTGACGTGCTATCAAATGACCAGTTCAATATACTATATTCTATATTATCCAGTAAACATATCGTATGAATATAGCATTTTCATATATGTTTAAAGCAAAGTTTTATAAACGCGCTTTCTTTTGTAAAAGGTAGTTAGTACATAACTTATAATTCGAGGTGACTATCTATGGTAGAAGGAAGATGCATGAAATGCAAAAAAGCAGTTCAGATTAAGAACGGCAAAGAAACAGTAATGAAGAACGGCATGAAAGCAATGAAAGGCGAATGCCCAAACTGCGGTACAAAAGTATTCAGAATTCTTGGTAAAGCTTAAGGCTTTACTTTTTTCTTTAATTTTACTTAAAAGTCATACGAAGAATTCTATATATTCTTTCATCATAAGCTTTATATAGTGTCTGATTTAATCTTTTTCAGAGTTATACGGGGACGTAGTATAACCCGGTAGAACAGTTGGCTCCAGCCTAGGAGCGATTATTAGTAGGTCGCTTCAATGAAGATACCTTCTAATTGGGGTTCGAATCCCCACGTCCCCACCATTTTTATATAATATAAATCTATTTAAAGGATATTTTTATTTTTAATAATCATGTATCTTATGTATTTAGATGAATCCGGATTTTCACGTTTAAATAATCCTAAAATAAGAGAGCAGTCTAATTTTTTTGTTTTGGGGGGGTTAATTATAAAAGAAGAGGATTATTTTAAAATAGATCAAGAATTTAAATTATTTAAAAAATCGCTCTTTTCTGAACCCCTTTGTAATTATCCGATTCATGCCGTAGACTTAAATAATATTTTAATCTCTAAATATAATAAATACAAAGGAAAGTTATCTGATGAGGAGGGTAAACAAATTTTACTTAAATGTTATGAGTTTATTTCAAAATTGCCTATTGAAGCAATTGCTATTATAATTGATAATTATAATTTAACTAATCAATATAAAACTCCCGAAAACCCTTATTATTTAGCATATACCTATATCCTTGAAAAGTTTCAATTGATAGTGAGTGGAAGAAAAGAAATAAAAAATCAAATAGGTATAGTTAATTTAGCAGAGTCATCCAAAAAACTTAATATTAATTTAATAAATATACATAATGCAATCATTAAACGGGGAACCAGTTATGTGGATAATTATTCAAATATATTTTGTAGACTTAATATAGAACCACAATGTAATTCATCATTTTATGAAATATCTGATTTAATCTGTTATGCATTTCAAAGAGCTTATTATACATGGTTATGTGAAAATTTAAACTTAAGGTATAGGGATGAAGGTTATTTGAAGATAATTTCTCCAATCTGCACTTTAAAAATAGGTAGTTTTAATATTTGCGGCATAAGGGCTAAGATTTTTCCTCAACCTCGGTTTTTAAAAAAAGAACCTAAGTGATAGCGTATACCGCATCACTTAGGTATTAGAAACATTATCCGTATGCCGGTAAGTTTCTATCTTAATATAAATGAATATAATATATAAATGTTAATATTTATTTAAGTCGGACTCATCATCTCTTTTCTGATTCACAGCATTACTCTACCTACAAGTTGCCTAAGATCTTCTTGATTGAGTTGTTTGTATCTGGGGATGCTATGCCACTTCTGGACGCACTTTCGGCAACAACAGGCAGTCGCATGCTGCGCTTTGAATATAGGATTGCCATAGTAAGGTGTTTGTTGTCCATCATTTAATGGTGTGACTTCAAGTCTGTTAGAAAGAATTCGATAAGCATCTTCCTCTAGTTTGAGGAAGCCATGCTCTTTGATATATTGCTTATCATTGAAATCTAAATGAAAAGAACGCCTGAATTTGCTGTACTTATAGGCGTTCTGTCTGCCTGCTACTATTGCGGTGTACACGTTCTACGCCTCCATATATCCTAGCATGAATCCTTCTTCAGCGCCAGATATGATATCATCATCAGCAGCTTGTTCAAGGCCATCATAGGTTTCGATGTCATCTGTGACTTCATCATAGTCAACTATCTTGAATATTACTTTCTGTTTTTTGACCATCTTACATCACACCCTTCGCGCGCCTTAGATTCAAGGCATATTCTATATGATTGCCGGTGGTGATATAGTTCATCTGGTCGATGAAAAGTCTGTGTATTGTGTCTACGCTCGTATCGTTTGGATCTGTCATTTTGGTTCACCTCTATTTGTATGAATTTGAAGGAAATAAACAGCGGCGAGAAAGGGGAGGCAAACTCGCCGGGCTGTTTTAGTTCCATCTTCTATACTATCCGAATTGATTTATAAGCCTCACCCGTAAATGTCCAGTGTCCAGTGGCCTCCCATTAAGCATTGCTTAAAAGTTTTGAGCGCAAAATTCACAAATTAGGATTTCTGAAAACCACAGATATGTTTTTAAAGAATAAATCTTATTTTATCTATATGAATCATAGTCGTTCATTAGTCTGGTTATTAATCGCATTATGTTTATTGATGTCAGTAAATGCTGAAACAGTTCAGATAAACGGCTACATCAATGATTATGCGGGGATTATTACGCCTGATTATTCTGCAAAGATAACCCCCATTCTAAAAAGTTTGCAAGACCAAAAATTAGCAGAATTCGCGGTAGTCACTATCAAGAGCCTAGAAGGCAGAGATATTGAAGGATATGCGCTTGAATTAGCTCAAGGCGTGCTTGGCGCTAAGGACAAGAATAATGGTTTGCTTTTGCTAGTAGCGTTAGACGAAAGACAATATCGTTTTGAAGTCGGAAGAGGATTAGAGCCGGATTTGCCAGATTCAAAAATAGGGACATTAGGTAGGACTTATCTTACTCCTAATTTCAAGAATGTGGAATATGGAAAAGGCATATATGAATCAGTGCTCGCAGTGCAAAGCATATTGACGAATGATACTGCCTCTAATTATTATGTGCAAAATGATTCTACAAATGCAGATCTCCCAATTATTGTCGCAATCATCATAAGCATAATCATGTTTATTTTATATCTAGTCACTTCAAATCCATTATATTTGATTCCGCTCATAATCATATTAATTGCTATAATTTTTGCAATAATCCGTGCGATGAATGGAATCAAAAAGAATCCAGATAAATATTTTAACGCAGCATTCCTCGCAGTGCGATTGATGAGTCATAGCGGGCGTGGCGGTTCTGGCGGATTTGGTGGATTCGGCGGTGGTGGATTTGGTGGTGGCGGGAGTCACGGAGGCTGGTAAAAATGATATTTGATATATTTAAGAAAAAAATTAAAGTTCATGGCGAGCATCTGTTCAAGTGCCCAAGAGATGGCGCATATATGGAAAAGTTAAAAAAAGGAGACATCATATTAGATATATGTCCGAGATGCAAAGGAATGTGGCTGGACAATGGTGAGATAGAGAAGATCTCGATTATAATCAACAAATCAAAAGGTGAAAAACATGGTAAAACAATTAAGCACAACTAAAATCGTTTTAGTAGTACTAGGCGTTCTAGTTCTATTGACTGGCTTATGGGGCGTAACAACATACAACTCATTAGTCGGCAAAGATGAAACAGTTAACCAAATGTGGGGCAATGTTCAATCAGCATATCAAAGAAGAGCGGATCTGCTTCCAAATTTGGTAGCCACAGTCAAAGGCGCATCAGATTTCGAGAAGAAGATGCAGACAGATATTGCAGCATTGAGAACAGGCATCTCAAATTCAAAATCTCCAGCAGAATTGGATTTGATGGGTCAGAAGATAAACACTGCGATAAATGTAGTCTATGAGAATTATCCGCAGATAAAATCCACAGAAGGATATCTCAAGCTTCAGGATCAATTGGAAGGCACTGAGAACAGGATAAAAGTCGAAAGGGACTTATACAACGCAGCAGTCAGAGAATACAGCGTTAAAGTAAGAACTTTCCCATCAAACTTGATCGCGGGCATATTCAATTTCGAAGCACGTGAAATGTTTGAAGCAGCAGCCGGTTCAGATGTTGTTCCAGAAGTAACGTTCTAGAAATAGAACTTATTTTTTCTTTTTTAATTATTTTTTAACAATAACCGCAGTTCCGTAACAGATGACTTCAGTGATTCCTGCGCCTATTTCTGTAGCATCATAACGCACGCCTATGATAGCATTAGCGCCTAGCTGATCAGCATGTCTCATCATCATTTCGAATGATTCCTTCCTAGTCTGTTCACAGAGCTTTGTGTATAATGATATATTGCCACCGAACAGGGATTGGATCCCTGCGCCAATATTCCCAATTATTGAACGTGATCTTACAGTAATCCCTCGCACAATTCCTAAAGTTTTGATTACTTTATGTTCACCTATATCAAATGATGTTGAGGTCATTTCTAGTTTCATAGACTGCATTAAACAAACTGATTTTATAAAACTATTGAATTGATTTCTAGAGATAGAACTTATTTTTTTAATTATTTTATTTATAAAAACAAAAGATTTAATAACTATTTTATTCTGTTTAATAGGATATATCATGAGGTGATATAGTATGAAAAGATTAAGCATTTTAACGATAGTATTCATTTTATCTGTTTCAATGGTATTTGCAGCAGCAAACGGTGCTGGCGTTCAACAAGGCGCAGCTTCAAGTTCAACAGTAGATAGTTCCGTAACTGCGGGATCAGATTCAGAACCTGCAGGATCTGCGCTTCAAACCAGTACTGAGACAACAACACAGAATCAAGGAGCTGATTCTCAAGTACAGGCGCAGCAACAAACTCAGACCGACAATCCAGGTATAGGAGAACAGGTCAAAATTCTAGCGCAGACTCAAACCAAGCTTCAATCAGGCAATTATGCGGCAGAGAACGGCAAGCAACTGCAAGTTCTGGAGCAAGTGAATAATAAATTGCAGCTCAAATCAGGCATAGCTACAGCTGAGACCTCAATGGAAATGACTCAAGAGAAAACTCAAACTGGAACAAAATTACAAGTTAAATTAAGCAATGGCAAAAACGCAGAAGTAAAGATAATGCCAGACACTGCTTCAGAAACAGCGCTTGCAAGATTAAGATTGAAAACTTGCGTTTCAGAAGAAGGGTGCACAATTGAACTTAAAGAAGTAGGCGAAGGCGATCAAGTAAGAGCTGCTTATGAAGTTCAAGCAGAGAAAGAAGCTAAATTATTAGGCTTGTTCAAAACAAAAATGCAAGTTCAAGCTCAGGTTGATGCAGAAAACGGCGAAGTAATCACTTCTCATAAACCTTGGTGGGCATTTTTAGCGACAGAATCTGAATAAGATTCTTTTTTTCTTTCTTTTTATATTCTTTAGCAAATTATTTATATCTTAACCATTAATCTTAATTCTATGGATTATAAAATCACTAAGATAGTGAATCGATTGGAAGGCGCAAGGAATAGGCCTATTAAACTAGAACTAGAAGTAGTGGAAGATCTTGATACAGGCTCTGATTTTTGTGCGATTATCAATCGTGAAAATGAGCTGTACGTTAGGAATAAGCATTATATGGTGACGAAGAAGAGTGATCCATTGTTGCTCAACGTAGAAGATATTTCTGCACTGGAGTCAATTGTTAAACATATGGAAGAAATCTCCCCAAGATTTATCGGTACATATCATAGTGGTCACTCTTGGTCCGGCTATCTTGGTACTTTTTATTATTTTCCGGATGGGAAACAGGAATATCATAAGAAAGGAGCAATTCCTGCAGGGTACGAATCAGTTATGGGCAAATCGCTCGATGATATGTTTGAATCAAAAGGCTGTGAATACATATTAGGTATGCCTCATATGCAGCATTATAGGCATGGAAGATTTGATTTCTACCTGAAGAAGAATGAACTGGGAATAGAGACTGATACCTCGCATCAGATCTTTGAAGGCAAACATCCCAAATATATACTTGAATTGCTTAATTTCATCAAAGCTAATCCTCATAGACTATTAGAAAAGATGATTAAAGGCGGAATGAAATAATCAGAAATTTTCTTTTATTCTTAGAAGTCGCTTAACGTCTTCGCTCTATCATTATACTTGACAATTGTTGAATTCCCGCCTTCGCCGATGTATTTCTCGGTTGTTATGAAATTAGCATCTGCAAGCGATTTGATTGAGCGTTGGAACGACTTATATCCGCGAGCACCGTTCTTCTGCTCATACAATGCGAAAAGATCGCCTATCTTCATGCCAGTATTATCTTTGATGATGTCAAGTATGAACTTATTGTCGGTCTCTAACTCTTCAGAATTCTTGACAGAGAACTCTTTAAGTTTCACAATGGCTTTATCCACGTGTTCAGGCGCAACTTTTTTCTGCCCCATATCTTCCGCACATTGTCCGGATTCTTTCAACAAATACAGTCCAGAACGCAGATCGCCGACTTCAAGAGTAGTCTTGAACACTTTTTCCAAGCATTCATCATCCCATACATTCGGCGGGAAAGCATAGCTCAATCTGTACTTCAAGATCTCTTTGATCTCATAATCATTATATTTACGGAACTCCAAAGTATCAGGCGTAAGCCTTGATCTTATTCGCTCATCCAGTTGCGTGAGCCATTCTTTGTAATTGGTAATCATGATAATTGAGCTTTTGAATACATCTGTGAGTATCATGTATAAGAAATCATAATCCTCTAGCTTATCCACTTCATCAAAACAGAAAACAACTGCATATTTATTGAGCTTTTCTTTTACGATTTTAAAAAGATCTAATGTATTTTTATTGGCCGGATATTTGTATCCGATGAGATCGCACATCTCAAGCAATATCTTATAGGTAGTATTCTTCTTCCAGCAATTGATGTATATCGGAATTATATCTTCAGTATGCTCTACGATCTCGTTCATCACATTACGTGTAGCTACAGTTTTTCCTATTCCAGGCGAACCATATAACAGCAGATTGCGCCCGGATTGGCCATTGAATAATGGTTTTACGCAGGAAGCGATGTAATGCTGTTCAGATTCTCTGAATTTGATAAGTTTAGGCACATATTCATAATCCAGCGCAACGCTTGCTCTGAACAAGGATTCACCATCTTTTAGAACGCTATCGAATACTCCCATGTCTTGAAGTCATCGCTTGAAGTTTTTAAGAATTTCGCTATATATTATTATATATTAGATAGCATCCTTAGTGAGCGAAAGGATGCTTAATGGACATCAGCGGCAAAGAGGGTTGCCTCATCCGGAGAAGGGCCAGCTATCGTCAATCTGAAGTAGTTGCGAACCGATGCTAATTTTTAGAAGGAGTCTATTGAATCTGCCTTATCTCATCAAGAGTAAGTTGTTTCTCAGAATAGCTAATCAATGAAGGCACTGAACCATATATTGCGTCAGAATCTCCGCTTTTAATCACAAAGCCTGACAAAGCATTGCTCTGCAGAGTCAAGAACGGACGTTCGCCTATCAATTGACCATCAATATAGATGGATTGTTTATCTCCCAACCTATATGCGAAAGCTAGAGTATGGACATTGCCTATATTCAGCAAATCAATTGGCACTGATTTAAATGAAGGAATTCCAGTCTCGAACACTTTATCCTGAAGATTGAACTTTATCTCAAGTCCGGGCATCATCTTGGAAGCGAATAGCATGATATATTTCACATCTTTATCGTTTTGCTCAGCAACCATCTGTTTGTAAGCTTCCGGCACCATCTGTATTGTTATTGTGCCTTCTTTACTATTGCCCACATCAAAACTTCCGTATGGCAACGTGATAACAGTACTTTCTTTTTGATTGTTCAAATCAGAATTGGTCTGTGCAGTCTGATACGAAGATAGTACGCAGATTAGCACTAATCCGATAATTAAGGTATACTTCACATCATCTTGCATATGCAATATCTAAGAAAAAAGAATATTTAAAGGTTGCTTATATCTAATATCTCTTTTAATATGATTGGTAAATTCATAACCTTATCGCTTCCGCTGAAGTGACCTTTTCCATGCTCAATTATGATTTTCGCTTCCAAATATTTCTTAAATTCAGTTTGATCAGTCAATGGAACAATTTCGTCATTATCTGAGAAAATTGCGACAAATTTAGTATAATGGGATCTTATTTTGTTAAAATTAAACGGGGTTTCTAACCAAGGTTTAGCGATAATTTGTTCTTCGGTGGATTGATTCATTAAATTGAACCAACCAGCTACAAAAATAGCTCCGCCGATTTTTGTATTTTTAGGCAAAGATTCAAGGTACCTTAGAATAGTTTGGCATCCAATAGAATGACCAACAAATAAAGTATTTTTATCAGGATTCGGACAAATTGTTTTTAGGTGTGATACCCACGTGGCTATTTCAGGTTCTTCTGGATTAGGCATGTTTGGAATGTGAACCAAAAATCCTCGTCTATCTAATTCTTTTTTTAGCCAAGGAAACCAGCCTTCTTCAGGAGAACCACCCCATCCATGGATTATAAAAACTCGTTTCATGATTATTACTTCTTCCCAATCACTTTCTTGCCGCCCATATAAGGTACAAGCACATCAGGAATCTTCACAGAACCATCTTCTTGTTGGAAATTCTCAAGTATTGCGACAAGCGCACGAGAAGTGGCTACACAAGTGCTGTTCAAGGTGTGCATAACCATTGAATCGCTGCCTTCTTTATACTTCAGATTAAGTCTGCGAGCTTGATAATCTGTGCAATTTGAGCATGACACGACTTCACGGAACATTCCTTGCACAGGCATCCACGCTTCTAAGTCATACTTTTTAGCAGCAACTGTGCCAATATCACCAGTACAGATATTTATCTGTCTGAAACAAAGTCCCAAACTTGAAAAGAAATCAATTGCATTCTTAATCAATTCTTCATGGAAATTCCATGAATCTTCAGGTTTGCATAGTATGATCTGCTCGATTTTATTGAATTGATGTCCGCGGAATATGCCTTTTGTATCTTTTCCATGTGCGCCAGCTTCTTTCCTGAAGCAAGAGCTGATACCAATCATCTTGATAGGCAATTTCTTAACATCAAGCGTTTCATTCTGGTACATTGCAGTAAGAGGATGTTCTGATGTAGCAATCAAGTAAAGGTCTTCGCCTTCTATTTTGTACATAACGCTTTCGAAATCGCCAAGATCAGTGACTCCTTCATATGCTGCTCTGTTCATCATGAATGGAGGTTGTATCAATGTATAGTTCCTTTTCGCCATGAAATCAACAGCATACTTCTGTATAGCTAAATCAAGCATAGCCATATCTCCCTTAAGGAACCAGAATCTTGAACCAGAAATTTTCCCTGCTCTTTCTATATCTGCCCAATCGTGCTGTTCAAGCAGATCGACATGGCTTTTTGGCTCGAAAGAGAATGTCGGCTTCTTGCCGAAAGTATTGACTGTGACATTATCTGTCTCTGAATCTCCCTGCGGAACAGATTCGTGCAATAGGTTAGGCATCCTCATCAGCATATGATCTATTTTCTTTTTTATATCGTTAGATTCTACTTCGTAAACTTCAATTGTTTCGGGAATCTGTTTAAGTTTCTTCAGCTGAGCAGAGATATCCTTGCCGTCTTTCTTCAATTGATTTATTTCTTTAGAAATTTCATTCTTGCTATGGACTACTTTCTGGAGGTCGAATTTTATCTGTCTCCATTTGACATCTAGCTCTATGAGTTCAGCCAACCATTTCTGTTTCTCTTTATCTTTTCTTTTCTCAAGATTCTTCTTGAAGAGTTCAGGGCTTTCACGCACTAATCTGATGTCAATCATAGCACTGATTAGAGATATAATTACTATTTAAATATATTTGCAATCTTTTAGTCAATACTTATTTATATGAGCAAAATATAATATGAATAGTATAATGTGATTTAATTGACTCTCAGGTGATACTATGGCAGATAAAAAAGGTTTTTTCGGCAGATTATTCGATAGATTGGATAATAAACTCGAAAAGAAATCTAAACAAAAATCCTGCAGTTGTTGCTCAAAGGATTCTAAGAAGAAATGCTAAAAGAAGCATAACTTAGAACGAAGTATAGCAGATGCTTAATGAATTAATCGATTGGATGATGTACGCAGTTATTGGTCTAGATTCAACTATGAAATCAGTCGAATCAATCAACTATTTCATATACGATTCGATAAAGATTATGCTTCTTTTATTCTTCATGATCTCTGTTATTGGTTTTTTCAGGACATATCTGCCACAGGATAAGATCAAGAAATGGATCAGTGGGAGAAGATACGGATTGAGCAATCTTATGGCGTCTATTTTCGGTGCAGTCACCCCATTCTGCTCTTGCTCATCAATTCCGATATTTTTCACGTTCATGAAAGCAGGAATCCCGTTAGGCGTGAATTTCTCATTCCTGATAACTTCTCCGATAATCAACGAATACCTAGTTGTGATTATGTGGGGCTTTTTCGGCTGGAAAATCACTTTAGCTTATGTAATCAGCGGGATATTGGTAGGAGTTATTTCCGGATTGATATTGGGTACTATGGGTCTCGAGAAATATTTAGTTAAGGATATTTCTTCACCAGGTACAATTGATAAGGAAATCCGGCATACTTCGGTCAAGGATAGGCTTCTGTATGGTTTAGATGAAGGTAAGTCTATTATCCGGAAATTGTGGATATGGATATTGTTTGGTGTAGGCATTGGCGCGATTATGCATAATTATGTGCCTGCAGAATTAATACAATCAGTTGTCGGTCAAGCCGGATACTTTGCAGTACCAATAGCTGTATTGCTAGGAGTTCCGATGTATGGCAGTTGCGCGGCAATCGTGCCGATTGCATTAGTATTGTTTCAGAAAGGTATGCCTATTGGAACAGCATTATCTTTCATGATGGCAGTCTCCGCATTGAGTTTGCCTGAAGCAATTATATTAAGAAGAGCCATGAAATTAAAACTAATTTTAATATTTTTCGGAATAGTCACATTGGCGATAATTTTCACCGGCTATTTATTCAATGCATTGCAGCCGATTCTAGTCTAAAATTAGATGATTTAAATAATAAAATAAAAAGAAATAAGGCAAATCAGTAATAAACTTTGACTTCCTTGCCAGTATTCAGCGCATTAATCAATTCGCGCCCCACATCGCTCTTCTTTTTAATCTTCAATTTCGCAGTCTTAGACACGCGTGCGCTTAGAATGTATTCACCGTTGATGAAGAAATTGATGTTCTTGTCCACTGCGGAATTCTCAAACATGAACGTCACGTTATTATGCGCCATCAATGCTTCATAGCTGACCTCTTTCTGCGCAGAAGGCGCGGTAGCCGTTTCGGTCAAAGGCATCACATCGATACCCATTCCCAGGCGTTGCTCGATTTTCTCGATATTCTTGCCTTCTTTGCCGATTATCGCGCCAATATTGCACTCAGGCACATACGCTACGATTTTATTTTCGCTGATAACTTCAACTTTGACTTTACCTATCTCTTTGGTAAGCCTTCTTTCGATTTCTTCAGCAGCAAATTTCTTGACATTGCTTTTCTCTTTCTCAGATTTCTGGATAGGTATGACTACAGTCTGTTCGCCGTAAGTATAGATCTCGAATTCAGGTTTTGAAGTTTCAAAATCAGTTACTACAACAATAGGACGTGCAAGATCAGCTTCAGCCATTCCAGATGGAACTTTGACTTCCATTTTCATGTTAAGGACTTTATTGACAGTTCCGTTTTTGATGAATACGACAGTATCGATTACTTGTGGTATGATTCCTAATTCAATCTTGCCAATGAATCTTTGAATAGCGTCAATCGGGTTAGTCGCGTGAACAACTCCGACCATACCGACGCCCGCCAGTCTAAGGTCAGCAAAAAGCTTGAAATCCTGTATATTCCTTATCTCATCAAAGAAAGTATAATCCGGACGTGATAGCAAAAGGACGTCATGTATTTCGTCATGCGAACCATTAGTAAGTGAATATTGTGTCACTGCGTCTGGTACGACAAGATCACGAGGCGCTTCAACTGTCTTGACGACTTTTTTCTGTCTGACATAATATTCAGCCAATGCTTGCGCGAACGTGCTTTTCCCCATACCTGGACTTCCCGCGACCAATATGCCTTCAGCTTGGACTCCAACTCTTTGCCTTAGTTTCTCGCTGAGTTCATAATCGCTGAAGCTTAATGTCTTGACAGGACGCACTGCGGTTATTTCCCAGCCGTCTGAGAATGGTGGCATTGTGATTACTATTCTGTATCTGCCCATCTGAGCGATTGTAGAACCTTTACGTGAAATTTCAACAAAACCATCTTTTCTTGCATGACACGCTTCGATAATCTCATCAGCAAGTTCTCTCATGATTTTGTGTTTCATCTTTTTCTTAGAGAGTTCGACAAATTCCCAATTACCTGGTCCGCCTTTCTTGGCGAAAGGTATGACTTCTTCTTTCAAGTGGACGCTCATGGTCCTTTCATCAAAGAATTTCTCGATTTTTGCCTTTTTGCTACGTCTAGGGAATTCAATAAGCTTTACAGAAATTCCTTTTGATACAGCTACTATCGACTGTACTCTGTCGCCTGTAATGAGTGTCGCGCCTTCATTGTCAGCTAACGCGCGTATCAATGCGTCTATCTCCCCGGCTTTCGCGAAATTAATTTCGAAAAGTGCGGGTCTTGATCCTTTGAATGTTATCTTGAAATTGTGTTTATGCGCAAGTTCGCGCAGTTTCTTTATCTCTTCAAGCCCCAGGTAACCAGTTTCGCGGCCTTTATTTGCCTGCGCTTCTAGTTCTGCCATGCTTGCTTCATGTATGACTATTTCTTCTACAGTTATCTCTTTCTTTTCGAACATTGCGGTGAGTGTGCCTTCGATTAGAATTGAAGTATCTGGTACTATTTTTTTGTATTTTTCCATATATATGTATTTGTTTACGTTATTTATAAATATTATGTAAAATATGCAATTTTTTGCACAAAATTAACCAAAAATTGTTAAAAATCATCACTTTTTGCTCAAAAACTAGCATTTTAATGCGAAAATTAAAAAATAGTGGATATCACTTGAATATTATGTCTTTCAATTGATAGAAAAGCCAATTGAATCCATGATTAAGATAAACAATGACTTTCTGAACAGGATTTAATGGATTCAGATTAATTTCAACGGGATAAGTTTCGCTATAGCTGTTTCCTTTCGCATCTTTATACGTGACAATTATAGGCGAATCATTCTTGCCTTCAAGCAGATCCAATGCGGGGATATCGCTTATGCTTACTTCGCGTTCTACTCTGAAATCGTCTACTTTATATTTGTTAAAATTGTAATACACGTAGATTTCTTTAGGCGCGGAATTGGACTTAACAGAAAGCCTGAATCTCATGTTGTATTTATCGCCGAAATTAACCGAAGTAGGAACAGATATTGAGTTTATCTCAATCTTTGGATAGTTCCATATTTTCAAAGGAATTTTCACAGAGCGCGTAATCATCGCATTCTTAGCAGTTGCTTCAAGATAATCTGCAGATATATTGAACACTTTATGGAACCAGAATTCGCGCCCTTGCGTTATGCCGAGATCAAAAGTACGGCATTCATCTGAAAGACATAAATATACATCGCTCAGGAAATCATTACCGGAATTTAGGATTTGGCATTTTATATCTGCGCTTTCACCTACGAATATCTCTGTTGAATCGGAATTACATGAGAAGTCGACATTAGCGGAATAAGTTTTCTCAGTCTCTTCAGAGCTAAGCGAGATCTTATCCTCGATTGTTGAAAGCGAATACATTTGCGCGCTGGAATATGCTTCAAATGTGACGTTCGCATTCACATCGCGTATATCAGTGACTACGATAGGTATCTTGTACATATAATTCGTGCTCAACGAATCCTTAACCCTGATTATCCAGTACAATTCTTTCTCTTCATTCGGTTTCAGCAGGATGGATTTCACTTGCGCATCAATATTTTCTATTTCAGGGGGTCCTTGTAGATAGAACTGTTCCGCGATATAATAATCCTTTAAGTTCTTGACATTTGCTTTTATCAATTGATAAGAACCGAATCCGACTGCTTCATTCTCTTTGCTAACTTCAAGAGCGAAAGGGTCTGCAAAAGCCCCGCGTTTATTCAATATTTGTCCGGCAAACAATATCCTGTTTATCTTTACATCATAATTCTTACCTGACCATTCGTATTTAACAGAAGGAGTATCAACATCAGCATATTCCTTGAGCTTGATGTGTGTTGGATCGATGTATCCGAATTCTCCATACGTTGGATCAAATGGTATCCAGCCGATTTCCGGGAAATACACTTCAACCCATGCATGCGGGACGAAATTATTAACATTATCTACATTTGAATAGGCAACGCCAGTGACATATTTTGTAGGGATTCCGACTGCGCGACACAATGCCATGAACAACGAGCTGAAATCACCGCAAACTCCATTCGGATTATTAAGTATCCATAATGCGGATTTGACTTCGCCGGCATATTTCAAATCATAATTGATATGATTCTTTGTAAAATTCGCCAAATTAAAAACTGCCTTAAACAAATCATTCTCGCCGGCGACAAGTGAAGATGCTTTTTTTATTATTTGATCATCATCGGAATTTATTTTAGCAGTTGGCGCAAGCCATTGCGAATATTCTGAAGTAAGCGTTCCAATCGGGAATTGCACTCTTTCGCGCACAGGGAACGCTTTGTTCAATGTGCGGATATCTGATTCAACAATCGCAGTCAATTCTTGCGGTTTCACATTGTTCCATTCAAAGACCAATGTATCTGATTCTTTTACAAAAGTAGGATTTCCAACCATTCGGAGGACTTGTTGCTGCCAATTCTCTTCAGGGAACAGATAGAAACGCATGATGATATCCTTTATCACATAATCTGTAGCTGTGGGGACAACTGAAACTGAAGAGCTGATGTTCAGGTTAAGATCAATTTCATCATACTTACTGAACTCGAGGCCGTAGGCAGAAACAATAGAGATTAAACTAAACACTATTATAACTAACGCTAACACCTCTTTTTTCATTAATAATATATTAATTTTATAAGTATATATAGATTACGCAATTATATAAAAAATAAAAATAAAAGAATTAGTTAAATTTTGCACCGAACCAATTTATAAATCTTCTCAGTATTCCAGGGGCTGAGCATTTATTATTTATGCATGAATTAGTTACGCATTCATAACTATTATTGCAAAATACATTTTTGCCATTCTGAAGAATCATATCTCCAGATTTATCACAATATTTTCCGCTAGTTCTTATTCCAAAAGGGAGGCATTTATTATTTAATAAGCAGCCATTGCATGTAGGTACCACTTCAGCAGGACAATCGGCAAAAGTGCATTTTGATCCAATTCTTTTTAGAATAGTCCCGTCAGGACATGTTTTAGTATCCATTGGACATATTATTATACCGACACTAGCATTCATACAAGAGCCATCTTTGCAGCCATTTGGGCAAATATATCCAGTATATTTTGCAATTCCATTAGTATCGCATGAATACTCAACTAGACCTTTTCCAGTTGAAATTACATCCGAACAGACATCTGTGGATGTGGTACCGTCGATTGGGCTAACGATTCCTTTAACATTATAATTTAATCCATTATCTGAATCTACACATTTTAAGTTATATGGGGGTATGCCATCACAAGGATTTTTTTGAGAGAAAATGTACTTAATTTCATTAAGTGGTGCATTAAAATAACCCGTATACACTTTGCCTTGTTTCAAGCTCTTATAAAAATTTTGTTCAGTATTACCATCTTTTACATTTGAGCTTAATCCAAGTATCATACCGTCAGTATGGAATCCTTTGAAATAACTGCTGTATTTAGCAGAATCGCATATCAATTGTGTAGCAAGTATGTTCCTGTTTAATGGAGTTGGATCATTTAGTGAAGCATCATCTGCAACGAATAAACAAGTATTATTAGTTTCGGTTTTCTCGTATGGCCATGCTACTATTATCAGATCCCAAACATTGTATATTTTTTGATTATTTCTCAGTTTGATATAATTAATTAGGTCTTGTCTTGTCCATCCCTGTGCAGCTTTGTTTGTCATCCAGTCATCATTGTTTAAACATGCTATTATATACGTCCAGGTATCGATAATATATCCATCCGAATTGTCATCAGAAGGATTTTCATAGGGTTGGGCAAACGCTTTGGAAAGATATAATCCCGGGATATTAGCTTTTAAAAATTCGGTTTGATGTTGGTACATAACTATATGTTTTGATAGTACGCCCGGTACATCGGCTATTGAGATTTCATTGATTTTTAAGAGATTATTCGAATATTTGACTAAGTCTAACAATTGACTATCTTCAAAATTGAAAAGATTGACATTTAGATTTTCATAGTTTGGAGAATTCATCAAACCAAACATAGGGACAAGTTTTATGCCATATACATCTCCATATTTTTTCCAAATGATTAAGTTTGCTTTATAATCATCAATCGAAAATTGATTATGGTATATAAGATATAATTTATTGAAATTGTAATACTTCAACATGCTTAATGTATTTTTAATTTCAATATCGGATAGAGTGCTGCATTTAGTGCAATATTCTTCTGGCATACCTTTATCACATTCTTTGAAATAATAGCCCCTGCAAGCCGGAAGTTGTTCATTCAATGTCATGTCCAAAGATATGGATTTATCGGGATTAGAATTGATTATAGTTTGCGAAGACATAACCTCTGTTTTTCCAATCATGTTCTGTTGTGCTTTGCATCTAGGATCAGCGCTATAATCGAAAATATTGCAATAATTATCTTTTACTCCCGCGGAGTCTGCAACGCAATTGAATACTGCAGCAGTACCATCCCAAGGGCCCACTTGACAGTATTTATCTCCATGTCTAGCATTTATACATAATATGTCATTTGCCCCATAATCGCATTTGATTTGGAATTTATCGCTTAGATTTAACTTTAAGGGGGCAGGATTTACATTTTTGAAAATTAAAGATTGAGGCGGATTAGAATCTATCACTTCAGTTGTCCCAATCATGTTTTGTTGTGGCACGCATCTTGGATCTTTATCATAATAGAAGATATTGCAGTAATTCTCTTTTATACCCGCTTTATCTGCAAGACAATTGAATACTACCGAGGTACCTTCCCAAGGCCCGACTTGACAATATTTATCTCCATGCATGGCATTGACACATAATATATCATTAGCCCCGAAATCGCATTTTAATTGAAAAGTAGTATTTAAATTGACGTTTGATGGCGGAGTTGTTGGGTTTAAGGTTAGGCTTTCAGCGCTAAACATAGAAATTGATAAAAGTAAGATAAATATGATAAATCTAGTATTCATTGAATTCACCTCTTGTTCAAAAATAGACTTATAGATATAAATATCTTGCTATTAGAAAACTTTATAATAGGATATAGCTTATTTTGCAGGTATGGAAGAAGAAAACGTTCTGATTCAAGAGAGGCATATAAAGCTCAACAAACTCATTGAATTAGGCATAAATCCTTATCCTTACAAATACAATCGCACTCATACTTCAGATGAGATTCTCAAGAAATTTGCTAAGCTTGCTAATGAAGAGAAATCCGGAGAGCAAGTAAGCGTTGCCGGAAGGATAGTCCAGCTCAGAAGGATGGGCAAAGCTACATTCGCTCATATTCAGGACGGCAAAGGCAAAGTGCAGGCATATTTCAGAGAAGATGACATTAAAGAGAAATACGATTTACTAAAATATCTCGATATAGGCGACATCATCGGTTGCAACGGCGGAGTTTTCAAGACAAGGTTAGGTGAAGTCACAGTTTACGTCAAGAATTTAGAACTATTGACAAAGACCTTGAGACCATTGCCGGAAAAATTCCACGGCTTGAAAGATCCAGAACTTAGATACAGGATGCGTTACGTTGACTTAATCATGAATCCTGAAGTCAAAGAAATTTTCGTTAAAAGAGCAAAAATCATTTCAGCAATTAGGGAATACCTTGACAACAAAGAATTCGTTGAAGTAGACACTCCTTGCTTGCAGACAATCTACGGCGGAGCTCATGCTAAACCATTCAAGACTCATCTTAATGCATTGAATATGCCAGTCTACCTAAGAATCTCGAACGAACTTTATCTAAAAAGGCTCATTGTAGGCGGTTTCGATAAAGTCTACGAATTCGCAAGAGATTTCAGGAACGAAGGCATTGACAGGACTCATAATCCAGAATTCACTCAAGTTGAATTGTATGAAGCATATTGCGATTTCGAAGACATGATGAGAATGACTGAGAACATATACGAATATGCAGCTAAGAAAGTGTTAGGCACTACAAAAATCAATTTCAATGGTCACGAGATAGATGTTAAAGCGCCTTGGAAAAGATTGACTATGATAGAAGCAATCAACAAGTTTGCTGACCTTAAAGACATCCCGGATATATCAAAAGCGACAGAAGAAGAATTGAAAAGCATTGTTCACAATTACAATATTGAAATAGAAGGCGATCTAACTATCGGTACTATGATACAAGGCATTTTCGAAGAACTTTGCGAATCTAAATTGATTCAGCCGGTTTTCATAACTCATCATCCCGTGGAGTCTACTCCATTATGCAAGACTTTGAGGAATGGAGATAATAAATGGGTAGAAAGATTCGAGCCATACATAGCAGGCATGGAAGTCGCTAACGGCTATTCTGAGTTGAACGATCCAATCAGGCAGAAAGCGTTATTAGAGCAGCAAGCTGAGCAATTGAAAGGCGGCGCAGAAGAAGCGCATCCTTATGACGAAGATTTCGTCAAAGCGATTGAGTACGGAATGCCTCCAACAGGTGGCATCGGTATTGGTATTGACAGGATGGTCATGGTCTTGACAGGAAGCCAATCAGTAAGAGATGTTATCTTGTTCCCATTCATGAAAGAGATGGACAACGGGAAATAATTAAACCATTAATTCTACAATCATTTCTGCCACATAAATCTTTATAAATTCTGAAACAAAAGAAGTGCCTATGGAATCACGCATAGTTCTAGGCCTAATCGAGCCAGTTAAGATACTCATCGGCGATAATCAAGAGCCGATTCTAGCGAGAATAGATACCGGCGCAGAACGCAGTTCTATAGACCACGAATTGGCGCTCAAGCTAGGTGTGGAGAAACAGAGCTTCAAGAAAAGAATCCGCACAGTGTTGGGCAGGAGCATAAGGGAATTGGCTAACATCAATCTAGAACTCGCAGATCAAAAATTAGAATCACAATTCAGTATCTGTGACAGGAGCCACATGAACTATAAAGTACTCATAGGCCAGGATATACTGAAGAAAGGAAATTTCATAATAGATCCTTTGAAAATAACCGGAAAGGAGATTCTGCAATGAAAGCAGCCATAATCTCGTTGGGCAGCAAGAGTTCGGCATGGATTTTCGAAGAGATGATGAAATGTTTCGAAGAAGTAGATTTCCTTAATCTCAAGAATTTTGAAGTCACAATCGATCATCAGAAACCGCAATTGCTATACAATGGTGAAGAGATTAAAAATTATGATTGCGTATATATCAGAGGCTCATTCCGTTATTCAAAGCTGATGACTAGCATATCATCTATTCTAGAATTAAGAGGAGTATATCTACCGATGAAACCGGATATATTCACAATTGCGCATGACAAGCTTCTTACTCATTTAAAGCTTCAAGAAAGGAATGTTCCGATGCCGAAGACTTTCATAGTATCCAACGCAGAGACCGGCAAGAACTTATTGAGTAGAATGAAGTATCCGATTGTTATGAAATTCCCAGAAGGCACACACGGCAAGGGCGTGATGTTCGGCGAATCTTTCGCAAGTGCGTCTGCAATATTAGACGCCTTGACTGTTCTCAAGCAGCCATTCCTTATCCAAGAATTCATAGACACTGAAGAATGCGAAGATTATAGAATAATAGTAGTAGGAGACGAGATTGCGGCTTCAATGAAAAGGAAAGCGGCAATAGGTGAACAGAGATCAAATTTCCATCTCGGCGGAGAATGTAGCACAATTAATCTTCCTGAAGATTTCAAGCGAGTGGCAGTCGGAGCGGCGAAAGCAGTGAATGCAGACATTCTTGCAGTAGACGTCCTGAAAAGCTCTAAAGGTCCATTGGTTATCGAGATAAACTCTTCTCCGGGTCTTCAAGGCATAACTGCTGCGACCAACATAAATGTCGCTGAGAAGATCGCAGGTTATCTCGCGAAAGCGACGCAGGATCATCTGAATTCTAAGAGTAATAAAGAAGTTGATAAGATCGCATTGAAAAACACTCATCTCACTACAAATATCAAAGTAAGAGGCGGTATGATAGTTCTGCCTGAGTTCGTCACAGAAATGACTTCTTTTCGGGAAGATGAAGAACTTATCTTCGACGTAGAGAAAGGCAAATTAACGATAGAGAGATTATAATTTTAGTAGCTCATCCAGAAGAATACTGCGCCTATCAAGAATATCACGAATCCCCACAATTTCTGCTGTTTCTTAAACATCTGCGCCTTTTTATGCACATGCTCAGGGAATCCAATTTTAAGAACGCCTTTGATTAGTGTAGTCCAGCCTAAGATTGTGACTGCTACTCTCCAATCCCAAGTCCAAACATTATGCAATATCACTGTGATCAATCCTAATAAGAACGTGACATATCCGGTAGTGATTGTTATTGACCTGTCTTTTGTGTAGTTTATGATTCTGCCCAGTAACTTTGCGCTCATTGACAGCAGACCGAGTATGATGAAAAGACTGCCCCAGAATCTTGCTAATATGATTGATACGTCCATGTGATTATTAGAGTGGTTTATGCTTATATAGTTTGCGTATGTGCAGGTGTTTTATTCTATACTAAGTTATTTAAATAAAAGACGAACCATGTTCATAAACCACATCGCTAAAATGAATCATAATAAAATTATAATAAAAGGCGCGAAGACGCACAATCTCAAAGACATTTCTTTAGAAATCCCAAAAAACAAATTAGTCGTATTCACCGGCGTATCCGGTTCAGGCAAATCATCACTCGTTTTTGATACTTTATACACTGAATCTCAAAGGCAATTAATAGAGACTTTTTCTTCTTTTGCAAGAGCAAGGATGCCTAAATTATCTAAACCGCCGGTTGAAGAAATAAAAAATATATCTACTGCGATTGTTATTGACCAGAAGAGGATGGGTACTACATTAAGAAGTACTGTTGGGACAGCAACGGAATTGTATACATATCTGAGGCTTCTTTTTTCGAGATGCGGGGATCAATTCATAGGTCCTTCTTTTGTTTTCGGGTTTAATCACCCTCTAGGCATGTGCCCGCATTGTAAAGGATTGGGAAAACGAATTAAAGCAGATATAGGTCTTATCATCGATAAAGAGAAAACTATTCGCGAAGGCGCTGTTAAGCATCCCGATTATAAGGTGGACGGATGGCATTGGCGAGAATTCATGGCAATGAATCTTTTTGATGTCGATAAGAAACTCAAAGATTTTTCCGCAAAAGAACTTGATGATTTTCTTTATGCTAAAGCAATACCTGTGGTAAAAGCGCATGGGGCTGGCACATATCAGAAAAATTTTGAAGGCATTATAAGAAAGCTTGAAAGGATATATGTGAACAAAGCGAAAGACGATCTTTCTGTAGGCAGAAAAAATGCATATGAGAAATATTTCATATATTCTGATTGTGATTCATGCAATGGTTCAAGGATTAATGAAAATGCAAGAAGCGTTAAAGTCAATGGCAAGACTATTCCTGAACTTGTCAATATGGAATTTAATGATCTTTATGATTTTCTCGGGACTATCGAAGGCGATATAGCGAAACCTATGGTTAAGAAGATGCAGCAGATTCTTTCTCATTTGATAGAGATTGGAGTAGGTTATCTTTCATTGAACCGTTCAGTATCGACATTATCTGGCGGAGAAAGCCAGAGGGTGAAGATGGCACGACAGCTTGACTGTGATTTGGTTGATATGATGTACATAATGGATGAACCTTCAATCGGGCTTCATCCTAGGGATATCAACAAGCTGATTGAAATGCTGTTCAAGCTGAAAGAGAAAGGCAATAGTGTTTTTGTGGTTGAACATGACCCAACTTTGATTAAATGCGCAGAGCATATTATTGATATAGGGCCGAAAGCCGGAAGTTTAGGAGGAGAGATAGTTTATTCAGGAACTTTTGACGGCTTAAAGAGCTCAAAAGGTTTAACTGCTGAATATTTGAATAAGAATGAAGGGATTAACGATAATCGCAAAAAATGGCGCGATTATATTGAAATTAAGAACGCATCCTTGCATAACTTGAAGAACGTTTCTGCAAAAATTCCAATCGGAGTTTTGACCTGCATAACTGGAGTTGCAGGTTCGGGAAAAAGCAGTTTGATAAACGATATTTTTGTCAGTGAGAACGAAGATGCTATCATAATTGACCAATCGCCGGTAGGCAGGTCTTCACGTTCAAATCCAGCGACTTACATTGGCGTTTTTGATGTGATAAGAAAAGAATTCGCTCATGCAACACAATCAAATCCTTCTTTATTCAGTTTTAATTCGAAAGGAGCATGTCCAAAATGTAAGGGGCTCGGAACAATAAGTTACGAAATGAGCTTTATGGATGAAGTCAAAGTCACTTGCGATGAATGCAATGGAAAAAGGTATACTGAAAATGTTTTAGCGTTAAAATATAAGGGAAAAAGTATTTTTGATGTTCTTAATATGACAATTAATGAATTGGTTGATTTTTTTGAGAATAAAGAAATCAAGAGAAAACTTGGCATTTTATGCGATGTTGGTCTCGATTATTTGGAACTTGGTCAGCCATTAAGCACGTTATCGGGCGGTGAATGCCAAAGAATTAAACTGGCATCTGAATTGCATAAAAAAGGAAATGTGTATGTTATGGATGAGCCAACAACTGGGCTCCATATGGCTGATATTGATAAGTTAATGAAAATAATAAAGAATCTAGTTAATAATGACAATACTGTTGTTGTGATTGAGCATAATCTCGACGTTATAAAACATGCTGATTGGGTGATAGATCTTGGTCCTGAAGGCGGTTCTAAGGGCGGAGAGATATTATTTGAAGGAACTCCTGAAGAATTGATTAAATGCGGAAATAGCTACACCGGTAAATATTTGAAAGAATTATTCTGAGTTATTTTGCGCATAAAATGGCGCTTTTTGTGTGTGGCGGTAAGTATAACATCGGAATTTAACGAAGTAGCTCGAAGAGCAATTTGGGAGAGGAAAGAATTTTGCTTGGCAAAATACCTAAGCGGAGTTCTGGCGACAAGTAACAAGAAACTTTTAAAAATTGAATTATAATTGGCTGTGGACCATTTCGAATCAATATCAATTAACTAGGAGAGTAAGCGTTGCATCAGGATCGCATTGCTTTGTTATCGAACTTACACACTTTCCTAATGGAGTTCCTTCTTTAGTTATGGGGCAGTAATCAACGGTGTCGGTTATTTTTATTGATGAATCCATCATGGCTCCGCCAAAACTTACTCCTAAATCCGTTGTTGTTCCTTTGCTGCATTCTGCAACATTGTAACAGAATAATCTAGACCATCCATGAGCATCTGGAACTACGCATGGCGCTGTTGAACCTATTCCTTCAGTGCAAGGATATTTACCTGATGAAATTAATGATGATATTTGCGGGCTTGTGATTTTAACATAGAACATTTCACAATCATTGGAGAGCTGCTGACATCTTGCAGGAGAAACTGATATTTCTAATTTATTAACAGGATATCTGCAATCAGCAGTTATTGAATCGGCATTATCCGCGCTATTTTGTGAACATCCTGAAAGGGATACAATTAAAGAAACTGCGATGATTAGAACTAAACTGTTTAATAAGCATTTTCTGTTCATATAACAAAATATTGTTTTGGGGTATTTAAATTTTCCTTAAAGAAGGTTTAAATTGCCCCCTTTGTTAGTCCCTGAAATTATTGAATAGAACATCGCGATTAAGAGAAGTTGTGAGCAAAGCGAACGATTTGGTTAGAAGAACCTGCAAGACTCTGGAAGAGTTAAATCGCTGTTAATCTCAATCCCGTATAATCAAATCTTCGCCAGTCATCTCTTTCGGCTTCTCAATGCCGAGTAGATCAAGTATAGTCGGCGCGATATCCGCTAATATCCCTTTACGGCGCAATTTAGCAGGATGATTGAATAGATAAAATGGCACAGGATTAGTGCTGTGCGCAGTATCGCAAGAATTCTCGCCTTCCACGAGCATCTCTTCGCAATTGCCGTGGTCAGCTGTCACAAGAAGAACGCCGTCAAGCTCTTTTATCCGCGCGACAATCTTCGCAAGGCAAGAATCCACAAACTCAACAGCCATTATTGCTGCCTTCAGTACGCCGGTATGCCCGACCATGTCAGGATTCGCGAAATTCAAGACAATGAAATCATATTTGTCCATTTTTGAAACAACAGTATCAGTCACTTCCTGAGCGCTCATCTCAGGCTTCATATCATAAGTGCGCACTTTCGGACTCGGAATAAGTATGCGATCCTCGCCTTCATAAGGTTTCTCCACAAGTCCGTTGAAGAAATAAGTAACGTGTGCGTATTTCTCAGTCTCGGCAATGCGTAATTGCTTCAGATTGTGTTTAGATATAATGTCGCCTAATAGGTTAACAAAATTCTCTTTTGGGAAAGCGACGTGGACATGATGTAAAGTCCTATCATATTCAACAAAAGTCACGAACTTAGTCTTAACATATTTGCGCGAGAATCCTTTGAATTCCTTATCCACAAAAGCGTGCGTCAACTGTCTACCTCTATCCGGACGGAAATTGAAGAATATCACAGCATCATCATTCTTGAACCCGGAATATTCACCAACAACGATAGGTTCGACGAATTCATCAGTCACATTCTTAGCATAGGAATCCTTGATTGCTTCGGTCGCATTCTTATGATATATCCCAGAGCCGGATACGATTATATCATACGCTTTTTTAGTCCTGGCCCATCTCTTATCTCTGTCCATGGCATAGAACCTGCCGGACACTGTGGCAATCTGCCCAACACCGCGAAGTTTTTTCTCTAGTTTAGCAATATAAGTCAAAGCCGATTTCGGTTTAGTATCACGTCCATCTAAGATAGCATGTACGTTTACTTTGCAGTTATATTTTTTAGCGAAATCAATCAATGCGTAAAGCTGATCTTGGTGTGAATGAACTCCGCCATCACTCACTAGTCCAATTAAGTGCACATGTTCATTTTTAGAAAAAATCTCTTTCAAAGCAGGATTCTCGAAGAAACTTCCATCTTTGATCATATTATTGATTTTCATAAGCTCTTGATGCACGATGCGCCCAGCTCCTATGTTAAGGTGTCCAACTTCAGAGCTACCCATTTGTTTATCCGGAAGTCCGACAGAAAGACCGGACGCTTTCAATATAGATTTAGGCCCTTTCTCAAGCTGATAGATGGTAGGGGTCTTAGCGAGCTTCACTGCATTTCCGCGTTTTCTCCAATCAATGCCCCACCCGTCCAGGATAACAAGCATTACAGGTTTCTTCATAATGAGCCCATCCGAGCTTTAGAACCCAGCTCTTTTTCGATAGCAACAAGACGATTATATTTAGCGAGTCTTTCAGGCTTGTTTGGTGCCCCTGATTTAATCTGACCAGTACCAATACCAACAGCCAAATCCGAAATAAACGGATCCATTGTTTCGCCGGAACGATGACTGACCATCACGCCCCATTTTTGGGACATAGCCAATTTAGCGGCGCCAATAGCTTCAGTAAGAGTACCGATTTGATTGACTTTAAGCAGAAGTCCATTGCAAGCATCGTATTCGATTGCTTTATGGATACGAGATATGTTAGTCACAAGCAGATCATCACCCACAATCTGCGCCTTCCGTCCGAAATCCTTTTTGAATCGAGAAAATTCGCTAAAATTATCCTGCGCAAATGGATCTTCAATAGACACAATCGGATATTCAGACAAAAGTTTTTCATATATTTCAACCAATTTATGATATTCCAATTTCTTGCCGTTCACATAATAATAGCTTTTGCCGAATATATTAGTTTTATAGAACTCTGATGCCGCGCAATCCATGGCAATCTTTACATTTTTGGAATAACCTAATTTATCAATAGCCTTAACAATCAAATCCAATGCTTCATATTGATCCTTGACATGCGGAGCGAATCCTCCTTCATCACCAAGTATCAAACCCGAACGTCCGTATCTCCGTCCGATTATTTGTTTAAGTTCGTTATATACAGAAATCCCGCCAGAAAGACTTTCCTTAAATGTCTTAAATCGTGGAACAATCATGAACTCCTGGAAGCATAACCCATTATTGGCATGACGCCCGCCATTTATGATGTTCATGAAAGGGATAGGAAGAACAGTAGACTTACCCAATGAAGCATAAAGCGATTTACCAAGCACTTTAGCACGCAACCTGGCGGCTGCCAGACTCACACCAAGGATAGCATTCGCGCCAAGCCTGCGCTTATTTCGAGTGCCATCTAAGTCGATAAGCATTTTATCAATCGCAGATTGGTTCGTCACATCTTCGCCAATCATATATCCGCGTATAGTCCTGTTCACATTCTTGACCGCAAGATTCACACCGCGGCCATCTTTATCACGTAATTCATGCGCTTCATATATCCCAGTGGACGCGCCAGAAGGGACTGCCGCTTTAACACTGAATTTATTAGAAGAAAGCTCGACTTCTACAGTAGGGTTGCCTCTAGAATCCTTGATAGGATAAGCTCGTACCTCTTTTATTTTCAAATCCATCGAATCACCCTATATAGTTGATTTCTTTGGTTTTCAAAGCTTTTAATGCTTTTGTTATCTTATTGAGATCTTCAGGCATCCTTTTGACAGATTCTTCAAGATCCTTAATGTCTTTATCCAATTTTGAAGTCGAAATTCCAAGCTTGAATTTATCATTCAGTAGCTTGACTATCTGTTTAGCGCCTTTTATACCTACATATAATGGATGCGCGAAAGTCTCTGCAAGTATGATTATGCCAGGTATATTACGTCGCGAGGCAAGTCCAGGTAATAGTCCGGCAACGCCTATTATTGGACCAACAACGCCGGATATGTCATTATTCAATTTAACGCTTTTTTTATATTCATCAATGATTTTCTTATTGTTAGCAGTGCAATATAGTACTGGTTCGTTAGGTTCATGCTGCAATCCGATACCCGCCAAGCATATGATTTCTTTGCATTTCATCTTTTCAACGTGATCAAGAAGCGTATCGCACAATTCGTAGGTGCTCGGTTCATCTATAGGCTGCGCATCGCCCGCTAGGAACAGGAAGTCTTGGTTCTTCACTTTTTTGTGATACAACGCAATCTTAGGCAGTTCTATTAAGTTTTTCTCATTAACCAGCACAGTGTGCGGCATAGAATATGAAGTGATATCCGCCACTTCTTTCGCGCCTAGTTCTGCGATCATGAAGTCAACAGTTATCTTGCTGACATTACCTATGCCAGGCAATCCTGCAATCAATATAGGAGAAACAATAGCCTCTTTACCTTTGCTTTTGATGTTCCAGACCATATATACAGAATAAGATTTAGCCTATTTAAAGTTTTGCGTATATGTCTATAGAAGTCCTTGTTCCTTCTTCGCCTTTCTCCTATAATCGCCGTACTGGTCTTCTGGAGAATACTTAGGCGGTTTAGGCATGTTTGTTTTAGAACCGCAATGAGGGCAGGCTTCCTTCATTGTATAAGCCTTACATTTAGAGCAGAGCATGATATGTTTCATCCTAATTCAACCTCTTGAATTCTGCGGTTCCTTTGGTCTTTTCCATATGCAAAGTAACGACATTGGTGATAGATTCAACCAATTTCTCAGCAGTTTTGTAATCCGAAGAAGTCACATTAAGGCTGTAACGTCCACCGCCAAGATACTTGATTGATACATGCTCAGGATCTTTTTTGAGCGCTTTTTCTAAAGCAGAACGTACAATCTCAACGCCGTCAGGCGCATAACTCTTAAGTGTCAATTCGCCTTTGATCTCTACTTTAGGCGGTTTTATCCTTTCGCGCACTACTTTTTCAAGAGCTTCAGCTAATTTAGTATCTATCTCGAACTTATCGAATGAAGTATGTCCGTTAACTAAATCTTGGAAGAATGTATGAAGTTCGGTATATTTCTTAGAAATTCCAGAAACTATTTTAGTATAAGCATCATTCATAGGAATGCCGAGTTCTTTTGCGACATATTCGATTATTTTCTCAGCTTTCTGCTCTTGTTTAATCTCGTCGAGCTTGTTTCTTTTCTGGATTTCGTTTACCCTCCTCAAAGACAAGTTGATATGCCCTTTCTTGTGATCGATTTCGATGACTTTGCAGACAATCTTCTTGTCCATAGTGACGAAATCATTGATATTTCTGATACGTCCAGGACTGATCTCAGAGATATGGATCATGCCAGTTTTATCGTATTCATCAATCCTAACGAAAACAGAATTAAAGTATATTTTTGTGACAGTGCAAAGCACTAGGTCTCCTTCTTCAGGAAGCCCTTCTTTTCTAAGTTGCATCTATTCTAGTACCTCAAGTATTCTTGCTTTGATCTCAGCTTTTCCGCCGAGAGGACTTGCCAATATGGTATTGTTGCATACCAAGCAGTTTATCTTTGTTGATGCTTTGCCGAATATAATCTGTTCATTCTTGCATTTTGGGCATCTTACTTTCACGAATCTGCTTTTTGTTTCTTTGACAATCATTTTGACACCTTGTGTATCCCTATTGCTGCTCTACCTTCTTGGCTCTTATTGTGTGCCTTTTGCTGGTAGTTTTATTGCATTGTTTGCAAGTATACCTAAGATCGAGTTTTTTGCTCTGTTTCTTGTTATATCTCTTCCAGGAAGTCATAGCCCCTCTGGAAAGTTTACCCATGTTACCCATACCTTGTCCGACACCCCTGATCTTCATCCTTGGCTTTGAGCCTTGGCTGAGCGGGTGCGCAGAACCTCTGGTCTTCTGCTTTCCGACTACTACTTTCTGCTCAGTATGTGTTTTACAGAATTTGCAGTATTTTTTGATGAGTTTAGGTACTTTCATATTGTAGCTAAGAAGTAAACGTCCATTTAAAAAGCTTTGGTTTTTTACGAGTATCTATTTGTTCTATCAACTATAACGTTAGCGTCAATAGTGAGGGTCATATAGTATATAATCACCAGCGGCAAAGAGGGTAGTCTCATCCGGAGAGAGGCCAGCTATCGCGAAAATAATCGCACCCGAACCGACGCTAACCTTAGTTTAGAACAAATCTATTCAATCTCGACAATCTCTTTCGCTTTCAGCTGCTGCACCAGGATTTCGGCAATCTCTGAAGGCAGGCTGGCCACATCTTCGTTCTGGAACGGCCCGTAAGGTTCTAATTCTTTGCCAACGAATCTAGCCACTGGCTGTATGAATTTAACCATCTTGACAGAATCATCTTTAGTGATCTTCAGCGCCTGCGCTTTCACACGTTCTGCACTCATCGCGCAATTCAGCGCGGTCCTGTACTCATTCAAGACTTTGACAATAGACTCATAGAAAGGCACTTCTTCAGGCAGGAGATTGACATTGGTTATCAAACTTGAATTAGTCCGGCTCTTGTTCAGCGCCATATCGATTATCTTCCGTTCACGGCGTTCATGGAACTCGCGCACAATCTTCTTGATATTATTCATCTCGTTGAGCGTCTTCAGCTTCTCTTGTTCGCCGAAAAGATGCGCCTGCTCGTTCTCTTTCTGCATCATTTCATTTTTTTCGAGCATGTACGCAGCGAGGTCTCTCATGAATGTCCTGTCCAGCTCCTGAAGTTCGCCTTTACCTTTTTCTCGACGGAGAAGTTCGAACAAGGTCTCATAAGTTATCTTTATCTGATTATTATTGTTATTATTTTGACCATCGCTCATTTTTTGATACCCATTAAAACTGGAGGGATAAGCCATTTATAAATTATTCTCAATCGCTTTAATCCTACTGCGATATATAGTTAATTTTATATATTATCGGCAGTGTGGTCATAATTATAAAGTTAGCATCAGATGTGAGGATTATCGTGCTACATAATCATCTGTGGCAAGAGGTGTTGGGTTCCTTACAGGAGAAGGCCAACAATAACGGATAAGAAGCGCATACGAACCGATGCTAACTTACTCGTGAGATCAAAAATGGTTCAGTCAAAGCTAGAGTATGAAACGCTGAAATTCGAGGACAATAAAGAGAATATCAAAGTAGTGTTATTAAGATATTTCTATTTTGAATTTCCGAAACTAGAATTAGATTTCGATGTGAAGATTAAAGACGGAATCTTATACTCGGAAGCGAGCCAGTCGAGATTGGATAACAAATTCAGCAAGATACTGACCAATGGGCTCAACAATTTGAAAAGTTCATTGACAGGCAAAAGCGTTGTATACATTCATAGGAATAGCGGAATACCATTGATAGGTCACAATGCATTCGGTATCATAGACAGGAATACATCATTGATAGAGATAAAACCAATCACTGGTTGCAATCTTAACTGTGTATTCTGCTCGGTGGATGAAGGCAAGGATTCAAGGAAAGTCGCAGATTATGTGATAGAAAAAGATTATTTGGTAGAAGAGCTGAAGAAGCTTATACAGTTCAAAGACAGCGATGATATAGAGATAAACATCGGCACAAATGGAGAGCCATTATTATATGCAGACACTATCCCTTTGATAAGTGACCTAAAAGAAATCAAACAGATAAAGAGAATATCAATCAACACGAATGGCACACTACTTACTGAAAAGACAATCGACGAGCTAAAACAAGCAGGTCTGACACAGATTAATCTATCGTTAAACGCGTTAGATAAGGATTTAGCAAGCAAATTATGCGGCGCTGCATACAATCTAGAGTACATAACTAAAGTTGCGAAATATGCGGCAAAAATAATGGATATAATCATCGCGCCAGTCTGGGTTCCAGGACTCAATGACAAAGAGATGCCTAAGCTGATAGAATTTGGCAAGAAGATAGGCGCGAAATATGTGGCGATACAAAATTTCCTAAGTTACAAATTAGGGCGGAATCCAGCAAAGCAAAAATCATGGGACAATTTCTATGCAGAGTTGAAACAATTTGAAAATGAATATGGTATGAAACTGATATTCAACGCAGCAGATTTTCAGATAAAGAAAACCAAGTCATTGCCAAATCCATTCAAGAAAGGAGAGAAGATTAAATTAAAACTTATCACTCTCGGTAGACAGAAGAACGAAAAATTAGCAACAGCTAAAGGTAGAGTTATTTCGATAATTACAAATTCCTCAATCGGAAAAGATATCAAGACAGAGGTAGTAAGGACTAAACATAATATTATTGTGGCGAAAGAAATATAATTCTAGCTACAATCAGATTTAAAATAAAAGAAAAAAGAAATAAGGATTCCCTTATTCTTCTACAATAACTTTACCTTTTAGGCCCAAAGCGCCATTGATATAATTGAATTCTCCGAGATCGGTGAATACAACTTCAAGGGTTTTGCCCGCTGGGACAACTGTGCTATGATCAGTATACCTTTGCCTGAATGATACTGTATGGCCGATGGTATCTTTGTTGATCCATGTCACTGCTGTGCCTAATTTAACTCTTAGTTCGTTTGGTACGAATGCTTTTCTTGTGATGTCAACTGTTGCAGTCGGCATTGGTTTAGCTTCTTCAGTAACCATTGGTTCTGTAGGAGTAACCGCTGGCTGTTCAGTGGCTGGCATTCCGCACCCTGCTAGCAACACGATAGCTGCTAACAATACTGCCAAATAAATTTTCATTTTCGAATCACCTCAATCAAACCGGTTTGTAAGGTCATCTGAATTATTGATCCAGATATTCCTTTTTCAATAGAATACTAGAATTTACTAATATATAAACTTTTGTATAGCATATCGTCGATAAATAAGCATAGATGTTAAAGAGAAATAATAAAAGAAAAAGAAAAAAATAAAGGTCAATGACCTTATGCTGTTGCTACTTCAACAACTGGTTCTTCGTTAATTGTGTTAACGGAGACTTCTTTCTTACCAGCCATTACTGCTTTCAGTTTAGCGCCGCTATCTTGTGCTACAACTTTGGTTGCCCTTGTTGTATCAACTGCTTCGTAACCTGCAACCAACATAGCCACTTTGCCGGTTGTTGCTTCGAACATTTTAATCATAGCTTTGCCTGCTGAGAAGTCTTTAGCGCATGGGCTTGGATTACCCATCAATTCTGCAGCTACTGCGTTTACACATGGGCCGCCTACAACTACCAAGTTCTGTGCAGTCACATCAGCTACTTGACTAGCCAATTTGGTTGCGCCGACATTGATTTTGTGTACGACTTGTGTTGTGCTTCCGCCAGATACTGAAGAAGCCATTGTGTCAGAACCAACTACGAAGAAAGCATAGTTTATTTGCTCATCTGGATAAACTACTTTGAAATCATTTTGTGTAGTTGTAGATGAACTTTCTTTTTGGTCCATTGTTAGAGCCATACCATAATTGGTATATGCAACATAGACATTGCTTTCATCTTTAGATGCAGTCATTGACCAAGCAACACCATCTCCTGGCTTATAGTTTGCAGATGTTGAAGTAATTTTAACTTTATTCTCCAAATCTATTTTACCATCGCCGTTGATTGTTGCGTTGACAACTACCGTATCAGTTTGGCTGTCTTCATCATCTTCGCTTAAAATAGTCACGCTTGGGCTATTTGTTGCGCTAACGTTTGTCACGGTTATTTTAGCTTCGTATTGTGTATACAAATCACAGGTTGCTAAAGCACCAGTAACATCTCCGTCTCCGTCCATGTCCACATTAACTGTTGCGCCATTTGCATCAGCTGAAGCTACAACTTTGAATGTGTTACCATCAACGATTAAGTCTCCGGTTAATCCTGATCCTGAATAACTGACATCGAACATGTCTCCAGAACCAGCATCCTTGAACCTCAATGTACCTTCATTGTCACTAGTACTTGATCCAGGTATGACGTCTTTGTATTGAAGTATTCTGCTGTACTTATTTTTATTTACACAGAATGTTTCTTCATCAGCTACTTCTTCAGTTTCAGCTGTTACAAGTGTATACCAAGTAGTTCCAGAATATCTGCCTAAACCATATACGGTTGCATCATATCCGAACACTTCTTCTGCATACTTTATTCCTGCTTTGCTGGTAAATTCCAACTTGTAGTTGTTACTTCCGCTAGGATAAAGTTTTATTTCTTCAGTTGCGCCTGTTTGTGGTCCTTCGAATTTATAATCGAATGCTGACAACAAGAATGAACCGGTTTGGCTTTCTGCTTCATCTGCTTTAGTGCTAGCTTTATCTCCAACCCCTAGGTATAGATTCTGGCTAACATTGTAATTAAATTTGATTGATGAAACTTTTACATCATTTCCAGCAGTAGTTCCTTGGTCTAAACTTGTTACAATATCAACTTTGACATTGCTTAGGTCTTCAGAGCCAATAGTTACAGTTCCAGCGAAATCATTTGAAACAGTATTTAAATCTTCTAGTTGCATTTTGTTTGCGCCTAGGCTAAATTCAACTCTGTCAACTTCACCAGCTAGGTTTTGTGCCATGATGTCGATTATGCCTACTTCAGTAGAGTCTTTTAACTTATATGTTTTAGTTTCTGCAAGTGCATCGGTCAATTCTCCATTGACTTTGATTTTTACTTCAGAAGCACCGATATAAGCGGCAGTTACTTCATATTCTTTACCAGCTACTGTGTATGTCTTTGTTTCTCCTTCATCGAGGACATCTGTTACTGCGCCACCCATTAATGTTAAGGTAGTTTGGTTTTGTGCGTCGTGATCAGCTGTTAAAACAGTATATGTACTGCCTAACAAGGTGATTTTTTTATTTCTGATGTCTTCCAAATAACCACCTGAGTTATGATCAGATTTGATTGATGGAGAAGCTGCTAATGTGTAAGTATACACTTGTTTGCCGCTATCTAACTTCAGATAATGTTTAATTGTATTTGTTTCATCATCTGGGTCAGCTTCAAATACTACTCTAGCATAGGTAGGTATATCAATTGTTTGTGTTAATGTTGAAGTACCATACTCATTACTAAATTCAGAACCCATTAGTAATTTCAAATCACTAGAAGTTACTGAGGTTGTTATTGAGTTCAAGGTTTCGTTCAATTCCAATTTGTTTGAGCTGGTTTCAATTTTTTTGCTATCTCCAGACAAACTTACAGAAGCTGCGCCTGAAACTGCTTTCTCTTCAACCATTTGGTATTGCAAACTCATTGCGATATCTGTGATACCGATGATGTCTGCTGGTGCTGCTGTGTCACCAACTACCATTATTGCATCGAATACTGGCTTGCCGCTTGTGTCTTTTGTGACGAATGGTGCAGGCCAACTTTTAAGATCAGCTGCCATTGCGCCTACGATTGTGGATCCAACCATAGTTGCTCCGATAGCCAATGCTATTATTTTTTTAGCTGTTTTCATTTGTACTAACACCTCCAATGTTAGCTGTTTTGTTTGTTTCATATTACAGTTCGCGAGCTGTAATACATAAGTTTGAGGTTAGTTCATCTATCACAACGCCTCGAGTAATGATTCGAAGAGTCTCTAGTTTATTCCTAACTCTAACTTCTAACGCTACTATCAAAAATTTGTTTTATAAAGATTTCGCAACACTTCTTAGAATCAGACATCATAACACTCAACTTTCGACTTAAACTCCTCTTTTAGGCAGTTTTAGTTAGTTGTCACTTCAGGATAATGATTTTGCGGATTTGTGTGTTTTAGGCAGTTTCTTAGGATTGCCTATATATTATAATATATAATGAAGTTGAATGTATTTAAGCATTATTGTGCGGCAGAATACTATAATTATAGATGAATATCATCATTTGAAAGAAATCACTTGGAATCCATGGTTCTCTATGTCTTTTTGAGGCCAGAATTTGAGATCTTTGGTCTTCAGAACATAGGTAACTTCTTTTTCCAGCACTCTTCCGGTATACATACTAGTTTTAGGATCCCATTCTCTCAATACTAGTATATCTCCAGTTGAACATACGAAATCAGCTAGACGTAGATCAAATGTTTTATTGCCATCAAGAATATTCTGGAACATATCCGGCCAAGTCTTTTTTTCTATTCTCATCGCAGTATCACCAGATTTTAAAAAGAAATGAATGCGGCATGCAGGGTTCGAACCTGCGTAGGCACTAAGCCAATAGGTGTCTTATGAGTCATCGCCTTTCGGCTCTTTTCACCTTCATCCTAAGCTTGGACTTTTCGTTCAGAAAATCTATCCCGTTTGGCCACTCCGGCAACGCCGCATAAAAAACTTATTTCTGATACGTTTAAGTTTTTCGTAATTCTGTAACTGGAGGGTATTTAAAAACCTATCTATTTCTTTTTTAGAAATCTTTATTCCGTAAAATGTTTTATTATATCTATGATTGATCCATTTTTCAATACTATGCTGAAAATTAAGCTCTGAAAGAATCTCGCTTATTCCTTTGTTAAGATTCTTGCTTGCTGTTGTAAATCCAAGAGTATTATTTCTAAATCCGCCATCCGTGTCAAAATATCCCGCAAGGAAGTATTTTTTAATCTCCGCATTAGAATCTAGAATGGAAGGGGGAACTATAACAATATCACTTTTCTTACCTTTGGGTATTTTCATAACTTCGCTAAAAAACAGAAATAGCTCTTTATTTCGTATCTGCAGATATTGTCTAGGTAAATGGTTTGGCTTAACTTTGGATACCTTAGCGCAGGTTTTGGTATAGATTATTGATTTGAACAATGTTTCTAGGTGATGTAGATATTCAATGTCAGAAATATCAATTATGATTCGGTAATCCTTAGATAGATCAGTTTTAGATTTGGTGTAATTAGATAGATTACCATCGCCGATTATTACTCCGGTTAAGTAAGCGGTTGTGGTATTGAGACTAATTAGGCTCTTCATGTATCTATCAATATTCCGGCTTTCCATCAAGTAGATGCTTGCATTTGAGCGAAGTATCCGCATACATCTTGAAACCATTCTTCTTAACGTCGACTGAGAACATCATATCATCATAACTTTTTTTGCCGTTCTCTACCCTAAACTTTATTTTATCCAACACTTTGCGCGATACCATAACGCAGCCGAGACCGGCAGCTTCTATTTCTATCAATGAGTTGCCTTCAACTTCACTAGAATACATGTTTCTAATCAAGCAATCCGGTTCAGAAGAGACAATCGCATTCCCTTCTTTATCGCACGCAGTCATCAGCACAGGATACCACACTTTGAACCCGCATTCTTCCTTATACTTGTAATATACTCCAGATGCGATCTCCTTCCCGTGACTCAATAACCTTTCAATAGCATCCGGCAGCAACACAACATCCTGCTCGACGCTGAAAAAATAATCATATCCTCCTTCGATAAACCTGTCGCGCAATATGTTCCGAGAATTCACTATGTTCATTCTGTTGTTCAAGAATCGTACAGTTCGCAAAACTTTGTACCCTTTGCTCTCTATCAATTTAGAATATTCATCAGTCTTCGAATTATCGACGAATAAGACTTCGAAATTAGAATAAGTAAGCGATTTAATTGCGTCTAAGAATTCTGTAAGGCAATAGGACATGCCCTCATAAGTCGGGCACGCTATAAGAACACGAGGTTGGTTCATTTCCCTGGTTTTTTCCAGTTATAATGCCTTATCTTAGGGGTTTTTCCATAGCCGCATGAAGCGCATATGTTTCTTTTCTTGTGATAACTATGCTTGCCGCATCTCCTGCATTGGATGTGGCTTTTGCCTCTGCTCTGCTTTCCTTTTGATGCTGTGCCCTTAGTCATTTTCTTATTCTGCTGAGATTATTGTGATTGTGTCGCCTCTGATGAACAGAGTGCCTAATCTTCTTGTGACTTCGCCGTTGACCCTTTCGTCAGCGTCTTCGATCACGATATTTATGTGAATGTCAAATGCTTTCAATAAGCCGGTGTATTGTTTGTTGTTTTTCAGCTCTACTATTACTCTTTTGTTTCTTGATTTGTTGAGAGCGTCCAATGGTCTTGATGCTTCGATTGTCATTTTATGTTTCCTCCGAATCCTAATAAAAGGAATAAATCTCAAGAGCAAGGTTCTTTATTTAAAGCTATCGGTGGAGAGCATTTGGAGTATATTATTATAGGAAAGATTTTTGTTCATTGGTCAGCCAAATTTAGTTTATTGCTATTTTATTCTTAGAGATTCATCGACGAGGAAATTAAACCGATTATTTATTTTTGCTAGCAAATCAGAATTCAATAATCATACAACATCGCTTCAAAAATCAAAAGTTATATAAAGGGAGGTTTTTTCATACTCTTAAAAATGGTAATTATACAATCTAGACCGAACAGGAAACCTACCGGCGGTAGGTATAATAAGAGACTAATCATCAAAAAGAAATGCTACTTAGGAAGATCTCCATCGCTGATCAAGCTCGAAGAAGTTCATGTTAAGAGAATAAGGACTTTGGGCGGCAACCAGAAGATGAGGATGTTGAGCGCAGACATAATGAATGTCGTAGATCCTAAAACAAAGACTCCTAAGAAAGTCAAGATCACTTCTATTTTAGAGAATCCTGCTAACAGGCATTACGTTAGAAGGAACATCATAACCAAAGGGACCATTGTCCAAACTGAAGCAGGCAAAGCTAAAATCACAAACAGGCCTGGACAAGAAGGTACCATCAACGGAGTATTGATATAAAATGTCAAAGAGACTAGGCGGCCCAAGAAGGAAATCCAGACAGAAGTTTAGCAAAGCAATCAATACAAAGGGCAAGATCAGCATAAGGAAATTCTTCCAAGAATTCAAGAATGGAGACAGAGCTGCACTAGTTGTTGATCCAAGTTATCTGCGCGGTTATTACCACGCAAGGCATCACGGCAAATCCGGAATAATTGTAGGCATGAAAGGCAGTTGCTACAAGATCCAGATAAACGACAAGAATAAAGCAAAGGTTCTGGTCATACATCCTCTTCATTTGAAAAGATTATTATAGACATTATTATAATAGATGATAATTATGGTAAAACCAAAAATAATCGCGGAAACACCGATTTCTATGGCTGAGCTAAAAGAAAAGCTTGCGGATATCAGGAAACGCGATAAGGAATTGAACTTCAAGGCGACAAAGACTGAAGACTATCTGAATCAGGTAGGCAACGTTCTTACCGCTGAGAAAGCAGCTTCTTTGAAAAAAAAGATTGACGAGCTTCAGATTCCAAGGATCAAAGCAGAGCACATTGTTAAGATAATCGATTTGATGCCTGCTACCGAGGATCAGCTTAAGCTAGTTCTTCAAGGATATATATTGACACTTAGCGCAGCTAACTTGAAAAAAGTAGTTGACCTAGTGAAGGAATATATACCTGAGAAAAAATAAAACTATTTATATCAGTTCAACTTCGTAATTCTATGATTTTGGGGAACTAAAAATGGATAACCAAGAAAACAGACAGACAAAAGAAGAATATGCAATTGTGCTAGACTTCTTGCCGCACGGCTACCCATTCGATGACAGGCCTAGCTACAGGAAGACTGCTATAGTGCAGGCAATCGGTAAAGAGCATTTCCTACTTTTAGAATTAGTTCCAAAGAAAGACGTTTTCTTGCAGCCTTACAAAGAAGTATACATCGGCGAAGGAAAGCGTGAAGAGATACACCATATCTCCAGCAAATTAGAACTCACTAGATTGACTCAGACCGCTCAAGCCGAGTTAGAATTCATAATCAAAGACATCGTAAAGAAAAATGAGAAAAAATATGTAGACTTTTTCAACAAGGCTCAGCCAATGACCATGAGGATGCACCAATTGGAATTGTTGCCAGGCCTCGGCAAGAAGCACATGTGGGAGATAATCGAAGCAAGAGACGAAAAATTGTTCGAAACTTTTGATGAGATCAAAAAACGCGTTAAACTGATTCCTGATCCTGAGAAGATAATCATAAAAAGGATTATGCTGGAACTCGCCGGTAAGGAGAAGCATTACATATTCGTTGAGCAATAGATTTATATAATTTCTATATTCTTTCATAGTTCCATGAAATGCGATATCTGCAAGAAGACTATAACTGAGCTGTTCCTCGGCAAGATTGATGGGACATACATCAAGGACAGCAAGAGCAAGAAACGTATAGTCTGCGGAAGCTGCCAGAAAACTCTCGGCACGAAAGAGAAGATATTGGAAAAATTATAGTCGTAGCATTTCAGCGTGGAACTTTGCGTAGCAAATGTTCCACTGGGTGTGTTTGGTCAAGCTTTTGCGAAGCCCGAATGGCGGAGTCAAAAGGTTGTGTCAAAAAGCTGCCCTTATAGCTTAGCAGTATAGCGTCGCTCTCGTAAATCATTTCGAGCAAAGCGAAGGCCGCCAGTGCAATTCTGGCTAAGGGCTTTTTTATATTTCTAAATCAGTTTAAGTTTGCTAGTTATCTTATCAATCTTGTCTTCAGAATCCGGACCAATTGCCATGCACGTTACTGTGCCTGGCTCGACGACTGTCTTGCCGGCATCCGATATGACTGCTGTAGTCAATCCTAGCTCGCGCGCTTCTTCTTTAAGTTTGTAAAGCTCGTCGAGAGAATCCACTTTTAGCACAACTTTCTTCATGCCCTGCGCTCTCCATGCATCGATATGCGAGCGTGAACTTTTCAAAGTAGCATCGACAGAAGCGTGAGCTACTTGCCCCGCCATCTTTCCTTTAGGCAGCTTCAGATCTCCGCGCACAACAATTGCTTGTTTATAGCTTTCCATAATACCATCATTTAGAATGTTTTATTTAAATCTTGCTCACATCGACATCTTTTCCGTCGATGGCTATCTTTGCATTTCTGAACACTTGGTCCAGGTGCAGCTTCGCGAACACAGTCCCGCCGAACCATGAATTGCTTCCGATGCCGACATGCGCAGTTCCCATAGTTTTCTCGTCGATGACAGTCACGCCTAAGACTTGCGCTTTTGGATTGATTCCAATTCCTATCTCGGATATTCTTCTGTTGCCCCATTCATAATTTGAGTTCTCATCAGCCCATTGCAGGGAGCGTTCCAATAATTCCGCGCCTTTCCCGCCGGTGATATCGACAACTTCGCAATTTTCAATCTTCAATTTTACAGGATCTTTTAATAGGTAAGTGCCTTCCCTCGTAGCTAAAGAGCCGTCGATAACGATTGTTCCGAAATTCTTCCTTTTGGCTCTCGGCGCGATATACACTTCTCCTGCAGGTATGTTCCCGCCGTCGCCAGGCGCTTTGAATTCCGCATTGTTCGTCAACGCTTTCTTCCCATAGATGCTCGCCTGGAAATCAGTACCATTATCAGTTTTGATTTGAATATGTTTCGCAGCGTCGAGCATTTTCTTCAGTTCGAAACTTCTTCTTTTCATATCATTATAATCAACATTTATACAGTTGAGAACTTTATGATAATCCATGTTAGTGATCATGCCCAGATTAGATGAAGAGCAGAATCTGTGCTGTTTCTGTGCATTGAACTTCCTGAAACTTTTTCCGAGATATCCCATCCCGCCTAATTTGCCGGACGTGTTGATTATGACTACGCTTTTTTCAGGCAAGTCTGCTAGGGAATATACCACATTATTATCGCATTCTTCCCCTCTCAATTTCGGGCTTTGCATGGCGATGTCCACATCGATTTTTAGCTTGCTTGCAGCCATCATATATGCTCCGCTCAGGATGCCTGAGATATTGTAGTTCTGGCATCCGTAATCCCCCACTATAAGCAAAGGTTCTTTGGGTTGGACATAAAGGCACTCCTTGAGAATACGTTCACAGCAAGGCATGGCTTCTTTGGCGTAATTCATCAAACCAGTCTTATTGAGCCAATTCACCACTTCTTTTGATTCCATCATAAAATCAAGAATTTTGATGTTTTTATACATTCCTATTGTGGAGTTATAGATGCCAGAATAGCCAAAATTCTTATGTTTTTCAAGGTTCAGGTTTGTCGAGGATAATCCACCATAAGCTTTATATATAACCGGTTTACGCTAATATACATTACAACATATAGGTTATATTAGATAATACTAACATTGGTGGTGACAAAATGAGTTTTACAAAAACATTGAAATATGCAGTATTGGCGCCTATAGCAGCAGGCATTTTAGGATTAACAGGCACTCCAGCTTACAGCTGTAATGACCCAAAACATAAAGACATTTCTTTAGAAGCAGTTACTGACGCTAATTACAATGCTCAGAATTCAGCAGCTATCAAGCAGAAGTATTACGCTTTTGATCCAAGAGCTCCAGAAAGAGCTTATGCGCAGAAATCTGAAGAAAGAGCTGCATTCTATGGCATGAGCAGACGCAGTGGCGTAGACCAAAAAGCATTCACTGAGCTAGAAGACGTAGTTTACAGGATGGCTCACAATGACGAAAGAGCATTGAGGAATACTTACGCTCATCTTCATCCATTAGCTATTCAAGCATTCAATTTCAACAAATATATGCACACAGGCCCTCAATCAAGAGATACTTCAAGGCATTTAGTGGCTGATAAGATTAATGTATTCACAGCTGACGAGCAAATGGCTTTAGCAGGCGTATTGAGCCAAGCTGGCTATAAAGTGCATTCTACTGAAGAATTGATGGCAGCAGTATCAGACTTATACGCGATATTCTCAAAGAATATCCGCGAGGATAAAGATTACCACGCAATGTCATTCGTCAGAAGAGGCGCAGAATTAGGATTAGCGATATATGGCATTAAACATTTCGGCAAAGGCGGAAAGAATGATCCAAAACCTTACAATAATAACATCAAAGGCGGTAATATCACTGGCGGTAACAGGGTAGGACCAAGAGGCGGAAAATGAACTTCAAAAGAATATTAGGACTATTTTCATTGATGGCTATCGCATTGCTGTTCACTGTGGCGTTCACAACCGCAGTTGTTAGGGTGCCGATACAATTCACAGACGAGAATCACACACCATTGGACAAAGTCACAGTTGTTATGATGCCATGCTTAGATTCAGAATGCACAGCAGTCGGTTCAAAACTGCATGAGTATACATTAGGCGCAGGCGTCACAAGCACAATCTTGACTTATCCGACTGAATTACTATCACCATTCGGCTATGTATCATATTTCTACAGAGACGGCTATCTGCCTTGGACATCATTGGATGACTTCTACGGCGAAGGCACAGTCTCAGAACCTATTACTGTTGAATTATCTAAAGCGCAGTATTGCAGCGCTCCTATCAGGCAGTTCAGCGCAGTCAACAAAGTCGAAGCTGGCAAACCATTGATAATCGATGTTGAAGCAGCTATTGACGGCGACGTTTACAGCGCGTTCGTACTGAACGACATCGGCATAGAATACATCCCGATGGAATATAGATCGCAATATTCAGTAGATACTCGCGTTAATCTGAAGATAATCAATCTCGCTACTGATGCTGTTGTATACACCGATTATACAGACAAAGAACTATTCGCTTCAGTTAAGGAGAATTTCCAATTCAGCTGGACACCTTCAGCAGACGGCGAATACAAGATAATCGCAGAATCAGTTGTGATGGATGCTCAATGCGACGTTTCAACAAAATTCAACGAATATGCGATAATCGACCAGATCACAGTTTTCACACCTGAAGAAGCAGACGATTCATGCTTCACTTCATTCGCACACGGAATTGACTTGACACCAGTCGAGCCAGTTATCGGTAAACAAGCGAAAGTGTTCGGCGAAGTCGTAAGCAGGCACACTGCCGACGGCGTTAAAGTGCCGACAGAAGTAGAATTGAAAGTCTTCAAAGGAACAACTCTAGTTTATACACAAACAAAAACAGTCACTGACGAGTTCGAGTTCGCATGGACTCCAGCATCTGCAGGAAAATACTCCATTCAAGTGGAAGGCGTAGCTAAAAGCAACAAATGCTCAGCTCTTTTGAATCCATTGGAAAGGCATATCATAACCGCAGAAGTCAATGACGACGATTACAATTCAGCGCCAGAATTCATTGCACAGATTCCAGATTATCAGATTTTGCTAGGCTATACTCCTGCAATGGGTCTAGACCTAAGGAATTATGTCACCGACCTGGAAACACCACTTAACCAATTGACATTTAGTATGTACCAGAGCGACAGTTCAGTCATTTCATGTTCATTGCAGAACGGACATGATGTCGTTTGCGGAAAAGCGATGAAAGTCGGCGTAAACACAATCCAAGTCTATGTCTCCGACGGAGATAAGCAGTCTGTCGACATATTCGATGTTATCGTCAAGAACATGCCGTATTACAACGATATGGACCACGACGGAATAATCGACGATGAGGACAACTGCCCTATGATATGGAATCCTAATCAGTTGGATTCAGATGAAGATGGAATCGGCGACGTCTGCGATGACGACGACGATAACGACGACATCATAGACCCAAAAGACAACTGCCCGATTACTTGGAATCCTGATCAGCTTGATTCAGACAATGATGGCATCGGCGACGTTTGCGATGAACATGACGATAGCGAAGACATCTTTTCGTTGAGATTGCGTGACATCGGCTATTTCGCGCCAAAAGCGCAGAATTACTTGATGTTCGATCTTGCATTGGAAAGCGTAGGCAACGATGCAGCTAAAGTCACAATCGATATTTCATTACCGCAATTAGCAATCAAAAGAAGCAACGGCCCATTCCCGCTTGAGGAAGGACAAGTTGTTACTAAAAGATTGCTTATTCCGACACCAAACGTTAAAGGCGAGTACGCAGCAAGGATCGTTGTTTGGGACGAATATGGCAACGAGAAATTGGTCAGGGTAATGGCAGTTAAGCTGGAATAAACCAGCATTTTTTCATTTATTTTTACTGAATTTTAACCAACCAGTTGGGCATATAATATATACTCCAACCTGCAAATGTTTATATAGAGTTTGCATAATTCATAGTCGACAACATAATGCAACTACTATATAGTAATTACATTACATAAGATTTATAAATAGTGGTTAATTTATGTTATTAATTAGAGGGGGTAGCAATGTATTGTGTATAGTGGACAATATAGTTCACATCATAATCACATTCATAATAAACTTTCGGAGGGATACACCATGAAAAGTTTGACAAAAGGACTAAGTGCACTAGTTCTGCTTCTAGTTGCATTGATAGGTATGGCAGTTCCAGCTATGGCTTGGACTACAGCACCTACAGTAAGAGTAATAGAAATTAATGACAGGCTAGTTTTACCTGGCGAAACAATCGATGTTGAACGCGGTGAAACACTTGACATTAAAGTAGATCTTTTAGCAGATGAAGACATAGATGCAGTAGAAGTTTCAGCTAAACTTAAAGGCTATGAGTATAACGACGAAACAACTACAGCAACAACTGGTCTGTTTGATTTAGCAGCAGATGCAGTAAAACAAAGACATCTTTCATTGACAATTCCAGCAGATTTCGAAGGAAGTACAGCTGAATTGGCATTGGTAATAGAAGATGAAGATGTAAGTATCGAGACATACACTTATGAAGTATATGTTTCAAGCAAAAGGCATGACCTTTCACTTGATCGTGTACTACCATTTGACACCTCTAGCAATGTAGTAGTTAAGGCAGGCAATTTCTTGACTATGAAAGCAAGAATAGAAAACCTTGGCGAACATGAAGAAGAAGATGTAGTCTTCAGTGCAGCTATTGAGGGTATGGAAGGTATGGCAAACGATGCAGATTTCATAGTTTTAGATGATGCAATCGCAGCAGGCGACAAAGAAACAACTGAAGACCTTTATATCGGCGTGCCTATGTGCGCAAAACCAGGCGACTACAATGTAGTTACCAAATTGCTATACAACAATGACAAGACTACAGTAACAAAGTCTTTCCCAATCAAAGTTGTAGCTAGCGAAAGCAACGTTTGCGTAGTTAATGCACCAGTAGCTTCAAAAGTAGTTGTTCCAGAAGTAGCTCAAGCTGTTAAAGCGGGCCAAACATTGGTTCTTCCAGTAACCATAACAAACGCAGCAAGTGAAGCTAAAAATTATGTAGTTTCAGTAGTTGTAGGCGATATGGGCGCTGTTAGATACAATCCAGCTAACGCAATGACAGTAGCAGCAGGCGCAACAGAAACAATGTATGTTTATGTTGATGTAGCTTCTGACGCAGCTGGCGAAAAAGTACTTGGCTTGAATGTCAAAGCAGGTAACGAACTTGTAAAAGAAGTTACCATAAAAGCTAATGTTGAAGGCGAAGAAGGCTTCAATATGGGCGCTTTGGGCTTGAAAAGAGTACTTGAAATTGGTTTAGTAGTTTTAATAGTTTTAATCGTACTTGTCGGCTTAATAATCGGCTTCAACAAATTGAAAGACGATGACGAAGACGAAGAAGACGAAAAAAGCTATTACTAGATACTAGCTAATTTTTTTATTTTTTTTTATTTTGTTTATATTCAAAACATATAACGGGGGGGTAATGGATGACAAGAGTGATAGCAAATACAACATTTCTCATATTCACGCTTATTTTATTGATTACATCTGTTTCTGCTTTGGATCCTATTGGAGTTAAAGCAGTTTCGTCATGGAAACTTGATTCTTTGCCATGCAGAGCATTATCGTATGACTTAGAGCTTAGCAATAACGACAATGTAGTGCATACTTATGCTATTTCAGTAGATAAGTACGCTCAGTATGTCAAATTTTCTTCATCTAGCTTGGTTATTGAAGCAGGCATGTCCGCTCCTTTGAAAGTGGATGTGACATTACCTTGCTCAGTTTCCGGCGAAGTTGAGTTATTGGTCAAAGTGAAACCAGTCGGTTTCAATTATGCGGCTCAATTCCCGCTTTTTGTTAATATAAAACCAGATTATTCTCGTGAGATATCTATCGCGCCATTGGAAGTATGTCAAGGTGAAGAGAAACAAGGTTTCTTGGAAGTATCTAACCCATCAACAACTCCAAATATGTTCTTGATCCAGGCAGACTTGCCTAGATGGATTCGTTTAGATGCGAATAAAGTGGTTCTTCCGCCTAAAGCAGAGACTAAGTTTAGTTTCACAATACTCGCGGACTCTAAAGTCGGCGAGACACCAGTGACTTTCGCAGTCAAAGACTTTTCCGGAGTGGAAGAGATTCCATTCAATGTCAATGTCAAGAACTGCAAGCATGAATTCATATTGAATGATAAGAGCATCATAGCAGTTTCCGGTATGAATGAAAAATTTAATCTTCCAGTTTCCGGATCAGGCGATTTCAAATTGACTATTCAAGGCCCAGAATGGGTAACACTTGAAACTAAAGAACTGAAATTGAATGACGAACAGCAATTCATAACGCTTTCAGTTGACGCTACTTTTGAAGGCGTAGAATCTGGCGATTACGAAGTTCTTATCATCGCTAAGAACGGAGAGACTGTAACTGAGAAATTGAATATCACTGTTTCGTCTAATTCAGTCGTTAAATTCGTGCGTAATTACGCGCTTTATATCATTGCGGCGATTATAGTTCTCTTATTATTGGTCAAAGTTTTCTTTTTCAGAGGCAAGAAAGCAAAGAAAGAAGAGCCAAAGGTAGAGAAAGTAGAAGAGAAGAAAGCTGACAATAAGGAAGAAGCTCACGCATTCGACAAGATCGATATGGAGACTTACGTTCCAGTAGATAGCTGTAAGACGATTGCGCCTATTGTAATCGATAGAAAGCCGTTCTTCACACCATTCAAGAAATTAATATTGTTCGTATTGGTCTTCATCGGATTGCTTTGCTTGATCTGGTGGCAATATGCGTACCAGATAATGGGTGCATTGTACTGGTACCAGGACTGGTGCTCAAGCGTATGGCTTCAAGCTGGCAATTATCTAGCTGTCGCGTACAATTACGTAGCTAATCTCGGAGCAGACGCGCTTTACTACGTCGGACCTTACTCATGGTACATCGTAGCCGGACTGGCAGTTGTGATTCTGGTGATTATCTTAGACCATCTTCACATGAAAGGCAGCATGAAAGCCGTCCATCACTTCTTCTTCGAGGAAGTCGGCGGTGACGAAGGTAACGAAGCAGAGTCCGAATCTCAAGTCAACGAGAAGGTCTACGATATGCCTAAGACTGACGTGCCTAAAGCAGAAACCAACGGCAAGAAGACGATTCTTAAGAAGAAATAATTCTTCTTTTTTTATTTTGTTTTTATATTCTTAATCTCGGCATCTTAAATGATGGAAATCCAAAATGGGAAATAGATTTACGTTTAGTTGTTTTTTTAATTATTTTTCTTTTAGTTTTTTTAATTCCCAATATTTTTTGAATTTTACCTAAACTACCACTACCTTTTAATTTATTACATTCTTTATGTGCCAATGCTAGTTTAGTTCCGCCTTTAGAATGTGCTCGAGTATGATCCAATTCTAAATCTGATAGTTTAGTTATCCTATTATTACAAATACTACATTTTCTTCCATATTGATTTGGTCTTTCCCAAATGTATAGTCTTTGTCTTAGTGTTAATGTTTTTCTTTTTTTCTTATCAGGGCCAGATAGTGGATTTACAAAATTAGTAGGTTTGAATGAAAAGCCCCATGGATTACTTGTCATTTTTTACCTCTCAATATTAAGAAAGTTATTACGAAACCGATTAGTCCAATTATAAAAGACCAATTGGCATCAAATTTTAAACCCTGTTTAAAGATTAAGACCAGAATTAATAAAACAATTGCGGGTATTCCTAATTCTTCGTTTTCCATAATAATATATTACCAAATATATCTATTTAAATGTTTTTAAATTTTAGAAATCTAGCGTTTACCAACTAATCCGTTCAATTCCGTCAAATTCAACTCGAAAGCCACCACAGGCGTATCTAAGCCCCAGTTGGTAATCACTTTCGGCGCAATCTCGCCAATGATTCCAAGTTCGCGACCTTTCACTACAATCTTCGCAACTCTGCCAGCGATGAACGAGCTATGCTCAGTCTCATGATATTCTAATTCAGTTAGATCAAGCGAACGCATCACGCCTTCGAACACTTGCTTCATTTCAGTATAGCTCGCTTCTGAATGCGTAGAAGCCGCAGCAATCCTATCTTGATCAACAGCGTGAGTCTTAAGATTAAGTGAAACAAGCCCTTGCTCGAACACTCGCTGAGGATATTCATTATGCTTGTTCTTAGAAAGCACTTCCATCAGCACAGGTATCAAAGAATTACGCACTACGGAATACGACTCTGACATGTAATCCTTGATCTCAAGGAGAGAATAAGGAGCCATTTCCATCTTAGTGAACATAGTATCTTTATTTGAAAGCATCGCGTTAAGGACTTCCTGATATCCGAATCCAATCAAGAAGTCGCGCATCTTATCATTCAAAACAATCTGCGGTGATGTAGACCCGATAGTCATATGCGTAAGTTCTTCTACAGGAATCTCATTGAAACCGTACATTATTGCGATATCTTCAACGATATCTACCCAATGCATGATATCCTGCCTATACATAGGAACTGCAACAGTTCCGTCATTATACCCGTAACGTCCTTTCTCAAGCAATTTCTTAATGGCGTTGTCATTAAGCTCAAGGCCAAGCAATTCAGTCACTTGAGTTCCTTTTAATTTGATCTTCTCGTTAGGATTATACGGACATTTAACTGTATGGTCGTCATACTCAATTTCGACAGGATATATCTCATACCCTCTGTCAGAGAACGCCTGCGCGAATATATTGATAGCTAGATTAACAGCATCCGCATCATCGCCGGTCGCTTCAACGAATAGTTCAGTTTCGCCAACTTCAATTTTGCCGGAATGATTGCTATTTATTACAGGCGGGAAACTAAGGACCTCATTATTGTCATCTACAAGCAATGGGAACTTATCAACATGTTTCAATAAGTGAGCATACAACTGCCCAGCAGGATGCATCTCAAGAATCTCTCCAGGAGTCATCTTGCGTTTGAAACCCAATGGCTCGAACTCAACGCTTTCAGGTTCAACCGCTTTATAGAATACAGGGAACTTTATTTTAGATAATGAATATACACCAAGTGCGACTTTTTTACGTTTCACGCCATACGAATCGCAGAACTTCTCCTGCAATTGTATTATTTGCTTGAGGAAATAATCATCGATAGGCTTTCCGCGTACACCGATAGCTGAAATATAAGGACGGATAGTCTTCACGGATTTATTCACAACTACTTTGTAATCCGATTTCACTAAGTTAAGTTTAGGCAATCCAGTTTCCACTACTAAAGCGCCACGAACTAAACGAGCGAAGCCTTCCACTGACCACAAGTAAGGCAAATTAGTGTCATCGAAATTAACCTGCATTTCATCAGTTTCCGATGAATAGTCTTTCAATTCACCTTTGCCGTACTCCACAAGATGCTCTACTTCAGTAGAAGTTAATTTCCTACCGACGAGTTTGTTCAAGTCCTCAAGTGCGAATTTTATTGTTGGCATTTTCTATAACCTATGATTCCTCAGATAAGCTAAATCCTGCGAATATAAATTACGTATATCGTTTATTTTCATATTGAACATACCGATTCTGTCAATTCCTAATCCCCAAGCGATTACAGGCACATTCACTCCAAGAGCCTTACAAAGTTCCGGACGGAAAATTCCAGAACCGCCTAGTTCAATCCATCCCATCTCAGGATGTTTAGCGAAAAGTTCAGCAGATGGTTCAGTGAACGGGAAATATGCCGGCTTGATCTTCACTTGATCAGTTTCAGCGAATTCTTCTGCAAACATTTTCAGAACGCCTTTCAGCGATTTAAAGTTCAAACCTTCACCTAATACAATCCCTTCTGTCTGGAAGAAATCCGGTAAGTGAGTAGCATCAATAACGTCATATCTGAAACATTTGGCCATTGCGAAATACTTGCCCGGTATCTTCAAATCCTTAGATGTCAGCATACGTGCAGAACATGCAGTACCCTGTGTTCTAAGTAATGTTCTTTTAGTTCGATTTACATCGAATTTATAGCGCCATCCTTTAGAGCCAGTTCCTATGCCATTCTCATGCGCATCTTTAACATTTTTCAATATTTTCGCATCTATTTCCATCGCAGCAGGCTCTTTAAGATAATATGCTTCGTGAATATCTCTAGCTGAATGGAACTGCGGCATGAATAGTGCGTCCATATCCCAGAAATCCGATTCTACTACAGGCCCGAACATCTCAGTGAAACCCATAGAAAGGAACTTTTTACGTACTGTATCATGGAACGCTTTATAGTGTTGTTTCTTGCCGCCATAAAGTCTAGGAACAGTTCCGCGAACGTCATATCTTCTGAATGTCTGTCCTTGCCAGTTGCCTGAACGTAACATTTCAGGTGAAAGGCTTTCGATGACATCAGAGAATTGCATATTGGACATCTCTTTGCCAAGTTGAGTATATTCGATTATCCAATCTTTAACCAAAGCGATTTTGATTATTTGCCTTCTGGTAAGCAAGTCGTGCATGATTAATCTATCTTCGTGTTTCAATATTTCAGAATCTTTCTTGCCATTGCCTAACCATTTCAGGAAATGCTCTTCTGGAACATGAGGCTCGGTCTTTCCTTGGTCAGTTAAAGACACCATAGTCTTTTCTGCGCTTACCTTATTCAAGGCAATCAGATTCTTTCTTTTCAATAATCCGATAGAGAACTGCAATTCTTGCATCTCCATGCCGAGTTTCTCACGCAGTTCAGTAAGGTCAATAGGAGAATTATGTTTAATCAAAAATCTAAGTATTTGGTATTCAGGAAGTCCTTTTACAGCGTATTCTAATCCGTTCTTATCCAATTCAACGCGCTTCAAGAAATCTTCTTTAGATACAACTAAAGATTTGTTCGCCAACCATTGCAAAGCTCTCATAACAGCCGCATCAGCAAGTCCAGATGCAGTAATTAGCGAAGAAAGCCTGTCATGTTTCTTAATAAGAGGCAATACTTTCCTCTCTAAAGGATGCAGTGAGTCTGCTATCTTGCGCATGTCTTCCATAGGTGTTGAGTACTCAATATAGATTTATAAATGTTATTATAAAGGCAATAGATGATAGAAAAGTTTATATATATGACTTGGTAAGTCATATAGTAGAACGCCATGAAATTGATATTTGACGGCTTCGAAGAGATGTACGATGTTGATGTCAGATTAGTGAAGAATCTAAGCAAGATGGAAGTCCCTAAGGAATTTCCTGAGATGTTCAAATGGGCATTGCAGATGCTTTATTTCAATGGTTCAGAATGGATCGAGCTATGCCGGATTGATAATTATCCTCACGAATCGCAATATGGCTGTCATATACATGTATACAAGGTAAGGAAAGTCAAGAGAATAGATGTCTCTTTCCATGATGCTGAGAAAGTCATCAAAGAGGTAAGCAAACGCCTATTGAAAGAGAGATTCAAGAGGATTATAGAATTCGAATAGAGGTAATAAAATGGTGCACGAGATAAAAATTGTGGAATCTATTAAGAAGTACAATGAAGAGATTAATGAAAAGATGAAGAAAGGCAGATTGACTAAGCCTGAATCCGACATAATCATGACTCCCGAGATTTTCAACAAAGTGTTCAGTCCTGAAAGAATAAAATTGCTTCAGAAGGTATATAAGAATAATGTCAAGAATATATATCAATTGGCTAAAGAATTGAATAAGCCTTATGAAGTGGTATTCAGGAACATAAAGTATCTTGAAGGCATAGGGTTAGTCAAAATAATTGAGAGGAACAAGAAAAAATTTCCACATATAGCCAATAGATTCTCGATAAATATGTTCTCAAATAATGAGATGGCTGCATAATTTTTTATTTTTAAACTGCGAAGAACACACTGATCACATACCTGACAATGAAGAAAGTCGTCAAAGTCCCCGCTAACAAAAGTGGAGCATAACGCAGTCCGTATATCTCGTTTCCTTCTTTAATCACTCCGAGCAATGAAGCTGTCAAGAACGATGTGATTATCAGCATGATGATGGACACCATAGTCAGATACTCCGGCGTTATAGTCAATCCGCCTGCGAGGAAATCCAGCCCATAACCTGGGTTGTTAGTGGTGCTCGTCTGCAGATCCGCGACAAGATTGATGAAATGTATGGATATTCCCAAAAGTAAAGGACTTCCAATAATAATCGTAAACAAAATGAAAGTCGTATAAGTTTTAGTAGTAGTCACAAGCTCATCCTTCAATACTTTGGTCGCAGACATATCTGCGGCGATATCCTCAAGCAATTGCGCAAGTTTCCCGCCGGCACGCATAGCAGAAGAGAACATTTTAATTACCCTATCAAGTGATTCTGATTTAATATTATCAGTCATACGAAGAAGCAAGTCCGTAAAAGATTCAGTCCCGTGACTTTTCTTCACAACCACTTTAATCTCTTCAGAAAGCGGACCAAACTCAGGACGCGCGCTCACATTCAATGCTTGGTAAGGCGTAAGTCCCGAAGTCAGATTAGATGCGACAAGCATCAGCATATCCGGAATCACTTCATCGATACGCGCAATCCTATCCTCGAATTTCAAGAATATCACAATCAGCACAAAGAACATGATAAGTAGAGATACAGCAATACCCACTAAAAGGTAATATAAGTCGAGATATCCATAAATCGTCCAAGACGATATGAATATAGCGAAACCAACTAAAAATGAAAATAACGTATAAGAGCCAAGCCAATATTCAAGCGGAGAATTATCTCCTGCAGATTTCAGCAATTTGCCCAAATAGATCTGCGCTTTCTTAGGATACAGGTTTGCAACAAACTTATAGATATTCATATGTTGATCACCGGTCTCCGTGATTTTATGAATTCAATCAATCCGATCTGTACAATGAATCCGAGAGATAAAAACAATACAAAAGAACTTTTGCTTATTCCCGCGCCAGCGAAGCTAGACAATACTATCAGCAGCGTACCGCCAATTGAAGGTATAGCCACAGCAAAAAGCATGTAAATCAAAGTCCATAGATTCAATTCCTTGGCGTAATTCATTATGCTATTGCGTTGCTCATTCATCAATTCTAGTATAACCGACTGTAAAGCGCCTTTAACAGAAGATCCAGCTTTAATCGAGTTGACCATCTGCCACACAGTCCTTTTCAAGAATTTTGATTTAGTCTCTACTGCCATCTTCTCTAAGGCGATAACAACAGGCATTCCTGTTTTGATATTCTTGCTGACTTTAGAGAACTCATAGGAAATCTGTCCGTATTTAGCGTCAGCTACGTTGGATATAGCGTTATACAACGGAATTCCTGAACTAAGTTGTAGAAGCAAATCCTTCAGACCATACACAAGATTCTTGTCGATCTGTTCGCTTATTTTACCGGCAGTGACTGAAGGATAACGCAGTAAGATATAGAACATCATAAAAAATATCAACAAAGCAGAACCAAGCCCAATCTCCAAAGAGATAAGCAAAGGACGTCCAGCTACAAGAAAGCTAAGCGGAAATAAGAAAACAAAAGCGATAGCGAACATAAAAAACGAATTAAAAAAGCAGAATCCGACATATTCAGTTGGTGAAACCTCAAGATCGCTTTTTACTAGATCATATTTCAATCCAGGAACAAACTTCTCAACGCGTTGGAAAATACCTGAAAAAGCAGAATCCAACTTATTCGTTGTCCGTATTCCAAAGATCTGGAATGGCAATCTTATGTCTTTCATTTGCCGACCAATCTATCATAAGTCCAGCCTTCTTTCACAGCATTAAGAAGTAGTGAAGGCTCTTTGTAGTATATCCTGAACACATCTCCAACTTGATCTATATCGAACAATTTATTTTTGATCATCCAGTTCAAGACTGATTTCTTCCCTTCAAGATCCTCTTCAATCTCTTTGACTGTCATGCCTGTATGCAGGTTCAATTCGTCAAAAAGACGTGTTGGTTTATTGACTTCTTCGAATTTATCTACTCTCGGTCTCCATCTGTAGAGAGGATTCAACTCAAGTTTAGAAGTTTCTCCTGAGGTCGGAAGCAGTTCAGTCAATTCCATAGTCCTTCTGCGCCCCGTTCGTCTATCACGATACTGGACTAATATCAGATGCAAAGAAGAGACTTCCGCCACTGGTACATTCATTGGCGGTTCGGTCAGTCTTCTTTGAACTTGTTGGGCTGTATCTGCATGCATAGTAGCGTAAATAGAGTGTCCTGTGTGCATAGCTTCGAATAAAGCTTCTGCCTGGTCAGGTTTCCGGATCTCGCCGACAACTATTCTGTCAGGCCTCATACGTAAAGATGCTTGAATCAAATCAAGCATTGACACAGAACCTTGTCCTTCTAAGTTAGGGGTCCTGCTTGCCAAAGGAACCCAGTTCCAATGCAATGGTTTCGGCAAATTAATCTCGCGAGTATCTTCAACTGAAATAATCCTTTGAGTTGGTGGAATGAATGAAGCGAGGGTATTCAAAACAGAAGTTTTACCAGAAGCAGTTCCTCCGGCAACGACAACATTAAGTTCGTAATGCATAGCCATCCAAAGGAGTGCGGCGACATCGACAGACATAGTTTTGTATTCCGGACTGATAAAGTGAGTCACAGTCCAAGGCACTCTAGCAAAACGTCTAATTGTGATAGTGTTCCCGCCAGTACTGATCGGAAATAGCGTGGAAGCGACCCTGTCGCCTGAAAGGAGATGTGCATCCATCATAGGATTAAGATTAGTGATATCTTTGCCGACATTACGTCCAATCAATGAAGAGATATTATAGATTTCTTCCTCATTCTCGACAAAGAGCATTGTCTTACACCAGCCATGCTTCTTGTGGTACACAGAGACAGGCTGCTTCGCGCTATTCACAGCGACTTCTTCTAGGAAATTATCAGAAAGGACTATTTCCATATCGCCAAGTCCGTACATCTTATGCAGAGTCATTCCTGCGAAAAGATTGATATGATCTTCCGGAGTTCCAGGCAATCTATCTTTTATCATATGCCTAATCTTGTGATGGTATTCGGATTTAGTGCGCGCAGCGACTTTAGGGTCAGTCAATATCTCGTTCTTCACAGAGATATCTCGTGCTACTTCATCACGTAAAGCGTCCAAGAACGCTGAGGTTCCAGCGCCGATTGCAGGGAACTTTATTTCATATACAGGGATGCTCTCTTCACTGCAGTCCCATATATTGACAGTTACAGGCACATTATCAGACACTAAAGTATAGGAATCAAGCAATTTTTTCTGTCCGCAAGTTTCGTATTCTTTTAGTTTCATTTTCACATGAAAAATAAGTAATAAGCTACCATCATCAGCACAAACACAATAGCTCCAAACACTATCATGTTCCGTGTCTTAGTAGTTTCAATTTCGCTCGGGTCAACTTCTTCATGTTTCGTCTTTCCGATGACATAAACGTAAGGCTTTCCCATAACTGGGTATTCAATGCCGACAAGATTCTTGCCTTGCAGTATCTTGAGCCAGTTTTCGACTTCCTCAAGAGAAAGGTCAGTCTCAATAGCAAGATCTTCGAGGGAAATCTTCCCCTCTTTCTGTATTAGGCTGAGTATCTCGTCGATCTTTGTGGTGTATACATGATTCGATAATGGTTTGCTAGCTTTCTTAGAAGGGACTTTACGCGATTTTTTTAATTTGGTTTTAGCAGCCATCTCATTTCACATATTTCTCTATAGCTTTCTTATATATCTTGAATTTTGATGATTTCACGAATTTCTCTATATCCTTTTCAGGCAGCTTCTCAAGCAGTTCGTCAACAGTAGACAATACTTCTTTGACATCTTTCAGCTCTTTATGATGCCCTTTTACTTTCTGTTCATACTCTTTGTAGGTAGAATGCTTCTTGTCCATCATCTCACGCAGGTTATCGACAACAATGGAATCCTTGTAAAGCAATTCAATCTGTCTATGGACTTCTTTCTCTTTAAGCTTCAATTCCTTTTCTTTTTGGATCAATGCAGATGCCTTTTCAGCGATATCTGTCTCATGATCTTTATAGAACATATTACTGAATAGTTTGAGTTTGTACACAACCAATATTACGATTACAACTAGAAGTATCGCTGAATAAAACCATAAACTAGTAAACAAACTGGTAATCGTTTCTATCATGCTACAGATACACCCTCTTTTTTCTTATAGGAATATAGATATTTTATCATTTATATATGTTACGTTTCGGTTTTACGTTGGTTAATTGGTAAAACAACAACTTTAAATAATTCAGTTTCCAAAGAATGCTGTATGTCTCACGTCCATCATCCAGAACATGAACCTAAAGAATCTCTGACTTGCGAACATTGCAAACCAGGCACTCCTTTTTACAGAGAGAACTTATTCTGGGTGAGTGTCGTTACTTTGACATTATTCGCAATAGGTTCATTCACATCATATCTAAATCCGTTCGCAGCAGCGTTGATCGAATATTTCCTGCTCATCTGGTGGGCTGTAGCGTTAGGATTATTCCTCGGGGGAGTCATTGATTATCTCGTACCGGACGAATTCGTGATGAAGCTTATAGGCGGAACAAAGAAGAAAACAATATTCATATCAGTCATGCTCGGTTTCTTGTTAAGTGCTTGCAGTCATGGAATATTGGCATTATCAGTGGAATTATACAAGAAAGGCGCATCCATTCCAGCAGTCATAGCATTCCTATTAGCAAGCCCTTGGGCTAATCTACCGATAACTTTGCTCTTATTCAGCTTCTTCGGCTGGAAAGCACTAGTTTTCGTAATTTCAGCGATTTTCATTGCAACAACAACCGGACTCATACTTCAAGTATTAGACCGAAAAGGAATGCTTGACCAGCACAAGTACCAAAAAGAGATCAAAGCAAGAAAAACTCCGTTAAAGATTGATTATTCGCCTAAAGCAATAGCAAAAGGCATAGCTAAAGGCTCTTGGTCATTGACTAGGATGATTCTCTGGTGGATAATGATTGGCATGACTATAGCCGCATTCATCAGAGCATACGTTCCGACTCATATTTTCATGGACTACTTTGGTCCATCAATACTAGGCCTATTAGCAACCCTACTTATTGCCACAATCATCGAAGTCTGCTCAGAAGGCTCTTCACCAATCGCATTCGAACTATACCGCCAGACCGGCGCTTTCGGCAACGTATTCACTTTCCTGATGGCTGGAGTAGTGACAGACTATACAGAGATTGGCTTGATCTGGTCAACCATCGGCAAGAAAACTGCAATGTGGATGCCAATAGTGAGCGTTCCTCAAGTCCTGATTCTGTCGTACATTTTCAATATCATTTTCTAATTAAGTTAGCATTCTTAGTGAGGATTATCATGTTATAGTATCATCTGTGGCAAGGGTTGTTGGACCCTTTACAAGGGAAGGCCAACAATCACTGATAAGAAGCGCATCCGAACTGATGCTAACTTAGTTGTCACAAGTGCAGTACCCTTGATAATTACAATTTAATACAAGCTTAGCTTATATGCTATATGGGGAGCTCTATGTATGACATGAAATCAGGTTTGAGGGTATTCGATGCTATGACTAAGAAACCAGTCATAGTGCCCAAAGAAACTTCTATCGCAGATTGCGCAAGGATAATGGCCAATGAGAACATAGGTTCATTAGTGATAGGCTCTAGGAAAAAGCTTGATGGGATTGTCACAGAACAGGACATAGTGAGGAAAGTGTTCGCCAATAACCTAAACGCTAATAAAATTCCGATCTCAGAAGTGATGGTCAAGCAGATATTCACAGTAAGTCCAGAGATAGAATTGTCAGATGCAATCCAGCTCATGAGTGATTTCAATATAAAGCACCTTCCAGTCATAGCCAGAAAACACGTCATAGGTTATGTTACTTTGAAGGATATCCTCAGAGTTCAACCACAATTATGCGAATTGGTGGTTGACATATTCTCGATACGTGAAGCGGCGAATAAGCCAGTATTCCTGTCAGAGAAAGGCAAGGATAAGACTGTCTGCCCAACTTGCGGCAAGATTACGGATATAACGATATAATTGCAACTATTGTAAATTTTATAGCTAAAGAAGAAAATAGCCAAGGTGCCCAGTCCCCGGGAATGGCTATCTTAGCATTGGAACGTAGAAAATTTACCTGTTGCAATGCTCAATAGTAAAGTTTATATAAGAAGTTTCTTTAGATTTCCTCTATGGTAGAAGTAAGGAACGAGCTCACAGACCAGCCGCCTATCATAAGGTATACTGGCGTCTTTGATTTTGATAAGCTTTACAAGTCAATCACTAAATGGTATAAGGCTCACGGATACGATATGCAGGAGAAGAAGTACGTGCATAAAGGCAAAGAGCTTGAGTTCGAATGGTTCGGCGACAAGAAGATCACTGAATATTACAAATACGAGATAGAAGTCGCGTTATTCATCTGGGAATTCGGCGAGACTGAAGTAGTCAAAGACGGACAGACAATAAAGATGAATAAGGGCAGGATTCAGATGGTCATAAAAGGCGCCTATGTGCTTGATTATGCAAAGAGCTGGGGATCCACGCCGGCGCCAGTCAAATCTATTTCAGATATTCCTAATAAGAAATTTGTTCATTATATGCAAGACTTGTATCACAAATATATCATAAATAAAGATATAATTTTTAAAGTCTACTCACCTCTGTATAAGCTAGTCTATGGCTTTTATGATGATGTGAGAGAGACTATAGGCATGGAGCATATGTAAGATGGGCGAAGAATATGTTGTTGTGGAAGGCGTCACAGTTTCCTATAGCGGTCTGTTCAAGGCAAAAGATCTTCTGACTGAGATAAACGAGATTCTCACCAAAAAGAATTACGATAAAGAAGAGAAATCCAATACCGAGAAAGTGACTGCCAAGGGCAAGAACATCGAGCTCAAGATGGAATACGGCAAAAGACAATCGTCTTACATCAAATATGTGATTGAAGTCGAGCTAAAAATCAAAGAGATGAAAGACACAGTCGTCACTAAAGGCGATCGCAAGATTAAATACAATGAAGGCGATATTGAGATAGAATTCAAATCAAAGTTGAAAACAGATCTCGCCGGCAAATGGAAATCGCGTCCGGATCTGGTATTCATTGGTCATGTCATAAACAAGTATCTCTATCCAATCTATATCTCGAAAGAAATATCCGAATTGAAAGAGCATACTATGTATGTCAAGGATTCTGTGAAAGCGTTCTTGAACCTGTATAAATTCTAGAATTTTTTATTTAATTCTGTGTGAGAATAATCAGGTTTCTTGTTATTGAACAGAGCTGGGTCTTTAAGATAATAATAATTGCCGACGCTAGTTAAGAACCGCGACTGCATTTGCTTATTCGCAAGAATCCATTTCGCAGGAGGAAGCTTGAATATTATCTCAAACACTTTTCTTAATATGCCGTATTGCCAGAGATGATAATTGTCAAAGAGCAGGTTCTGGAGAGTGCCAGAATCAATCGCGCCAAGCACAAACCTCTCGAAAGTATCTTTTGGGACGAAGACAGTTTCTTTACGTCTTTCTAAAGTCAAACATTTACCCGGACAGAACCTGGTGCAGACTCCGCATCCGATGCATCGTTCAGGATCTATCTTCGCGTATGATTTAGGATCTTCAACACCTTCTTTAATGACTGAGATTGCATTGACCGGACATTTCTTTACGCATATTCCGCAGCTTGTGCATTTTGATGTTTCATTCTTTGCAAGCCAATTAGTCTCTATCCTAGGATTATATCCGAGTTTTTTATAGGCCAGAAGCGCTTCGCAACAGCAGCCGCAGCAGTTGCATATCCAGGACACTCCATCCTGCAGATTAGAGCCGACTTGTACAAGCCCCTCGTCTCTGCACTTCTTTAGTATCTGCATAGCTTCTTCTTTTGTTATCGCTCGCGCAATCTTGTGATCTGCAAGACTTTTGCCGGTTTCGTTGAATGCGAGGCAGACTTCCATGGAATGATTACATGCTTTGCCTAGATGCTCCATCTTATGTCTACAATAGCAAGTGCCTACGCTACAGAATGTTGAGTTCTCAATAACTTTAGTTGCTCTTTCGTAATCTAATACTATATCTCGGTCTTTGTGAGGGATCTTGTCTTCGTGCACAAAAGTCCGACCTATTGGCGGATTTAATCCAAAGACACGTTGACCGAATTCGTCTTCTGTATTGATGTATTGATGATAAAGCTCTGACAAGAGTTTCTTATCAAACTTGCCGTGCATTTTCATGATCGAGAATTCAAAAAAACCAGCCATTGGCGGAGCAAGAACGTACGCCTTCCTGTCGTTATTGGTCAAGTCAACGATTATTCCTTTGTCTGCAAGACCATTAAGCGCTTTTTCAGAATCTGGTTCAGAAAGTTTCCAGATTTTTGAGGCTTTTTCAAGAGTAAATGACGCAATGGGTAAAACTGATACTAACTGCGCCTCGCGTTCAGTGAATAGATGTTCAAGTATTTTGAATAGAGTGTCTGACTTCGGAGCGCCTTGTGGCGATTTATCAAGCCTATTTCTAAGTTGAATATACGATTTTGAAGTTATATGGCTCATGGTGAGTATTTTTTCTAGGGACTTTATAATATTTTGGGATTTTTTGGACTTATTCCTGTCCTTTAAATTTGTATAAGTTCTGGATTAAATTTATATATCATCTATTTTTAGAATAGCGACCATGAGTCCCGAACTTGCTGAAATAATTGGTCTATTATGTGCAGAAGGGTGTCATATTATTCAGTATAGTGATTATTGGGAAACATTTCGTGGAAGAAAAAGATTTCGTAAGCATATGAAATCTGAACGGATAGAATTTTATAATAAAGACAAAACATTATTGTCGCATTATCAAGATCTGCTTTTGAAAGAATTTAGTTATCCTACAAAAGTCACTCGTTTTGGAAAAATAAATATTTGTAAGCGTGATATAATTAGAGAAGTAATCAACAATACCGAATTAGGCAATCTAATTTGGAGAGTCCCTTCCAAGATTTTATCATCTGATGATTCAATAAAAAAGGCATTTGTTAGAGGATATTTTGATGGTGATGGTACAGCCAGTAAGTCTATAAGATTTTTTTCGACAAATATTGAAGGTTTATCCGGCGTATTAAGCTTACTTAATCAAGTAGGATTCAGCGCCTATATGATTAAGCCTCAATTAAAGCCTAATCGTAAACCTCTATATGCCCTGCGTATACCTAATTCGGAAAAAGAAAGGTTTTTAAATACAGTTGAACCCATTTCCAAAAGACCGGGTAATGTGGGGATAAATGCTAAGCAACTTTAGTTTGGCATTCTTTAGAGCAAAGCCTGGTCAAATGCGCAGGACTTAAGAACGTAATACATGAAAGACACTTATGTTTCGGCATGAGATATCCTGTCACTTAGTGTGTTCAAGGGTTCGAATCCCTTTCCCCACATATACGCCTCTGTAGCATAGCAGCTATTGCGCGGCCTTGGTAAGGCCGAGGTCGGGAGTGCAAATCTCCCCTGAGGCTTCTTACTTGAAGTTCATTTCCCCGCTTTTCTGGGGAGATGTATTTGAAGCAGGAATCTCTCTAGAGGCTTCTTACTTGAAGTGCAACCCACGGGTTGTGGCCACAATGTGGTCCTCAAGTATTTAACGTAGCTTATTCTTATGGAGACTAACATGAAAACAGATATCCATAACTACGCAAGGCAAGCACAATGGGCATTAAGGAGATTAAAGGATTCGAGCGTGAGTGCACACAATCAGGAGATAATCCGAAGATTTGTGGATAGTTTGGTGGCAGAAGGAATTTCTTTGTCTAGGGTGGCTAAATATACAGATACCCTTAGATTTTGGGCATTGTGGCTAAATAAGGACTTTGATATAGTAACTAAGGAAGATATTGCACCAATTGTCAGCCAAATTCAGATGGACCCAAATTACGGAATTTGGTCCAAGAAATCATATAAGATGGCAATCAAGAGATTCTTCAAATGGTTGAAGAATAGTGGTGATGAATTCCCGCCTGAAGTAAAATGGATTAAGGCGAAACTTAGGCTATGCGATAAGAAACTGCCCTCATCCGGAGAACTTCTGAACGAAAAAGATATTGAGAAATTGCTCAAATCAATAAATTCTCCAAGAGATAAGGCATTCGTGTCTATGCTATGGGAATCTGGATGCAGGGTAGGCGAACTTTGTTCATTGCAGATCAATAATGTCGAAATAGATAAATATGGCATATTGATAACCGTTCAAGGCAAGACTGGTGCTCGTAAATTAAGATTAGTTTCATCTACTCAATATCTTATGACTTGGCTGAACATACATCCTCAGAGAGATGATAGGACTGAATCATTATGGGTCACCATGAGCAATCGCCAGAAATCTGTTCCAATCAGCTATAGGGCGATAAATAAGCTATTGCGTGTGCACTGCGCTAAATCTGGAATCACTAAAAGATGCAATCCGCATATGTTCAGGCATAGTCGTGCCACTTATCTTGCCAATCATCTTACTGAATTCCAGATGAACCAATACTTTGGTTGGGCGCAGGGTTCAGAGATGCCTTCGACTTATGTGCATATGTCTGGGAAAGAGGTAGAGAGTGCTATTTTAGTAATGAATGGCATCAAAAGCATGGATAAGAAAACTGAAGAGGTGCATCTAAGGTCTAAGACCTGTCCACGTTGCGAGACAATAAACAGCTATGAAAGCAAGTATTGTTGCAGATGTGCGGGTATATTGGATATTCACGAAGCCATGGCAATACAGGCAAAGTATAATGAAGATAGCAAAAGGCTGAACGAAACTGATGACTTATTGGATAGGATTAGCCATCATCCAGAGATTATCCAGCTTCTTGCGCAGAAGATGCAGGAAATGAATACAACTACCGCTAAGGTTATCGGTTAGTTTTTTTCTTCTCTTTTTTGCAGAATATTTTTTATCTCTTGGATATCTTTAGGAAGATTATTCATAATTGCCCATCTTAAATAAGAACTAACTGTATCAAATCCATTGTCTTTAGCTATTTCGCATAATTCTTCTTTTTCAGATAGAGTCATCCTCAGCTTAAAAAAATAATGTCGCCTCATGCAATCCCTCTTCTTAGCAGTTCTTTCTTTATTGCCATCCTTATGAATGCTGAAACTGACATATTGCCTTTACAGACAAATCTTATTTTATCTAAAAGGTCTAGCGAAATGCTGATGCTCCTTGATCTTGTCCTAAGCCGAACCTTATCTAGCATCTTCACCACACAGCTTCTTATGGATCTGGTCAATCTTTTCTATGAAAGATGGTTCTAGGAATGCCATAAAACGGACATAATCGATTTTCTTAGAAAATCCTAATGCTTCTGCTCTCTGCCTTAACTGAATATCCTGTGATTCGGTCAGTCGCAGTTCATAACGCTTCTTCATGAATTATAGAAATAGACGCTTGACTTAAACATAGGACGGGGCTTTGTGGGGGGCTTTATGGGGGTGCATGAATGTAAAAAACAAGCTTTTTTAAAGACGATTATCCACGTTTCATATATGAAACTGAGATATATTTTCCTATTAATCATTCTCGCAATAATCACCATATTCTTCCTTAACGGATTCCTCCCTCGTGCGACTCCACCCGGACTAGAACTGAACGTTTCAGAAAATATATCCCCCTATGTCAAAGTATTCATTCTAGACAATGATAGAAATATAGCGACTTCCATTGATATGGACCAAGGGTTTTTCTTTCAGCAGAAAGGGCTTCCTGAAGGAACAGAATATGGATTCAGGATTATTGACGAGAATGGAAATATAGCAATGCCAGTTTATGTAACATTCATCGCAAAAGATAAAGATTGGATAGAACCGAATAGATATTATCATAATCTTAGACCAAGCGAATATATCATTGAGCTTCTGACAATTAAAGACGGCAATGGAATAATTGTCGCTAAAACGAATCTATCAGTATTCAACCTTTGGGCAAGGCAAGCGGAGTTCGAGAAGAAAATCACTGATAAGTGTAACGCTTTAATGGTTGAACCAATTGTTGACGTAGATGGCTGGTCTCGTGATGGCAAGCTCGCCAGATGCGTGGCAAGTGTAGGCATTGAACTGAAAAACAGTGATGTTTGCGATTTAGTGTTCAAACTATTCAATGCCACTAATTCGGATGAATGCTTCACGGAGTATGCTATTATTGCAAAAGATGCTTTGGTATGCGACAATACAGGTATGCCTAAATCAAAAGGATTCTGCAAAGCCAAAGTGACTAAAGACTGGACAGAATGCCGGAAAGTCACGTGCGATATTTCATGCTATATGGAAGCACTGGAGACTCAGCAGGATTTGTGCATCCAATGGTATGCAATCGAGACCAGAAACGCAGATCTTTGCAATGAGATAAAAAGCGAAGCATACAATATGAAAACTATTTGTCTGAACATTATAACTAAAAAATGAAACTCCCTGCCACAGCAAGCTACGGAGTATTAAACCCAAATGGGAATAAAACTGATTTTAGTAATATTTAAATAGCTTAAAAACCTTAAAAGTAACTATGCAGTCATGGATTGGTTTCGGCACTGAAAAAGAATCTTTTCTCAGGATAGTAAAATTCCTTAAATCTCCATTAGTCGTATTTGAGAAAGATAGGGGCTCTTCTGAGCAATTGATTGATATGCTTACTTTAGTATTTCGTGCTAGTCTTTTATTGAACGGAATTTATGGTTTGTTAATCAATCCATCCTATTTAGACTTAATCGCCATTTTGGTGATAGTCTTATTGGCTAAAATCGTGGTTGGAGTCATGCTAGAGATTGAGGCGTTCATAATCAATCTTATAATGAGATTAATCGCTAAGAAAGACAATTACCTTAGTGCAATGCAGGCATTGGCTTATTCAATGATAGTATTGATAATTCCAAGTTTGATTTTCCCGGGATATGTTATTGCTATATTGACTATCCTTGTATATGTATATGGTTTTTCTAAAAAGTATAAGATTTCTTATCTAAGATCATTCTTAGGTGTAGTTCTTTACGTATGCTTGATTGGAATCATAGTCTATATCGGGCAATTATTGGGCATCATCAATAGTTTGACTGCAAATAGCAATATGTTCCCCTTAATCTAAATAACAAACACTATCTAATATCCAATCCGAAGAGTAATCAATTGATATTAGGGCAATTTCTGCTATATATTTTAGAAATAGACGCTTAACTTAAACATAGAAAGGGATTTTAATCATTCTCTTTCGTTGTACCATTCCCTAAATAGATGAACAAAGACAGTTATCATCTGGTCTGAAACTGGTCTTTTTCTTAGGCTCTGGATTTTACCTTTAACCAATACGAGAAATTGAGAAGTATTTACGAATTCGAAATCTACATCAGGATGCATTTCTAATAGGCCGTTAGCTATCGCTTCACGTACCGAATCTTCAACCGATTCAAAAACGCCCATCGCCCATTCAAATGTCACTCCCTTATCGATTTCACCGCCATATATCTTGCCTAATCCTTTCTGCATCTTGCTGAGCATACGTTTTTCTCGTGAATCCATGAATTTGATTATATGCTCGCCTTTGACAAGCGCAGAGAACATTTCATGGAAAGTAGATCTTTTCTCAATCTTATCCAGAATATTCAATTCGAGGCTTAATTGAGATTTCAATGAAGAGATCAGTTTTTCTATATCCTTAGAGCCTTTCTGCAATACTATCACTAAATTCATTTCGGATTTCAGTATAGAATCGAGTTGCTCCAACAATTTGTGGATATATTCGTGCCTAGTCTCCATATAGCATAAAGTCTGCTCTAATTTGTCTACGCGTTTTATTTTCTTAGATTGCTCTAACGATTCCAAATCCGCTATCAGTTCCGATTCTTCCTTTTCTTCACTGCGAATATCTGTCAATTCTAATGCCAATAATGAGGCTAATTCTTTAAGATTAGAATTTAGTTTAGCGTCAGGATTAAGTTTTCCTATGATAATTTTCTTTTTGGGTATTGTTTTAAGATAATCATCCCATTGCTTTTTAATAACTGCATCATCTGCTTCGATTTCTTTCGCAATAGATTCTGTTGACCCAAAAAGACGATTCAATAAACCCATACGAAATATGATAAACTCTACATTAATAAATATTTGTTTTCTGAAGAATGGTTATTTACTATTAAGATTGATTCTCTCTTTCCCATCCAAGTACACCAGTACCCCCTTCCTTCCCTCAACATTCACAAGATAATAGTAAAGCTCATCGCCTTGCTTCAGGGTATTGCCCACAATAATCTCTTTAGCCAATGTACAGAAATAACTCGCTCGTTTCTGTCTTAATTTTACTTTCCAACCCAATCCGGTATAATCTAACATAGTGATAACCTTTACTATAATTCTATATAAATGCACGGACCCCGGTGGGTCAGTGCATTTATAAATAATGTTAACCTCTTCGGCTACCACCTCACGTTATCAAAACTACTTCACGATTATATTAAAGCATTGTTCACGAATTCATCAAAATCTTTATAAACCCTCACGGAATTTCAGGCAGTATAATGGCAGATTGGTTTTTCGATTTTGGGGGATTGCTATTCGATATAACATTCAATCAACAGACTTCTGATAGAGCTCATGCTATGGCTCAGCAATATTTACGACAAGAAGGTTTAAGCTATACTAACGAGCAACTACGAGATCAATGGACGCAAGCAATCAAGCTTTATGTGAAAGATAGAAAGCATAGCATAGAATGGCCTTTGCCAAGAATAGTGAAGCAAGCGTATGGCTTAGATGATAAGCTGACAGACGCATTGACTGATATCTATCGCTTGAATGACCATGATTACGAGATATTTCCGCAAACTGAACAAGTATTAAGAGCTCTTGCAGGAAAATATCCTTTGCATATAATTTCAGATTGCCCGCACGATTCTATAATGCCGAAGTTAAAACAATATAACCTCCAGGATTTATTCCAGACTATCACGATGTCCTACGAAGTAGGATACAGGAAACCGCATCCAGCAATCTATCTTGAAGCATTAAGAAGAGCTAATGTAAAGCCCGAGAAGTCTGTCTATGTTTCGCATGATTTTGATAGAGATTTATCTGGTGCTGCTTTGGCGGGCATGGATACAAAGCACGTTCAGCCGGAGCATCTGGAGGACTTGCTGAAATGAACATCGTCTATACTAACATCAGTCCAGTAACCAAAGCTTACACTAATCTGAATCATGTCTATTATTTGAAGAATGAAGCTAGAGCCAATAAGGTCTATCTTTGCGTCTGGGACAATTATGTATATGAAAACGAGCTTTTCCATGGAGTAAAGAATAAACCGCAGAAGCTGGATGAGAATGTAGATGTTCTGAAGAAATTGATGTCTCATCTCAAGATGGACTATAACACATTTACTTTCTCTGAGGCGTGGGACAGGCTATTCAGGAATTCTGAATATTCGGCGGTATTCCAGAAAATATTGTCCCGAATAACTATTGGGGATCTCAAGAAAGGCTTTGAACTGGATTATATTCCATTTGACAAGATTTCTATCTCAAAACTGAGTTACATCATCGCAGATTATCTCATTGCTATGGCTATGCCTGAACTATTCCCTGAATTATGCAGTGCTCCGCCTACGCATTATCTGACATCTGAAAGATTCAAAGTATTCTATAATATAATCTCAGAAGTCCTAGAGCAAAGCTATGTGAAATTCACTCCGCCAAAAGTCATCTATGTTACCAAGATCCCCGTAATAATCCATCCGACTACTGGCTTGATTCCATCAATGGAAATGTCTAGAACGCATATCTTGAAGATTATCGAAGGGCATTATAGCGAGAAGAAACCATCGAAGCTGGAAATCGAGCATTTGCTTGATGTGCTTGATACTGCTCTGAACGACAAATTTTCTTATAACGAAGAAATATTTACCAAAGATCAATTATTGGATAAAGTAAACTCGACTAATTTGTTCCCAGTCATAACTGACAATTTCATGCGTTATTTCGCTGTAATCAACAAATACGTGCAGGAAGAGAATGTCAAGGATAAGACTAAAACTATGTTCATAGGGGGCGCAGAGAGGTTTGAGCAGCACATCAAGCCATTGAACACCTTGAAGCTCAAAATTCTACAGAATTGCGATGGCGAGAATACTAGCTTGAATATCGCACAGAAGACTGGCTTGAATCTAAGCACAGTCTCCACTTATCTGAATTATCTAAGAAATCAAAAACTGATAGCGGGTGATAGAAAACCAAAGAGGTTGGTAGACAATATCGTGATAGACTTAAAGAATATGGGGGTCTAGAAATGAGAATTGTCTTTGTGAGCTCTCCATTGAGAGACTATGCGTTAGATAAGAAAAAAGAATACGACACAGTGCCGCCAATCGGTCTAGGGTACATGGCGACTATATTACAGAATGCGGGGCATACTATCAAATTAATTGATGGCGAAGCTTTAGGCTTGTCTCCAGCGGAGATTGTTTCTTCAGTTAAATCGTTCAAGCCTGATTATGCTTGTTTCACTATACTCAGTCCGACTTACGAACTGATTAAAGGAATTATTGCTGAACTTGATGATATCAAAATCATTGTTGGTGGGATTCATGCCACTTTATTCCCTGAAAAAGTATTGCGTGAAACCAATGCGTATGCTCTTGTCCGTGGCGAAGGCGAAGATACTTTGAAAGAACTTATCGCACATGGCAGAGATGTCGATGGCGTAAGCTATCTTTCGGATTCTGGGATAGTGCATAACCCTGATAGGCATTTGATTATGGAATTGGATTCTTTACCTTTCATTGATAGAAGTTTATTTGTTAATGAAAAATATTCTGCGGTCATTCTGGGCTCACGTGGTTGCCCATATAACTGCGTATTTTGTTCAGCTTCCAAACCGACCGGCTCTGTTGTGCGGGAACGCAGTATCAAGAATATTGTCGATGAGATTGAGCATATTGTCTCTAGCGGGATTCATGACTTCCATTTCATAGATAACAATTTTGCGCATACTGAAGAAAGAGTGCTTACATTCATCCATGAGTTGAATAGGCGCAAATTGGTTGTGAAATGGAGGATTCTGTCTAGGGCAGATGTTATCGCTAGGTTCAATGAAAATACAATTGATTTGATGGCTAAAAATGGCTGTTACAAGATTTCTTTCGGTTTGGAGTCAGGAAGTTCTAGGGTTTTGAAATTGATGAATAAGGGCATTACTCTTGAAGATTCTCGCAAGGCTATCGCAGTTTGCAGGAAGTATGGAATCAGGACAAAGGCTTATTTCATGTTCGGTATGCCTACAGAGACTTTGCAGGAAATCGAGGAGACATTGCAGTTCGCTGAAGAGATCAAGCCAGACATAGTCTGCTTTTCAGTCATCAGAGCTTTCCCAGGCACACCTTTATACAATGAGCTTAATGCCAAGGGATATAAGGAGTTAGACAGATATTCACATATACACGATACTATACCAGAGACTGAGAAAGAGTTGTATAGGTTCATCAAATACCAATTGAGCAATAAAGCAAGCTTATCTGATATAGAATTGCCTGAATTGGTCAGATTAGTGCAGAATGCATATAAACGATTTTATGGAGGTCAAAAGAATGAAAATCTACATAGCGTACAAGTTTAAGGATGCGGATACTACAATATTGAAGAAGAAATTGACTGAGCTTAGCGATGCTTTAGAATCTGCTGGACACTCTACATTCATCTTCTTTAGGGATGTGCAGAAGTGGGGCGCAGTCCAGACTTCGCTTCCTGAAGTGATTGAAGGAGCTACTGCGGGACTTAAAGATTGCGATATGATTTTAGCGGATATCACTGAGAAAGCCAATGGTGTCTATTTCGAGATGGGCTATGCCAAGGCATTAGGGCTTCGTGTTGTCGCTATGTGCGAATCAGGCAAAGAATCCGCATTCCTGAAGGCTGCTGCGGATGAGGTTGTGGAGTATAAGGATTGGGCGGAACTGATTAAAAGATTAAAGGATGAGTTTTAAAAATAAAGGTTTATATATTCAAAAAATCTTTGAGGCTATATAAGAGTAAACCATAAATAATATTTTGATGACTAAAAATGACTGATTTTGAGAATCTATTAAGATATGGGAAAATAATTGATAATAAACAAGTAAATCCTCTTAATATGAAGGAAGTTCTCAAAACTATTGCTCAAGATTCAGAAGGTTTCAAATGTGCAGTAGGTTATTTCTATATTGAAGGTTTAGTTGAGATTATTAATTCTCTTAAAGATCTTAAAGAAATTAAGATTTTAATGGGTTATGAAACTACAAAGCCTACTAAAGATATGCTGATCAAAGCTTTCAAAGAGAAATTTAATGAACTTCAAATAAATGAACAAACTAAACCTGCGATAAAATTATTTTATCAATTAATCAAAGAATATAAGACACTTAAAGTAAGGGTTTATTTTGGTGATGAAAAAAATCCTGAAAGATTGCATAGTAAAGCATATCTTTTTTTAAAGGATATTTCCACATCGAATTTATCTCAAAAGTATAATGCGGGAGTAATTGGTTCTTCTAATTTGACTCCTAGTGGGTTAATCGGAAATACTGAGCTGAACACCATTATTACTGAACCTAAGGATTTAGAAGATGTTGAATTATGGTTTGAAAGTCTTTGGAAGAAAGGAACAGAAGATTTTGAAAAACTGAAGGTTGCTGATGCAATTGTAGAGGCAATTGAAAATTCAAAGTTTAAAGAAGAATTAGAAAATACATTCATGTATATTGAACCGAAAGAATTTTTGAAGATTTTGATTAAGTATCTAAACGCTGATTATTTATTTGAGGAATTTAAAAAATCAAAATTACTTCGATTCCAATATGTAGATTTCATTAGGGTGTTAAATAATTTTAATAGTAAGGGGTATAGGGGTTGTTTCTTAACTTCATCAGTAGGATTAGGGAAATCATATGTTGCATCTCAAATAGCCAAATATTTCTTGAATAATGATAAAAAAGTAATGATTCTAGTTCCAGCGGGTTTAGCCCATAATGAAGACCAATGGCCTAGATATTTGAAAGAATTTGAGATTTATGATAAGGTTAATCTGGTTTCTATGGGGGATTTGCAAAAAAGACCCGAGATGTTTAAAATTGAGAAATATGCAAAGAATTATGGGTTAATTATAATCGATGAAGCTCATAACTATAGGAATCCTGATGCTTATAGAACTAGAAATCTAAAGAAGATAATCGATGAAAATGGTAATTCTAAGATATTATTCTTAACTGCAACACCAATTAATACCAGCTTAGATAATCTTTTGGATTTGGTTAAATTATTCTATAGGCATGGGCAAAACTTGCTCTTTGATACTTTGGTTAGAGAACTTGGTGATTTGATTAACTTATTCAAAAATAAAGAATATGAAGAATTAACTGATTCTGAAAAAGAGAATCTGTCTAAGGTACAGGAAGAAATTGAACGAGAGATGTTTGTCAAATCAACGAGGGAGACAATCAAAACTTCTTCCGATTATATAGACGAATTAAAGACATTTTCAAATGTTGATATTACTAAAATAAAGGATCCCGAGATTGAAGAAATAAAATATGAGCTAGATTTACGATACAAAGACATTGTGAATGGGATTGTAGACTTTATCACAAGCTTATCTGCCGCCCATTTAAGAATATTAGACCCTGAAAAAGGTGTCCGTTTAGGCGGGTTTTTCAAATGGATATTATATAAAAGATTTGAAAGTGATATCAGTTCTTACTACCTTACTCTTAAGAGATTATCCAAGAAAAGCACTATGATATTAACTGCCATTGAGAAACAAAACACTAAATATCTAGAGGAAGAAGAATATGAAGATGAGATTGATGTTAATTTTGGTTCGGATTTTAATGATATAGATATCAACTTTGATTTAGATTATAAAAACAAGCTTTCAGAGGTAATCGATAAAATCAAAGAAGGTAAAGGATCTGGTAATCTAAAAATACTCAATGAATTAAAAATTGATGTAGCTAAGATAAATGAACAAATAAAAAAATTAGAGCCCTTCTTAAAGGAAAAATCAGGAGTATTATTCAAAAATGACCAAAAAATAAATCAATTAAGTCAAGTATTCAATTCTAATAAAAGTAAAAAGATACTGATATTTACCGAATATAAAGATACATTGAAAGCGATTAAAGAATACTTTAAAAATTCAATTCATCCCGATGAGATAAGATTTGTTGATTCTAATACTGAAAATAAACAAACAATCATCGAGAAATTTAATGAATCTAAAGATAAACTTCGAATATTAATAACTACAGATACACTCTCCGAAGGATTCAATATAAGCGGTGCGGATTTAGTAATAAATTTTGATATCCCCTATAATCCCGTAAGAATAATACAGAGAATAGGTAGAGCAACAAGACTTGATGCTCCAAAAGAAATTGAGATTCTGAATTTTAGACCGGATGATGATTTAGATATTGAACTAAAACTAGTTGAAACAATGGAATTAAGGATTAAGGATATAATTCGATTTGTAGGAGTTGAATATAGGATATGGTTTGAAGCAGAAAAAGAGCTTTTATCGGAAAGAAGAGCTAAAGACAAAAGGATGTACATAGAAGTACTTCAAAAAATAAGGGGTAATTTAAGAGAAGGCAATTTTAAAGATTTAGAAATTGCTTTAGATTATTCAAAACCCATCTTAATATTTTTGCAAAAAGCAATTAAAAAGTATAATCTTAAGAAGGAAGATCTAACTAAAGTCAATATCCCCTCAGGTAAGAATTATACTAGTTTCGAAGGTAAAAAGGGATTAAGTATTGTCTATAAGAATACTGATTCATATAACGAGGAAATTTTGTCTAATCAAAATCCTGATGAACTAAGTAGAAGAATTGATTTCGAAGGAATTTTTAAACACGAACTTAATTCATTTGAAGAGTATTTAAGTAATAAAAGAAAAGAACATCTAAGGATGCATTATTTCAATGATAATGTTGATAAATTAATAAATAATATTTTAGATTATATTACTTCTGAAAAACTTGTTGAATTGTATTCTGAAATTTCAAAATTAGAAGATACTCTTGAATTGACTAGACATAATTGCGGGAGTACAACTGAAAAAGTGGTTAAAAAAATAAAAGTTGAATTAAAAGAAGAAATAACCAATACTAAAGTTAAACAATGGATTAATGAACTTAAAGATAGTTTCACAAAATTAGGGGTTCAGCAAAAGTTAAATACTAACAAAGAATCATTATTTGCAATTAGCTTTATTGAGAAATAAATGGAAGTTCAAGAGATATTGGGTGGAAAGAAAAGATTAATAGAATTCTTAAAAGAAAAAGGGTTTAATGAAGAAAAAGAATATTCTGATGAAGAATACAAAGAAGGAATCTTCTTTAGAATAGATAAGCGAAAGCTTTTAGTCATATATGAAGTATACGATGAAGAAAAGATTAAAGAGATCAAAGATCATTTCTTAATGGATAGAGGTTTAAGTTATTGTATAATCTGCATAGATACTAAACTAATATTTTTTAGAAGCTTTGGCGAAACAAAACATTTCATTTATTCTGAACGAACAAAAAATAATCCTTCAAAAGTAGATAAACTAAAGAATATCACTAATTTAGACTATTTATTCCAATCAAAAGATATCTCGGGATTATTTTATGAAGCTTTTAAGCTTAAAAGAAATCTTCTTGTTCAAAATATAAAAAATGATGTTGAACCAATACATAAATATCTAATTGCTCAGAAAATATTTGATAGGTTTTTCTTTATATATTTCTTATGCCACAAGGGAATTATAAAATTTAATGATGGGGGTAAAATTTCTGGTGAAAGTTTATTTACTAAGATATTATTAAAAAAGGGTAACTTTTTACAGAATCTTAAAAAATTGTTCCATCTATTTAATTCTCAAGAGAAGAACCTACTTGAAATAGGCGATTATCAGATAGTTGTGCCTTATTTGAATGGTGGTTTATTCAGACCTGATGTGTTAGAACAAGATTTGGATATAAAATTAGATTCTGAACAATGGGGAGAAATATTTGAATTTTTGAATAGTTACCATTGGATAATTGAAGATGTTAAAGCTATAGAGGAGAATGAAGAAAAAATATTAACTCCAGAAATATTAGGTCATGTCTATGAAAGAAGCGTTGTTGAATGGGAAAGTGAAGGTTTTGAAAAAGAAGCTGAAAATGCGGTCAAAAAGATAACTGAAAGAAAGAAAAAGGGGGTATATTATACGCCTGAATCTATTACTGATTATATCTCTAATAATACTATACTTCCATGTCTATTTGATAAGCTAGGCAAATTCCATTCTTTTGAGGAATTAATAGAATCCAAAAATAAAAAAGATATGAAAGATGCTCTAAAAATACTTGATGAAATCAAAGTAATAGATCCCGCCTGTGGCTCAGGGGCATTTTTAATTAAAGCATCTGAAGTATTATTGGGACTTAAAAGAAGACTATTATATGAATTAAAAGAAAAGAAAAATTTCTATGAATTAAAATTAGATATAATCACTGAAAATATATATGGCGTTGATTTTTTAGCTGGTGCAATTGAAATTTCTAAATTAAGACTCTGGCTATGGTTAATCTCAGATTATGAAGATAATAAACATGAAATAAAAGCATTGCCGAATATTGAATATAATCTTAAAGTGGGAAATAGTTTGGTAGGTTGGCTCGATGAGAAATTAGTTCAAATGCCAATGAATACGCCACTTACCGAGAAGGTTGATGGGATATTCACTGGTTTAATCGCTTTTTCTGAAAATAGCGAAGGTACTGATCTTAAAAAAGCAAGAGAATTGTTGAAAACCTATAAATTAAATGATTATATTGAGGCATATTATATTTTGTATAAAATTTATAGAAAAACACATGGTTTGAAAGCAGAAAACCTAAGGAGTATTATCGAGACAATTAGAAAATCGATTTATCATGCAGTAACCCCCTCATTTTTAGAATATATTAATTTTAAATTAGCGGGCATTGATTATGGCAAAGCGCATAAGGAACAAACTGCAAAGTATAAAGCTATTCGAAAGAATCCCCCAATATCTGATAAAGAATTTTCAGAGCTTCAAGTATTCCATTGGAGAATCGATTTTGGGCATATTATACTGAATGGTGGATTTGATGTAGTTATTGGAAATCCCCCTTATGTCTGTTATGATTTAAATGAGAAATATAAGGAGATATACAAGATTTTATCTATAACACATAATACCAAATCTAGATTTAAGAATCAATTCAATCTAGCGACCATGTTTCTAGAAAGAACTTATTTTTTATTAGCTAAAAATGGGCAATTTTCAATGATTGTACCGCATTCAATCTCTAGGTCTGAGGGATATTACTATATCCGAAATTTCATCCAATCTAATTCAGTTTTGCGTGAAATTACTGATGCATATGGTCAATTCCAAGGCGTTACTTTAGAAATGATAATCATATTTTATCAGAAATGCATTAAAAATAATTATCAAATAAAATGCTACTCTATGAGAGAAGATAAAACCTGTTTCTTGCCGATAAATGAGGCTGTTGAAAAAGGGTATTGGATTCTTTATTATGATGATATTTATTCAAAGATAAGCAAATTTAAAGCAAATATTCTTGATGGTGATAGAGGCATTGATTTAGATAAGGAAATTACACCTAATGGTAAATATTATTATTTAGGAGGTAAGAATATAAAACGATTTTATCTTGATTATGATGCATATTCTGCAAAAGATAAGACCAATACTAACCCTTACTTAGAGCATAAACAATTAGTAGTTATAACTCAATTTGGAACTCTTTATCCAAGGGGTGTTATAATCAATACTGATAAAAATGTGCCTTCGGGTGGGTGCGTGATTGTTTCCTTTGATGAATTAAAATTTGACCCTAGGTATATCTTAGCAATATTAAATTCGAGAGTAGTTAGTTATTTCTTTTATAGATATATATTAAATTCAGCAAATCTTACAATTCATTTAGATGGAATCTATTTAATGAAAATACCTATCCCTGCACTTGATTTGAATGATCAAAAGAAATTCTCCAAGTTGGTAGATGAAATATTGGCTATAAAATCTAAAGAATCTACAGAAAAATTAGTTCTCGAAAATAAATTAAATTCACAGATTTACAAATTATATAATCTAGAATCTAATGATATCAATCTTATAGAAAATTGGAATAATGAGCAAAATAACTGATATAAGAATTCAGACGGGCAATAAAGATAGAATTAGTATCTATGTAGATGGGAAATTCTTTAAGGCAACATATATCACTCGGACCCCTGATATTGAACGCTTGAGCGGAATTAAACTAGAAATGGGTTCAGTTATAGATACTAAAAAACTTTCGGATGTTATTGATTATGTTTGGAAATTAAAATATAAAGATTCTTGGGAAAAAGAACAAGAAAGAAAAAAACAAGTATTTTCACTAATTCAAGATAAAATTAAAGGTGTTACTTTTGAAGATATTGGATTTGGCACAGATTCCACTAAAATTATACTTAAACATCCAATCGAGAAAGGTGGACCAGATGTAATTATGAAATTCGGCAAAAAGACTCTTTATTTAGAAGTTACTGGCAAAATCGGTTGTGGTAAGGAATTATGGTTAAGACCGGATAAAATAGAGTATATGAAAAAACATCCTGAAATGGATATATGGGTAGCCCATACTTGTGATAAAGAAAAAGAAACTTATTTTATTAAAATAGATCTTAAAAAAACTTACATTGCTGAAGAATACGAAATAAGGGGCGGTATTGAGAAGATGGTATCATTTGATTTTGATGATGATGAAGTTCATTCAGTTGAAGAATTTATTAAATATTTATCTAAATAGGTGAAATAATGGGTTTATATGAATTTAATCCGGATGGTAGTTTAAAAAAACCAGTAGGTTGGAAGAAAAAAGATGAGGCTTTTTTTGAATCAGTAGGTTATTTAGCAAATTCTAAAAGAAAAACTCAATTATGGGCAGAAGTACCTCAAAAATCAGAAGATGCCTTTGAAGTTAAATATAAATCTAAATCTGGCGAAGATGTAGCTTCTAGTGATGATTATAGAAAATTAGATTCGGTAGATAAATTCGGACCTGAATTACGAATCACATTTAAAAAATCAGATAAAGTTCCAGAATATTTGAAAGATCTAACTGAAGATTCAACTGCTTGGGGACCCGTTTCTAGAATTAATTCTAATAAATATTGGTGGAATTTAATAGAATACGGATTTAAAATTGGTAAATTACAAGATTCAAAAAGAATCAAACAAAGAGTTCCTGCAGATATGCAAGCTTATTTTGATGCAGGATATTCATTGCCCTAAATTCGTCTAAATACTGCAATTTTGAATGATTCAAGTTTTTCGCTAAAGTAATCGCCAATAAACAAATCTCTAGCGTACTTCCCCCAATCGATATACAGCTCAAGTTTGCCTAGTTCTTTCTCGCTATAGCATTCGTGAGCTATATCATAGGCGAAATCCTCTTCGCTTTCATATATGCCAGAATAAGCATCATCAAAACCGTCAAAGGAGCGGTTATAGCCGTAATATGCTGAAACCGCTTCCCAGCCATGCAGTTTGCTAAGTTTGGCTGCTTCGGCAAGTTCTTCGATAGAAGGATACTCACCGAGATCAACGAATTCTTCGTAATCTGTTACGAACCATTCTTCATGGAGTTCACCGGTTTCCCTGCTCCGTTTTGCAAGGAATCTGTTGATGAAACATCCGATTTCATCTGCAGTTGAGCAGTTTTCGAGATTAAGCCATTCGAATCTGAGAATGGCTTCATTGTAATCTTTCAAATCGGTGATGGCAATCCTCATTGGACATCACCCTTAATGTGGTGCTCTGCACCGCATATTCCGCAGAGAATCAGTTCTCCAGCTATTTCATATTCGCAAAAATGGTCTTTTTCTATCATTTTAATGCACCTCCATGCATTTTTTCTAGAGGTGCCTTGCAGAGAGGAAGTCATGATGTTTTAGCCGAGAAGCGACCTTTTGCCACAAATCGTATGCCTTGTGAAGATATGCGGAAGGGAAAACACAATGAACTTCAGAACGTGCCGAAAAGAGAAAATATGCTTGGAAAAGGTGCAGAGAGAGAAAAAGATGGGGGAATATGAATTTAAACTATAAAACTTGATTTAATGAGCGATAAGACTAGATTTAATTGTTTTTTGTATAATCTCTTTTTTATGATTTGATTTCTGTTTTAAAAATAATTGTTTTAAAAAACCCATTAAATAAACAAATTCCCCTTTACTTTCAACATTTAATTTATTTGACCAAACCGTAATTACTGTTTTAGTGCCTTTATCCAAAGATTCAATTTTAATTCGAATTAAATCTAAATACCCCTCTAATTGCTCTATATCACGTTTTTTATTCTTAATATCAGAGATAAGAATATTAAACTCTTCAAATGATTTTAAATCTAATAATCTAATTTCTTGTTTCTCTAATTTTATAGAATTAGAGATTAATCTAATTTTATCTTGTTCTTGTAATTTATCTTTAATCTTTTTTGGGACTAAGTACCCAGGGTCAAATTTAATTCCAATTACTTTATTTAAACGATCTACCAATTCAATTAATTTATATTTCTCAGGCCTAAGATTTTCGAAAATAAGCCTTTCAACCAATTCTTTAGAGAGATAATCAAGTAATTTAGAATTACTATAATTATAATTCGAAAATAAAATCCCCACTTTATTATTTTCTTTTTTATAGATATAAACAACACATGCAAAATCCGTACCTTTTCTTGATATCTCTAGATTATCTAATTTATCCTTAATTTTCTTTTTAATATTTTTAATAATAGTAAATTTAAATCCCGCATTAAAATCTTCGATATCAATTATTCTAGGTTTTAATGGTGTAAAAGTATCCCATTGCGATTGAAGCTTTAGGATATTTTGTTTCATCACTTTAATTGTTTCTTTAAAGCTTTTATCGGACAAATAATATCTTTCAAATAAACTATATCTAACTATATTAAAATTATTAACTATTTCAGTAATAGTTAAATCTCCAAATGCATCGTAAAAATTAGAATAGCTATTTAATTCTAAATCACTACTGCACTTGATAATTATTTCTTTGGTTTCGGGATTAACTATTTTTTCAGCCATTTTACAATTTTGATGCAGATTTTTTATTTCTTCTTGCATCAATAAATATAGTAAATATCTTTATATTATTATCTAATCTTAATTTTGAAATTTGTTGTTTAAACGTATTGATAATTTTATCCTCATTGTCAAAAAATTGAATTATTAGATAAAAACCTATATCTAATTTATCCGCTTTTAAATAAGTAACTAATTGTTTAGATAACCCTTTTATTAATTTAGGATTAGACGCCTTTTTGATTTCAAGATGTGCTTTATGTTCTACTGATTCAATAAACTTAAAATCAACTGGACCGCGCCCCGTTTCATTTTCTCGAGAGACTTCAATGCCTCTTCTTTGGGCTAATTCTATAATTTGATTATCAAAAAAGATTTGTACTTCTTCTTCAGGCTTACTTTTTGTTCCATTCCATAATAGTTTATATCCCTTTCTCTGTTCAATATTATGTTTAAATATGGCAATTAATTCATTGACAAATTCTATAAACTCATTTTCATTTTTAGGATGAATTATGTCTATTCCATAAAAGGGATATCCCATAGGGGTGATTTCATTTTCAATTATGTGCCCTCTAAATGATTTGGATTCACTTTGATAAATTATTTTTCCTTGATAAATTATCGGGACATATCCCCTATTAATTACTTTATCTTTTTTAATCTCATATTTGTAGGGGAGAACAAATTCTTTGATTATTGCTTTTTTAATGTCCAGTTCACTAGTTAAATCAAATTCTAATTCAATTTTGGAAGAAGTATTATTCCCCTTGAAAGAATTATATTCATTTGTTCGAGATTGTGCAAAAGAATCTTCAAATTTTGAATATATTTCTTTAATTAAATCTACGATTTGATTAAATTGAGTGGAATATTTTTCATATATCTCCTTTTGATTAATACTTTTTTGAAAAATCTTTGAAGTAATATGTTCACAAATACTAATAATATACAAAAAATAGTCTTCTGGACTTTTAAAGTGGTGTTGATCTATTTCGTTAAGGATGGATGATATGGATTTTAATGTCTGCATAAATGATGTTTCAGGAATTTCAATTTCATCAAAATAAGTAAATATTCTGGTATAATAATGAGGGACATTAGGACTTAATTTATTTTGATTAATCGCTTTAGATAATATCGGCATTATTTCCGAAATTTGAATTCTTTTTTTCAATGTTAACCTAATTTTAATCAGAGTATTTATACTTTATGTTAAAATAGAATAATGTGGGCTCATTCTGAGCCCAGTACTTTTTGCATATATGCAATCGGTTTTATGTCTGTGATGATTGTCTTGTGTATGACATATTTCCCATCCTTGCTCAAGCTAATTCGCGTTTCGAGAATCGGTTGATCGTTGTATTCTTTAGTCGGTTCGTTTTTATCGTTCTTAGGTTGTTGGTCGTTCATTTTAGATACCTCCGTGTTGGTTGTATGAATGGTAAGTCCTGCGGGCGAATTCGCAGAGTTTGAGGGGGATAAAGCTTTAAACGCCAGAATTTGAGGGGGTGAGAGGGGAATTTCTTGCACTAATCTCGATAAATCCATCCGTGTATATGTTCTCCCTAATCGCCTATATTGTTTTCTTATATCATTGTCAGTCACAACAAAGCACCAATTTGAGCCGAACTTTTCATTCAATGCCTTTACTTTATCAAATAATTCTGCTTTGTTGTGTTTCAAGAAATAGCCCGTTTCAATCTCAATAGCGAATTCGCCCTTTGGCGTTTGGACAATAATATCTGCCACAGATGTTGATGTAGTTTTGATTTCAGAAGTATACTTTTTTAGATAATTCGCAATCTCCCAAACTAAGAAAACGTGGGGCATACTTTCGCATCTCTTTTTCTTCACGAGATATGCTTCCTGTCTTTTCGCCTCTATCGCTCTGCATTGCTCTTCAGCATATCCGTTCCTAACCAAATACTTCACATCATCCTCGCTCAAATCCGCTTTCCGGTAGACATCGCTGGACAAGTCCAGCTTGATCTCCACGTCCTTCCTGAAAGCAGGGTTCATAGCATTTGCTTCGAGCTTCAATAGTTCATCCGCATTGGTTGTAATCAGCTTATGCTCTTCAGCAGATGCGACCACTTTAAGCTCAGTATGCTCATCGCCGATTATCAACAGCCCTTCGCCGATGGAAGCAGTCAGGAGATAGTCTTTTTCTGCAGGGCTGAGATTGAACGTGTCTCGGATATCTTTGATGACAGCAGGCTTCTGTTTCATCAGGAATGTGTATGATGTATTGGCAAGCACAGACTTTCCGGCTTTTGAGGTCAATAATCCTTCAACCTCTTGGTTGATTAAGAGAAGCCCCATATTGAATTTCCTGCAAGTCTTGACTATCTCGAATATGTAATTGGAATCCTCTGCTCTGCCTAGAAGCGTCCATGCTTCATCGATGACAAGCAGTTTGCGGTTTATGTCCGCCTTCATCTTCATGTAGACATAGTCCAGAATCAGATACATCATCACTGGTTGCACTAATTTAGGCATCTTGGATATATCGAAGCATACGAAATTGTTGTTGAAATCGAGCTTCGTCTGCTTATTGAGGAAACAGAATACGCCATTGACATACATCTCTACCCTGTTCATCAGAGACTTAATGGAGACTTTCTCAAAGGTATTTGCCCCTCTTTCCATTGTTTTGAGGGCATCGAGCACATCGGACATCATGGGACACATATTGCTCCATGTGGCTTCATCTATGCTGATGCCCTTCTTTTGGTATGCCATGGTTATGGCTTTGTCCATCAATGATTTCTGCGATTCCGTCAGTTCGCCTAACATGACTGGAATCAAGCCCATCAATGACAGACGTTTGTCTGGATATTCGTGTCCTACTAGGTCTAATGGATTAATCACGGTCTCAGAAGTCCTGCTAATCTCAACGCATTGCCCGTTAAAATGCTTCACGAGTTGCTTATATTCGCATTGGGGGTCTATGACTATGACTTTAGTCCCGTTCAAAATATAACGGCTTATGATTAGTTTAGCGGTGTATGATTTGCCTGAGCCGGATGATGCTAAGATACAACCATTGGGATTGAATTGCTTGAATACATCTTTTATTACCGGAATGTTGTTCTTATTCAAGCCGAGCCAGATGCCGTCATCATCTATTTCAAGGAATGGGGATGTGAAAGGAAAGAATGCCGAAAGGGCGTTGCTTGTTATGTTTCGCTTGATGTTCAACGCATCAATGCCTGACGGCAAGACTGATTTCAAGCCTTGAATCATCCGATAAGTAGGAATCTTGGAATCCATCATTAACGCATTAAGCTCGGACTGGATTTTCGCCACAAGGTCTCTCAGTTCTTCTCTGGTCGATGCTCTGCATTCGACATAGACTGAAACATTGAACAGCTTTTCTTCGCCTTTATGCAACTGCTCAAGGATGCTCTTTGTGTCTTTGTACTTGATTTCGAGAGATGGCGATACTACGCCTTTGAGTTCGGCAGAATAGAGATCGGCTTTCTGTTTCTGCAACTCTTTATTGAGCGTGACCATGGTATGCTCAATCGAATCCGGCTCGATATGGATGCTTATATCGAAATAGCCCTGCGAAGTTACTACTTTGTCGAGGAATCCGGATTCGACAAATCTCGGATAGCCTCTGACCGCTATTATCGTATGGTATTGCTTTATCTTGAAGTCTGCCGACGTTATATCGATTTTGTAATATTTCTCTGCAGGCAGTTTGGCTTCATCGACTTTGAGGTTGAGGTCTTTGAGCTTCTCGATGCACTGCCTTTTCTCCAATCCGGTTTTCTCTGGGATGATTATGTAGAACGTCTTGTTCAAGACTTTATCACTCAGAGTCTCGCTAAGATGTTTCTTCATGCCAGCGACCAGCTCCTTATTCAAGGATTTCTTATGCAGTTGGTTCAGATAATTGTCCAATAGCAACGGCTCTGTCTTGATGAGTATCTGTATCGGAAAGTTCAACGAGTTAAGGAATTTCCTGAACGTCTTGATGATGACTTGCTTCTCCTCGTCAGTCTTTATCGTGAAATTAATCGGCTTTATCTTTAGGACGGCGACTTTCTGGTCAGTCTCTAGGTATCTTTGGTACTTGGTCTTCAGCTTCATGTATTGCCACATCTCCTTGAGCTTCTCTGTGAGATTGAAGAACATGAACATGAGAGCGATTCCGACGAGCAATGCGATGATGACTGCCTGGATTGTGTAATCGATGCCGGATTTCAGGATGATGGCAATAGGCACTAGGAAAACCATTGCGTAGAGCAACTGCATGAATGTAAGTCCGAACATGATTATCTCTTTGTATTCAAGTTCCGCAGGGATTTCGTAGGACATATTAGAGCAATGATGCGTATTTGATCACTTTTGTGACTCCGCCTGTGACTGAATCGAATGCGGATTTGGTGACTGCCAATCTGAAGAGCATGATTGTGGAGAAATCGATTATCAAAAACGCCACTATCTTGACCAGAATCTGCATGCTTGAAAAGACTGGCGTGAATAATAACTGCGATGATGCGAGGATGATGATTGCATCGACGAATGGGATGAACGCCATTATTCCTAGGCTGTTGATTATCAATTTGCCATAGCTCTGCAATGGTGGGATGAAGCTGAGAAAGATTCCTATCGGGGCAAAGACTACGCCGATTGATGCGAAGATGTAACGGATTGCCAACAATAGGATTGTAACTAGCAGGATTATGATATACAACGTGATGAACATATACTCCATGCTGAGATTAGTGAAAACGTCATAGGTTATCGTGAAAAAGCTTACCCAGCACTTTTTCAGTATCGCTGTTGTCAGAGCTGATGATATCTGCATTGTCAGTTGGTAAAGATAGTACGAAGCTTGGACTAGGACAATCATCACAAATGTATTCTTGAGCCACGTCTTTGCATCTGTCCGTTTCGCTGGATCATTGCCGGAGGTGATGAACTGCAATCCTGCGTAAAGGAAAAGCAAGCCGTAGAACATACTGACGACGTACGCCAATGAACGCCATAGGCTCTGAAAAGGGGTGATAGATACTTCGGATTTTAGCAATGTTTCAATCAATGATAGGAATGGTCTTGTCGCACCTTGTATCAAAGCGAACATGAACTCGACAATCTTCTCGATGAAGTAGTCTGCGATGTCATAGAACTCGTCCACGACATCCCACCAATCGCTGTTGCTTGAAGCATAAGCTGATGGTATGATGAGTAGTACAAAAAATAAGAGAAAAATAAGTTTTCTCACAGCAGATACTCCACCATCATCGGCGCAGCCCAGACTACTACCAATCCTACCAAGACGTAGCTCGCCATTGATTTGGTTAATTCTCTCTGTCTCGGGTCATTGCTCGCCATGATGAAAGATATGCCTGCGAATACGAGATACAGCACAGCTAAGACTGTGGCTGCGTATTTCACGAAGTTGTACAATTTCATCAATGGCGAGAGTATGTCGTTGAAGGTGCTGATGTCGCTTGCGGTCGGTCCTGTGAAAGTCACTGCGGAGACGGCGGGCATGAATACTGTGCCGACAACCATCATGAGCAGTAACGTGTCCCATAATATTTTCAGGTTCATTTGTCCCACCCCATTACTTTTATCGCTGTCCTCATGACTGGAGCTGGCACATTGAATTCGCCGGGTCTTGAATAGTTCAAGTCCAGTCTAGGTCTGTCTTTGAAGACTGCAAGGAATACTGGTATTACTGCCAATGCTATCACGATGATGCCGAGCAGTGTGGTTATCTCATCCCTGACCAGATATTTGTAGCTCATGGCTATCGGCAGGTAAATGCAAAACCACGCCAGATAATATTTAATACCAGCCTTCATCTTCATCCTCCTTTGCGTCCCGGAACATCTGTAATGCCATCGGTTTGTCTTCTGGATGTTTCCTGTAGAAGAGATCCATCAGTTTATCGCATTCCTGGCAGATGTCTTCCTTGCCTTCGATTTTCTTGTTGCAGATTATGCATATCATGGCGTATCCTCCTTGAATCGTTTTTACGGATACACCAGAACTGAGACGGGAACTATTTGAATCGGTTTAACAGAAACTACGGCAAAGCTACGGCAAGATAAACATCCTAACCACAATAATGCTTAAATATTAACGATAATTTTAATCTAAAAATGGTTAAAGTCTGGAGAACAGAAGAAGAAATGATTGAAAAAAGCCCACATACTATTCAATCAACAACTACCCTCGCTGAAGCACGAAGTGAGCCTGCCGCAAAATACGTGAAAACTGAACAAAGATACTGTAAAAGAAGTAATGCCGAATCATATGTAAAAAATAAGAATTTTATAGCTAATGAGCAAAAAAGCGGATTTATCAAAGTAAGTAATGTAATTGATGAAAAATTAGCAGATGTTTCATTTAATATAAGAAAAATCATAGAAAAATTAGATATTACAGATTTAACGCATGGTGATTTGATTAGGGGATATGTGACTCAATTAATATGTAGGGGTAAAATTAAAAAAGAGATAATTAAGCATAAAAAAGGAATAAGATACGTCCTTAAAAAGGCAAATGAGGGTATTTGTCAAAACTTTGTTTCTTGTCAAAAAAAGAACAAACCTGCACTATGTTGCAATTTTGATTTTCCATTATATGGGGAGATAAGAGACGATTTTGAATTATCTGAGAGCTTAGATTCTGAATAATTTTATTATAACTCTCCAATTAGTATATCTGTATATTACATACTAATAATATTTAATCGCAGACAGAAAATAATAAATACTAGCACATTATCTAAAGTGGCATAAGAATACTACAAAGCCGTGGGAAGTGCACCTGAAACCAGGTTCTCCCCTGAGGCTTTTCACAATTTTTAATCCGCAACATTTTTAAATCCAGCAATTTCTGTATCACCTATGAAATACAAAGCGAAGAGCATTATCGTATGCAGGAGAAAAGAATCTCCAGAGAACGATGAATATCCGTATATGGTAGAGGTTAAGCTCTTCAAGATTAATGACGCGCATAAGACTGTAGAAGTTCCTACAAAGACATTGGAATTCCATAATGTAATGAGCGTAGTTTTCAAGAATCACGATGTTAAATATCTACCAAGGGGTTCTGATATTGTAGTCAATGATTTGAAAGAGATAGATGTTTCTCAGAACGAGCATAAGATTATTATAGAATAATTCTGTTGAGACTAAGTGAGCGAAGCGAACGCATGTCTCAGTGTTTTCCCAGGTTTTTGCGAAGTCAAAAAGCTGTGAGATAGATGTTTCTCAGACTGAACATAAGATAATCATAGAATAAGCTTTTTTTTCGAATCACATTTAACTTAATTCTAGTCAATTAAAAATCAATAAAAAGAGAAGAAAAAAGGCCTTGCCCCATGAATTTTAGATATGTTGGGGGTATCATGAGAAGTTCATATGAGCAAGAGCCTGTACGAGCTTAAAATGAAAAAAAGTAAGGTATCTACCTTACGATTTCTATGCCGAGCTCTTTACTCATCTGATGAGCTTCTACTGCTGCATGCTTTTTATCAAGCTTGCCCAGTATCCATGGAGATTTGACGCCTGTGATGATTGTCATTACAATCAATCTTCCTTTAAGGTCGTCGCATACTCTGGCTCCCCAGATAACGTTTGCGTCTTCATCCAATGATTCAGTGACTAATTCACCTACTCTGTTGATATCTTCAAGAGTCATATCTGCTCCGCCGGATACGTGGATAAGAGCGCCTGTCGCGCCTTCATAGCTGATGTCAAGCAAAGGATTGCTCAAAGCGCCTTTGACTGCTTCTTCTACTCTGTTATTGGTATCGGATGAACCGACGCCGATAGCAGCTACTCCGCCGTTAGTCATGATTGCTTTAACGTCCGCATAATCCAAGTTGACCAATGAAGGTACTGCGATAGTCTCTACGATTCCTTTAATCATTGTAGAAACTAGCTCGTTAGCTACTGCGAATGCTTGCTGTACTGGAAGATTTCCAGCGATTTGCACTAGCCTGTTGTTATCGATAACGATTACTGTATCGGATACTTGCCTCAATTGCTGTAAACCGAATTCAGCTTTGTCTACTCTAGCTCTTTCGATCTTGAAAGGCATTGTTACTGTTCCGATTACGATTGCGCCTGTGTCTTTAGCTACTTGAGCTACGACTGGTGCTGAACCTGTACCTGTACCGCCGCCCATTCCTGCGCATACGAATACCATATCAGAGCCTTTTAGAGCTTCTTTTATTTCGCTCATGCTCTCTTTAGCTGCTTCTGCGCCCCTTTCTGGGAAACCGCCGCATCCAAGACCTCTTGTCAATTCTTTACCGATCAAGAATTTCTTGTCAGCTTCACTTATTGTCAAATGTTGTTTGTCCGTGTTGCATGCTATAATTTCTGCGCCACGTATTCCTTTTTTATACAGCCAACTTACTACATTGTTGCCTGCCCCGCCACAACCAATTACTTTGATATTAGCTTGTCCTACCAAGGCTGTTAGGTCTTGGCTGCCTTTCATAGCATTTTCCACCATAAATTCCATCATTTTCTACCATTCCCCCTGTTTTGTTTATTTCTAATATAGTGATTGTATTTCCTACCACCACAATTCTTAAATACATTTAAGACTATGATTTCTTAGAAACAGTCATTATACAAACGCCAAACTTTTTATCGCCAAAAGGAAACAAGTTTCGCCAAAAACTTGCTCTCCTAGCTTTTAATTTAGCACGACTAAGTTTATATACTTTGCGGTTTGAAATAATATATTTTGAATGCTATAAATCAGCACAATTTTGCTTTCTTTATTCGCAATAAAGCAGTATTTTCGTTCTCTTCAATAATCTCAGAATCAAGTATCTCTAATCTTTTTTTGAAGTTAGGTCCGTCAATGACCAATGACTCAAACTCTCCGCCTTCGCCAGCTATATTGATGCCGACTTTCCTGTGAACAGCGACGAGAGCATCCACATCTTTCTCTGTTAGGACTCTGCCGAGCCACTTCTTGTTCAAACCTTCAGCAGCGACTGCAGTCAACACAATTTTGAAACCCGCTTTGATTATTTCGCGAACTTCAGTCTCCTGATCCATGTGCCACAATGGTGAATAACATTTCAATCCCAATCCTTCGCATAATTTGATAATTCTGCTAGCTTGATATTCAGAGAATAATGCGCCTGTTATGATGCCGTCAAGGTCATATTTTGTTTTAGCTTTTTTGATAGCAGATTCGAGATCTTTTAACTCAATTTCTTTCTCACCTTTAGTCTCAAAAGTCATCAATGGCAATTCCAAAGCTTCTGCTTGATACTTGGTCATGTCTATGTTAGGAGTATGAAACATGAACGAAGCAGTATTCTTGCTTTTGATAGTTATCAAGCATCTGACATCATAGCCTTGCTTCTGCATTAGATACAAAGCGTAGGTGCTATCTTTGCCTGAGCTGAATAATGCCCCTAATTTCACCAAAGAGCATAGATATTCTTTCTTGAATTTCATATTCATCCTATGCGCGAGTCTTGATATTGCTCTGTCGAACTTGCTTCCGTACTGCGCCGCCATCTTCTTGCGCCAGGCGATTTCTTTAGGCAAGCCGAGTTCTTCAGCAATTTCGCGAAGTATGTATTTTTTCACATCACCTTTTATTTTTTGAGCGCCAGGTATGAGCATTGCTTCTTTGATTAGATCAGAATCTAAGAAAGGCGTCAATACTTTAGCGCCGAATGATTTAGCGATAGCGAAATCTCTAAGGAAATCACGTTGATACATTGCTTTCAATCCGTTCCAGCATTCTGCATTGATATCATCGACTTTATGTCTTTCATATCCCGCGAAAATCTCTTCTGAGCCTAATCCGGTGAAGAATGTATTGATTTTGTCTTTCTTAGCCAGTTCCATGCACGCGTATACAACACAGCCTACTCCAACTGCTACAGGATCAGTGCCGACAAGCTTTACTACTTTTTTGATTATGACTTCCGCTTCATCGAGTGAATATTCTTTAGAAACGAGTTTCAATCCCATCTCTTCTGCAGCAGTCTTTGCTTGCACAAGATCAGTGGAATTTTCAATGCCGACAGCGTAACAAACAAAATCAGCATTCGCTTTCTTGCATAAGTAAGCAATCAGTGAACTATCCACTCCGCCTGAAAACATAATTGCGAACTTCTTCTTAGGAATTCTTTTACTAACTGCAGAAACTAAAGCTTTGCTAACTGCGCCTTTGCTGCCGCGACCATTGGATTGCAAACTATCGATATGCGCCTTCCATTGATTTTCAGGCACAAGTTCGCCGTCCTTCATAGCTTTGGCTAGTTCCATGATTATATACTGCAGTATCTATTACGATTTAAAAACTTAATGTTTTATATATAAGAAAATACTAAATATTCTATCAGTATCATTATATTCAAAATAGAGGTGTTCCATCATGATAGATTATGACGGCTTCGGCCCAGAGATGATCATTCAAGTCTATAATCCTAAAGCAGATATGCACGCAGTCATTGTCATTGATAATACTGCGCTAGGTCCTGGTAAAGGCGGCATCAGGATGACACCAACTGTTGATGTTGATGAAGTCGCAAGGCTCGCAAGAGCGATGACCTGGAAATGTGCATTGGCAGGTTTGCCGTTCGGCGGAGCCAAGTCAGGAATAATTGCAGATTCTAAGAAACTCACAAAGCAAAGAAAGAAAGAATTGGTTGAAGCTTATGCAGATGCGTTAAGAGATATTGCGCCACATAAATACGTCGCAGCTCCTGACATGTACATGGCAGAGGAAGAGATGGGCTGGATTTCTAAACGTCTAAAAAATAGATGTGTAGTAACAGGCAAGCCCAAGAACCTCGGCGGAATCCCGCACGAATTAGGCAGTACAGGTTTCGGTGTGTACCATTCAGCTTTAGTGGCAATTAAACACCTGGGATTAAATGTAAAAGACATAACATTCGCAGTCGAAGGCTTTGGCAATGTCGGCTGGTTCGCGGCAAAGCATCTGTGCGATGCCGGCGCGAAATTAATAGCAACATCAGACTCGCAAGGACTCATCTACAATGAAAACGGACTTGATTTCAAGAAACTCGCAGATGTAAAAAAGAAGCAAGGTTCAGTTGTAAAATACAAAGAAGGAAAGGTAATGCCTTCAGATAAGATTCTTGATATCAAAGCAGACATGCTAGTCACTGCAGCTATTCCTGATCTAGTGAAACCTAAAGATGTTAACAGGATAAAGTACAAATTATTAGTCGAAGGATCAAACATCCCTATGGGGCACGACACTGAATACAAGCTGCACAAGAAAGGAATTATAGTAGTTCCGGACTTCGTAGCAAACGCAGGCGGCGTAATAAGTTCATACGTTGAATTCATTAACGGCTCGACAAAGACTATGTTCAAATTAGTTGAGCAGAAAGTCAAGCAGAACACTAAAGAAGTATTAGAATTAGCAAAGAAAAGAAAAGTCCCGCCAAGGATAGCAGCAATGGACGTAGCGAAAGCGAGAGTCTCAAAAAAGTGTAAGACTTGCAGAGTATAATTATTTATTTTTGCACTCTATTATTTTCTTAGTTGAGATAGTGGATTTACCTATCTTCTTCTCCAATTCTTTGCGAGCGTTCTTCGCGATTTCAGCGCCTTCCAAAGCTGATTTCTCGCATTCCGAGAATCCTTTGGAATTTTTTGCAACAGTTATATCAACTGCGGCTTTCTCGCCTAATATTGTTAACAATAGTTCCCAATCAACCATATTGTCGCGCAGATTGCCTTTGTCAATCCTCTTCAATCTTTTATGCTCATCTACACTAGCGTCGAATATCGTCTTAGATATCTCATCAGTGAGTATAGCGAAATCCTTATCTTTTGATATGCCTCTGCTTTTCCATTCATCTGTAAGTTCATTCCGTATAGAGATAGATGGTAGACGTTTTAGGATCCAGTTCAACGGGTATCCTTTAATTTCGTAATATCTGCGCGCCCTTTCGATAGCGAGTTCTGGATTCCTTATCTCTTCAATCCTTTCCTGCCCTAATTGCGCCAGCCATAGTTTGAAAGGTTCCGCTTTCGGAGATGGAATTGATTGGATTATCCTGAATATTGATTTAGTATTGGCGCAATCCGTATTATAATATTTACCATCTGCAGATAATAATTTCAGTTGTAAACAAATTGTTAACAACTGAATTTCTCTTCCTTTAAGGACGCCCCAATATTGTCTAGGGCTGGGGCTTTCAGTCAAAGCTTCAACAACATCAACTACTGAGTAATACCATTCATCATTATGCCATGCTCTTCTTATCTTTCTATCTTGAAAAGCCACTAATGCTTTTTCCGGAGTCATTCAGATCACCGGAACATTTTTCAAATTCTATGTTTATAAGTTTCACGAATGTCCAGTGCACTAGGGAGAATGTCCAGTGCTTGTTGAAAATATATAATTAATTGTATAAGCAATGGGCTAGAACTACAGCAGTAGTTCCGCAGTCCAATGCTACTAGAAAATAGATTATCTATCAGATTATTGCTAATCTTTATATATTCAAAATCCCTTGAAAAGTGCATGCCTAGTAAAAAAAAACTATCAATAGGATTTTTCTCATTCACCTGCTGTCAAGGCTGCCAATTCACAGTATTGTTCATAGAGAAGATACTTGACATCTTGAAGAAGTTTGATGTCCAATACTTCCATCTTCTGAAAGAGAAGAACAGGGATGCGAAGTTCGATATCGCGTTTATCGAAGGCGCAATCACGACAAAGCGCGAAATAAGAAAACTCAAAATAATAAGAAAAAAATCAAAGTTTGTTGTCGCATTAGGCGCATGCGCAGTCAACGGCGGAATCCCCGCGATGCGCAATTACGTCGAGAACAAAGAACTAGAACGTTATGTATACAATCAGAAGATGCTGAAAGATTCCATCGACGTCCAGCCAATCGACAAGATTGTGAAAGTCGATTACCATATGCGCGGATGTCCGATAATAAAGAAAGAGTTCGTCGATTTCCTTAACACTTATCTAAAAAAGAAAGTTCTAAAAGAGTTCCAGGGCAGTGTTTGCGACCAATGTCCTAAAAGAGGAAAAGATTGTTATCTGCTAAAGAAAGTAGTTTGCTTAGGCGCAGTCACGCACGGCGGGTGCGATGCGATCTGCACAAAGGATGATATTCCTTGCATAATGTGCAGAGGGCCATTGCCGTCAGCGAATTTCCCTGCGGAAGTTCAATTATTCAAATCATGGGGATTGACAGATGAAGATATCTGCAACAAGATGCATAAGTTCGCCGACATCAGCGAGAAATGTGAATCATGCGGGAAGAAAAAGAAGGTGTGCAGGAAATGACAAGGACTATCAAGCTGGACCACGTAACGAAAATTGAAGGCCATGCTAAACTGCATATCAGAATCGATAAAGGCGAAGTGAAAGAAGCTTCATTAAATATTTTCGAAGGCTCGAGATACTTTGAAGGAATTCTCAAAAATAAATTGTGGAACGATCTTCCAAATATCTCCTCAAGAATCTGTGGCGTATGCTCACCTGTGCACACACTGACTTCAGTCAAAGCAATTGAGAATGCGTTCGGCGTTAGGGTTAGTCCACAAACAAGCTTATTGAGGGAACTCATCAACATCGGCGGATTGATACAGAGTCACGTCCTGCATTTATATTTCCTCACACTGCCTGATTATACGGGCCATAGCAGCGCGCTAGATATGCTTCCTAAATACAAGCCTGAGATAGAAAAAGCGTTAAGGATAAAGAGGGCAGGCAATGCGATGGTAAACGTACTCGGGGGACGTGACATACATCCTATCGCCGTCATCCCTGGCGGGATCTCAAGAATTCCTGACCAGAAAGCGGTTGATACATTATTAACGCAGCTATTAGCAGTGCAGAAAGATGCGAAAGAGACTGTTGAATTATTCTCAGAACTTAACTATCCTCATTTTGAGCATCAGAAACTTCTAGTCGCGTTAGGGGGCGGAGCATATTTCGATTCATCAGACATAGTGGCTTGCCAGGAAGACAAATGCTTCCAGACAAAAGATTATGAACAACACTTTAAGGAATTCTTCCAAGAGGATTCGACTGCAGAATTCGTCATGAAGGACGGAAAGAGCTACATGGTCGGCGCATTGTCAAGATTATACAATAACAAAGACCAATTATCCAATTATTCGATCAAATTAGCGGATAAATTGCTCAAGCACAAATTCTCGCCTTATATGAACAACATAGCGCAGGCGATTGAAGTCCACGAAGGTGTCAGAAGAAGCATTGAAATCCTAGAAAACATGAAGCTCAAGCAGGAATCACCAAAACTAATCACGCCGAAAGCGAGCATCGGCGTAGGCGCATCCGAAGCTCCAAGAGGAATCTTATTCCACAAATACAAGTTCGATAAAGACGGCAAATGCACGTATGCGAACATCACGACTCCGACATCGCAGAATCTTCTGAACCTGCAAGAATCAATTAAAATCTATCTTCCGACAATTCTCAATAAATCAAAAGATGAAATAAAATTAGAGTTAGAAAAACTTATCAGGGCGTACGATCCTTGCATCAGTTGCTCGACGCATTTCCTTGAACTGGACTTGGAGAAAGTTTAGATTCCAGTCTTTTCTTCTCGGCGTATAACGCTTTGACTTCGGAATTCTCAGAGGTTGTCATCCATGCTTCCATTTTTGCCTTGCTCTCAGGAGTCATGATAGCGTCGCTTTCATCATCTTCGCTATTCGCTTTTTCGCACACATAATGTGTCCATGCTCTCTGGAATCTTAATTCGAGCACAACCATCATCTTCTGCGTATCAGGCTCATAATTGAAGTTACCATTTCCATCACTAAATCTTTGCTTGAGGAAAGTGTGGTATATCTGCAATACTTCTCTCTTGCTGTACCCCGCTTCCAATAGACTCTCTTTAATTAGATACTGCGCGGATTTGACATTGGTCATCAGATTCTCTTTGATGCCATCTCCGCCAGCAAGATATGAATTACTCTGCTCTCTGACTATAGGTAAAGTCATTTGTTCTGTCTTGAGCCGATAGGTGTCCCAAAGCTCATTGCATTTTATAACTCCTTCCTCAACTTTTTTAGGATCAGTATCTGTTATTATAGGATTGAAATTTGCAGCGATAATGGCTTCTAAAGGGAATTCGTGGCTTTGCGCTTCAATGGCTAATGTATCCATGGCCAACACATTCTGGTTGTATTCCAGGAATGTTTTTCGCATCATGGGTAAAGTCTTATCTTCCATTGTGTCTACTGCTTTCGCAAACGCTTCCGGATCGAAATCATCTTTGTCGAAATAATGGCAATAAGTTCTCACTATTTCTTTTACGAACTCAGTCTGGTCCGAATGCCTATTTTCAGTGGCTTTTATTTCATCAATGATCCATATAAGTGGGGCTGTCTCTTCAGTGAGCGCAGAGATGTAATATGCAAACGGCTCGCATAAAGTCATGTTGCTAGGCAAATGCTTTTCTCCGGTCTTTGAAAGCTTTATAGGTGTTTGCCGCTGTAGAGCGTGCGTGAATTCGTGGAGAAGTATTGATTCAAGTCTGGGTCCAATCATGGTCGCGATGAAATGCTTATCAGTATAATAGACACCATCAGAACCGCCCCCATTGAACATTCTTTTGTACATCTCTTTCTGCCGTTCGGTAAGCCCTTCTTTAACCATTGCTTCTTCTATGTTCTTTATATCCTTCTCAGTTATCTTTGATATATCAGCAGGATTCAAAATAATCTGCCTAAGTGATAACTTTTGATTTGTGTCCCATAATCTCAGGACCATATTCTCATAGAGTGCGAGTTTTTGTCCAATCGTATTCTGCAATGCCTGAGGATTATGACACTTCAGACATTTGGCTTTTTCATCCTTCATCGCAGGTATTATCACTTCAGTTTCTCCTAGCTTGAACTTCAATGAATTCTTATCATAGTTTTTGAAATATCCAGCTTCGCCAAAAGAAGGTGTGTATCCATCGATAAGATGATTTTTGTCTTTTTTGAACGCTAATAATAACATGGGCGGTACTTTCAAAACTTCAGATAAAATTTCCGCCGGTTTCGTGATATACATATTTCCATCGCTATCTATTATAGCCAGATTATATTTGGCTGGATTCTTTTTGCGTTTGATATCTGCAGTAAGGAATCTAGTGTTAGATGTATGTATTCTTTTTCCGTTTTCATATAATTCTATTTTCTTGATGCCCTTTTTCTTTCCTTTCGTATCCTGGGCGATTGCAGTTATTCTATAGAGGCCTTTGCCTTTATCAGTTCCGTACAATACTCTCAATTCTATTCCCGATTCCTCATCCTTTTCTATGGGCTCGGTTTTCGGGCTTTCAGTCACGCATTCTATCCTTGGCAACGGACGTAAATTTTTGTCTTTCAAAGCATCAGCAGAATCGGTGAACATAGGGTACATTACCAGAGGAAAAGTTAAAAGTAGCTTTTTGACTATCGAGCTTAGTGACATATGTCGCATTTTCTTACGTATGCGACCTTAATATAATATTATATATAATTATCTTTAGGTCTCAAAATATATATCGCAGAACTTATTGCATAGGAAGACCGATAACAACAACATCGCCTATCCTGCCCATCTTCTGGAACAGCTTCAGGAAATACCCTAGATCGAAATCATGGCAGGACACAGAAGGATTCACTTTGAAGTATTCCATTCCGTGGAGTATAGTGACTTCGCGCAAGTTTTTGACGACATCCATTATGTAGATTGTTCCTTGGACTTCAAATATGTCTTCAATCCCATCGCAAAGTACGAATTCAACATCCGGAACAGAAAGTTTGCCAGCTATTTCCTTAGCCAGCTTATCATTAGAAATGTATTCATTGCCGAAACAATACACTGTTATCATTTGACAACAACTTCAGAAAGTATTATCTCGTCGCCCTCTTCTATCTTTGGCTTCTTTCCACATTTCGGGCAGACATATACTACAGAATCGTGAGTCCTATCTACTATTTTCGGCTCGCCTTCATAACCGCACTCGCATTTGACTTTCGCTTTCAACGGCACAATCTTGACTTTCCATTCGGTCAAGTTTTTAAAAACTTTAAGCAAATCATGGTCTTCCACAGGCGCAAGTTCGCCAAGCTCTAACCTGATTTCGACTACTTCGCCCTGTTTCTTTGCCTCTTCTATCAGCTTCTGTACTGCGAAAAGCTCGTGCATATTGTTCTTTTTGGGTTGCTCATTTAAATAAATTGCTGTTAGTCAGTTAGCATCACTTGTGAGACTTATCATGCTATATTTAGAACTGACAAGGGGGTTGTCCCTACGGGAAATGTCAGTTATATACAATTAGAAGTACAAGTCGAACCTGATGCTAACTTAAACGTAGTTTTAGATACTATAAATCAGACCAGCATAAATGCTTAAAAACAGATTGACCAATCAAACATCCGATGACAAAAGCGTTAATCATATCAGGCGAGCTCGGTCGTATAGTCGCGAGACAGAAATCCGGCAAGCCGGTCGAGATTGGTGAACTGCTTGTCACAGAAGATTCAAATCAGAAGATAATTCTCGAAGTCATTGATTTAGTGTTCGGCAGCCAGATATCGCAGCAGAATCTCGAGCTGATGTCCGGCATAAAACTGGAGCAGGACATAAACGAAGACCTAGAATTATTGGATCCAGAACTCAGAACGTACACATTAGCAATCCTCAAACCAGTTCTTCAAGTCAGCAACAACAACGCAGTCTTGTGCAAAACATTGCCTGCATTTTTCTCCGAAGCAAGAGAGCTCACAAAAGAAGATCTCACATTCCTATCGAAACCGGATAATTCAATGTGCTTCGGCAAGATCCGTTCCGGCTCGAAGATGCTTGACGTTGACGTAAACCTTCCAGGCGACCAAGTGTTCAGTCATCACATAATGATTGCAGGAACGACCGGCAGAGGCAAATCTGTTTTGATGTCGAACCTATTATGGAACACAATCGACAAGGACTACTGCGGAATCCTTGTACTCGACCCGCATGACGAATATTACGGAAGGACCAAGTTCGGACTGAAAGACCATCCGATGAAAGAGAACGTAAGATATTATACTCACAATGAAGTGCCTGTTGGATGCAGCACATTGAAGATTAATCTAAGAACTCTTAAACCGCATCATTTCGATGGCGCGATAACTTTTTCAGACGCGCAGAAACAGGCATTGGCTTCATATTACAAAAGATATGGCGATACTTGGATTCAATCGATAATATTGGACAAGCCTCTGGAAGTGGATTTCTATGAGGCGACATTGGCAGTGATAAAGAGGAGATTGCTCAATGTATTGGATCTGGAATTTGCTGAGAATCAATTATTCTGCAATGGTGTATTTACTCTGAACGCTGGCGAGATGATAGTCAGCGATATCTGCAGCGAGCTCGAGACGGGGAAGAAAGTGGTGATAGACACTTCCTCATTCTCAGGCGCAGTAGAGATATTGATTGGATCGCTCATCACTTCAGAGATATTCAACAGGTATAAGAAATATAAGTCGCAAGGTAGGTTAAGTGAAAAGCCGGTGATTTCTATAGTTCTAGAAGAAGCGCCGAGAGTGCTTGGTAAAGAAGTTCTAGAAGAAGGCCCGAACATATTCGCGACAATCGCCAGAGAGGGACGTAAGTTCCGCATTGGTCTTACAGCCATAACTCAGCTTCCTTCGCTCATACCAAGGCAGATTTTGGCGAACATGAACACGAAGATAATCCTCGGCATAGAGATGGCTGCAGAGAGGCAGGCGATAATCGACAGCGCAAGCCAGGACTTGAGCGCGGCGAACAGGACGATTGCATCTTTAGATAAAGGCGAAGCCATCATCTCATCCAACTTCTCGAAATTCGCAATTCCTGTGAAGATTCCGTTGTTCGACAAATCTATTTTGCAGAAAAAGGGGCAGAGCAATCTTAGTTTCGGCGGAATTAAACTATAGACCTATATTTTCTCCTAAACATATCTTTATAATTCCATCAGGCATCACAATCTCAATGAAATTCGCGCATCTCGCAGACTGCCACATCGGTTCCTGGAGAGATGACAAGCTGAAGGACATAAGCACGAAAGTGTTCAGCAAAGCGATAGAGCAGTGTATAGAGAGAAAGGTAGACTTCGTTCTTATCGCAGGCGATCTGTTCAACACATCATTGCCTAGCATTGACCTTCTCAAGGAAGTCGTGACCAAACTGAAGTCGTTGAGCGAAAATAACATTCCGGTCTACATCATCCCGGGCAGCCATGACTTCTCGCCATCCGGCAAGACAATGCTTGACGTTCTAGAGAATGCAGGACTTCTAACAAATGTAGTCAAAGGCGAAATCGTAGAAGGCAAGCTAAAGCTGAATTTCACGATCGACAAGAAGACCGGCGCGAAGATCACAGGATTGCTAGGCAAGAAAGGCATGCTCGATAAGATTTATTACGAAAATTTAATGCACGAAAACCTAGAGCAAGAACCTGGTTACAAGATATTCATGTTCCACACAGCATTGTCTGAATTCAAGCCGAACGATATGGAGCACATGGAAGCGCAGCCGTTATCATTATTACCCAAGAACTTCAATTACTACGCCGGCGGGCACGTCCATTACATCTTCCAGAAGCAAGAGCCTGATTACGGCATGATCACTTATCCCGGCGCACTATTCCCGGCTAATTTTGCCGAACTGGAAAAGTACGGCAATGGTGGATTCTACATAATCGATAACGATAAAGTAGAATGGATTCCGGTATCAGTATACAACACATTTAGTCTTGATCTAGATTGCCAGCACAAGACTCCGCAGCAAGTGCATGAGATGATTCTTTCAAAGATTGGTACTAAAGAATTCAACAACACAATAGTCACATTAAGAGTCTACGGCAAATTGGAATCCGGTAGGATTTCGGATATTGATTTCAACGGCATTTTCCAGACATTGTATGAAAAGTCCGCATATTTCGTGATGAAGAACACGTCCGGAATAACTACAACAGAATTCGAAGAGATAAAAGTCAATGTCGATAACGTCGAATCGATCGAGAATGAACTCATCGACCAGCACATCGGCAAGATAAAAATTCCCGATATGGACACAATCAAAGAGAAAGGTTTGATCAATTCATTATTAAAAACATTGTCAATGGAGAAAGCCGAAGAAGAAAGGGTTCTTGACTTCGAATCAAAGCTTAAGCAGGAGCTTTCAGGTGTAATATGGTAGAGCGCAAACCTATCAAGATATCAGATATCCAAGAAGAGTCGCTGAAAAAGAAATATCATAGAGTCCGTGCTGCAGTGAGGAATAATCTCAAGCTCGCGGAGCCTTTGGATCTTGATGCTATTTTGGAAGATTCTAAGTTGGAAAAAGAGATAGGTGAATTCATAGCAGGGTTTACTAAATATTGTCATGAGAAGGATCAAGAATTGGCTGACCAATGCATGTGGTGGCTTACGAAATATTGCGAGAAGTATAAGATGTATAAGATGCAGAGGGAGATGAATTCTCTATACCGGAACAATTTCGGCAAAGATTACGTTCATGAAGAAGCATAACATTTAAAACCGACACTATAATTCTATTATATATGTTCAAGATTAAACATCAATCAGGAGAAGCCAGACTAGGCGAGCTGAAAACGCGTTCAGGAAAGTTTGAGACTCCCTTCTTCATGCCAGTCGCCACAATGGGCTCAGGCAAATGCATTTCAACTGATGATTACAAAGAGATTGGCGCAAGAAACATAATCTGCAATTCTTTAGTGCTATCCATGGCGCCGGGCGTTGAAACTATCAAGAACGCAGGCGGAATCCACAAGTTCATCAATTATGATGGCTGCATCTTCACAGATTGCGGAGGATTCCAGGCATCAAGGAGTATGTATCTCACCAATTCAAGCAAAGGCTTGCACTTCCTTTCGCCGTTCAACGGCAAGAAGCATGTCATTACACCTGAAAGGATAATGAACATTCAGATGGACATCGGTTGCGATGTCGCTATGATGCTCGATTCTATGTCCGGTCCGAAAGCCACAAGAGAAGAATTTCTAGAATCAATCAACAAGACTCATCGTTGGGCAAAAGAATGCGTAGAATATCACACTGATAAGAAACAATTGTTGTTCGGCATCTGTCAAGGCGGTTTCGAACCCGATCTGAGAAAGAAGAGCGCAGAATACATAAGTTCGTTAGAATTCGACGGAATAGCAATCGGCGGTCTTGCAATCGGAGAAACAAAACAGCAGATGCATCTAGGATTGGAATCAGCTATTCCATACATAACAAAAGAGAAACCTAGATACGTAATGGGCGTAGGCAATCCGGTTGACATATTAGATTGCATAGAGCTAGGCGTAGATTGTTTCGATTCAGTCTATCCAACAAAGAATGCAAGGCATGATATGATATTCACATTCGATGGTATACTCAATATTTCGCAAGGCAGATACAAGAACGACAATTCGCCAATGGTTGAAGGCTGCGATTGTCATGTCTGCAAGAGCTATTCAAAAGCGTACATTCATCATCTTACTAAGATACAAGAGCCTGCAGGCAAACGCTTCAAAAGTTATCACAATATCTATTTCATGCAGAGATTCATAGAAAAAATCAGAGAAGCGATCAAGGAAGACACTTATTCTATGTTCAAGAAAGATTTCGTAGCAAAGTGGAAGAATATCTAAAAGAAGAAATAAATTATAAACAATCCGATGCCGAAAAGATATTCCATCAATGAATTGTATTCTATGAACCCAGTCACATTGTACTTCTGCGGATAGAACAATTGCAATTCAGATGTATCTAATGAATCCAATAAAAGATGCACCGCATAGCCTATGCTGAAATATTTGCCGAACACTGGATCCACTAGATAGAGTATAGTTGATACCAGGATCCAACCGAATATCGAATGGAAAAAAGTACGTTGTTCATTCTCTTCAGGGAATGGCATGAACAATATTTCGAACGATTTCTTTATGCCATATTTCCATCCATGCTTGACCATATCATAGATATGATCGAGATCAATTAGCACTGATCCTAGCAATATTGGCAACATATGTTCTGGCCCGAGATATTTGCCGACAACTAAGCCGGCAAGTATATGCGTAGTGATTAGCATAATGAGAGTTATGGAAAACTGGCTATTTAAATATTGCTTATTTAGATATAATTTAGAAGAATGATAAGAAGTAGGGTCGAGGGGATGCAGGAACCAACCTTTTGACTCCGCTTCGCTACGCAAAAGCTTGACCAAACAACGCAAGTATGACATTTGCTACGCAAAGTCATACGAAGAAATAAAAGAAAATAGGGTCGAGGGGATTCGAACCCCTGATCTTCGGTGAGTGAGACCGACGTCATCTGTGGCGCGTTCCTGAACGGAAGCGCGTAGCCACTAGACCACGACCCTATGGAAACTATAGTGGAAATAATTAACTAATATATAAAAGTTGAACTTAATGAACCATACTCAGCTGGAAGCACAAATCTTCAAGCTTTTTGAGATCGTACTTGATTCCGTCAAACTTCTTGCGCAATTCGCCGTCACGGATATCGAATTCAAGCAGCCATTGGTATATCTGAGCCACTATCTCCCTGATCTGTTTAGGGCTTTCATAGTTCTTGTTGGTAGCGTCAAGTATCGCTTTTCTCACCAATTCGCCGGACAAGTCAGCCAGACCAAGTAAGTAATAATCTGCATCAACATTGAGCTCTTTCCTTGTCATCAACCTGTTTTCTTTGACAAAACCATAGAATAGCATAGCTTCCACATACTCTTGGACAGACACTTTGTATGACCCTTGGTGGTACATCTTAGGGTTCTTCTTGATATATTGATTGAGTTCATCAAGTTCTGCAATCATAACTTTAGTGAGTTTTTCAGCATCCTTCATATCAACTCTATGTACTGCATATATGACTTGCTTTGACAGCTTAAGTACGTCTCTTGACTTTTTGATAAGCAATTCTCTATGAGAATCGAATTTGAGCATTTCGTCCTTCATTTCTTTGAAATCTTTTTCATTTATCATAATATATAGTTCGTAGAAGTTAATTTATAAATGTTTGTACCATATTGGTCTGCAACAACTATAAATTTTGTAGCAAAAGAAGAGAATAGCCAAGGAACCAGTCCCGGGAATGGCTATCATAGCAAAGGAAAGTAGAAAATTTATCCGTTGCAGACTAAATTCTACATTAACTATGTAGTATACTTACGATATGGGTTATAATATACTCAGAAATCAAAAACCAAAGGTTTATAAATAATATATCCTATAAAATAGCTATATGGTAAAAGAGACGGTGCTAGGGAACGTCATAATCTTTTTAGATAAGATTGGAGTTTATGATGTGATTCTTCCGTTCTTGCTTGTTTTCACTATAATGTTCGCCATACTGGAAAAGACCAGAGTCTTAGGCGAAGATACTGCATCTGACGGCAAGACAAAGTTCACTAAGAAGAACCTTAATTCAATAGTAGCATTCGTCATAGCATTTTTCGTAATAGCATCTGCTCAGTTAGTTTCATTAATCAATGAAGCAATGGGCAATGTTGTTGTGCTAGCATTAGTCGGTGTCAGCACATTGATGCTCTTGGGCATATTTTACGGCACAGGAGAATTCAAATTCGATCCTAAATCTTGGTCGATGTACTTTTTCACGATATTCACCATCCTAGGCGTCCTGTTGATTTTCTTCCATGCAATACCTTATGGGGATCAGTCAATGCTTGATTGGTTCTATGATTACATGTCAGATAATTGGGACAGCGAATGGGTGGGCAGCATCATATTGATAGGAATGATAGCATTATTCATGTATGGGATAACATACGAGCCGACTCCAAAAACACCGGAAGCTCCGAAGAAAGAATAGGTGATACAAAATGACTTTTTTTGATAACGCAATCAGGGCATTGGACACTCTCGGTGTTCAAGATGTAGTACTTCCTTTCCTTTTAATATTCACAGTTTCTTATGTTGTAATAAGAAACATACCAATGTTCAACAAGAAATCTATTGCTATGACTCTATCTTTAGCTATCTCATTGGCAGTCATATTCCCGCACGTGACAGGCGGAAACTATAGCTATTATGGATTCAATGCAGATGTTGTTGATATAATCAATAATTCAATGCCCTACATAGGATTGGCATTGATAGTTGTGTTTAGCATGCTCATACTATTATCAATCTTCGGAATACAATTCACAGAATATGCAAATACTGCCTATGGCGGAATGCTTGCGATCACATGTCTACTAATCGTAGGATACATCTTCGGTTCATCAGCAGGCTGGTTCAATACGTCAATGTTCTACTGGCTGAATCAGGATACGCAGGCATTGATTGTCATGGTAGCGATATTCGTCCTAATGATTATGTTCATCACAAGTGAAGATAAAGGGGATGATAAACCATTCCATAAATGGTTCCCAGAATTGATGAGCAATTTTTTCAAGAAGATGGAACCACCAACGACTAAGAAATAAAGAAAAATGGCAACCTTCCTAGATATCGGGATACTGAAATACGTCCAGGTACTTTTTCCATTCATATTAGTCTGGGCTGTGACATACAGCGCATTGCAATGGCGTGAAGTGCTTGGCAAGAATCAGAGTCTTCATTCAATAATCGCGTTGGTAGTAGCGCTATTAACTGTGCTTTCACCTCAAGCGACAGCAGTCATCCAATATATGTCGCCATGGTTCGCGATGATGTTGATATTCGCAATGTTTTTCTTGATATTCCTGAAATTCTTCGGAGTATCTGAAGGAGCAATCACAAGAGCATTCGAGACATCTGATGATGCGCGTTTCCTTACCTATTGGATCCTTGTCATTTCGATAATTATCTTAGCAGGAGCTATCGGTAAAGTATTTTTCGGCGGCTCTTCAGTCTATGTCGGTTCATCCGGCACAGTCCTGCCGATAATAACACCATCGACAGCGGCAAATTACACTGATGAATATGGAGTTGCTACAGCAAGCGGAGAAGTCAATTTCGCAGCGACAATATTCCATCCAAAGGTGCTCGGCATGCTTCTGGTGCTGATAATCGCGGCATTCACGATAAAGCTTCTTGCTGGCGATGTTATACTGCCTAAGAAATAAGATTATTATTTCTATTTTTTAGTTTAAAATTAAAAATATTTAGAAAAATCTATTTCTTCGTTTTGCCGGTTAATCTTCCTAACTCTTGCACATTCTCTGTGAATGCAGGCAATATTTCTTTGAATACTTTTTCCATTGATTTTATATCAGTGCCGACATTCATTATGCTTTTATCATATTCGTTCATTTTACCGAATATGCCCTTCTGCAGGTTTGATATGTCAAGTTTAAGATCATCTAATTCTTTAGTGAAGCTTTCTATTTTAGTTTCTACTTCAGCTTTCCAGTCAAGTATACGTTTGACAGAATCTTCGAATTCTGCCCACTTCTCTTCGATTATGGATTCAGCTGTCGCTTCAATCTCATCACGGACAGATGACATCTGAAGATTTTCTACAGGCGCTTGTGCGATATCATAACTTTGAGTGCCTTGGAACATCTGTCCTTCTTCCATGATAGGCTGACCAGTTCTCATATCAGCGGTAGTCATAGCATCATATATGTCTTGACTATTATAGCCTTGATTCTGTAGCTGCTGTATGATTTGGTCGTTAGTATAGCTACTATTTTTCATCTGTAGAATGAGATCGACTAGGTTTTCATCCATTATTATCTATACCTCTGTGATTATTATACTTTAAAACGTATATAAACTTTTTGTTTTGTTATTACTATTTTGCCGTCCTTTGTGAGCATCATGTAGTTCAATGGACTTATGCGGCAAGGGATGTTGGACCCTTTACAAGGGAAGGCCAGCAATCACCTATCAGAAGCGCATGCGAACTAACGGCAAAACAAACCGGCGACAAATTAGTATACGCTTCTTTCGCCGTTATTCAACCTATTTACAAGAGGCTTCTTTTCAGGCTCTTCTTTTCTAGGCCCTTTCTCTAGAATTGCTGCGTTTATTATCTTTTCAGCCTCTCCGCGCGTGACAAATTCCATCGGCCTCCAATATCCGATATATTTGGCAAGTACGTCAAGTTCATTCTTCTTCGCGCAGACATCCAGCTCTTTCTCGAGCATATTCAGTTTATCGTTTATCTTCTGCAATCCTCTCTTGATATCAATGAGATCAGAATCGTTCAGCCTAAGTTCCTTATTGAGCCTTTGATGCTGAACAAGTATATTATGGTCTGTCAACTGAGACTTTCTTCTGAGGTTGTTATACCTTTCTTCAATTGTTCTGATTGCACGAGTAAGATTGTTCAGCTTTTCAATGAATTCAGAAATTTGTTCTTTGCTTGCCGCTTCTTCCTTAGGAGTTTCAGGAACAGCATTATTCGCGCTAGCATTCGCAGGTTGCATAGCTTTCTTCAGGTTATCCAGTATATCCGCCATGTGACATCCAAAATTTTATATATATAGATATAATGTATATTGATATCTTAAATATTTAAGTTTTTGCTTTAAGGTAGGTGTTAGATGCCGGACGAAGAGGAAAAAGCTCCAGGTTACGAAGTGTTGAAAGAGGGTGAGGAATCAGTACTTAGGATAGATTATGGTTCTAATATAAACGTTCCTTCGCTTGAAGATGACCCTAACTGCATGTCAGGCGCCATTGATAGACTCATCGAGACCGGCTCGGTTTCTAAGATTATTTTTGTCCAGAACCGTGATTATGAATACGATTATTCTCAGACTCAATTATTGGTAGAAGTAGCAGAGCTTTACAAGAAGATAGTCAAGGAACGTTATCTCCAGTTGTTCCATACGATGGTCACTGACCCTATACTAGGCAAAGCGTTGTCGCAGCCGTTTGCGAAATTCGAACAAGTATTCTACCGCATGTTCAAGTCTGATCCCGCTGGTGCATATATAGAGCTGAGAAGATTGTCTAGATCAGAACGTTCAAAAATCTCAGCCATACCTGACCCTAAACTGCAAGACTTCCTTTCAAGATTCTTGAGGCTCGTTGATTATATTGCTGACGCATTAGAATCCACAAAATTGATACAAGCGCTCAAGCCGTATCTTGCCGGCGCAGTGCCTGGCGACAGGAACATCTACAAACAGCTATTTTCAGCGACTACAAAACCTGATTTCATGTACACGAAATTGCTGGCAGCCTATCCTCCTAATGGTGAGGAAGTTGACGGATATGCAGTCGGAGAAAACGAGATAACTATTTTCAAATTCCCTGATTCTGTCAAGAATCTTTATCACATATTCCCGCCTGAATTCAAATTATCAGAAGAAAAGTATGAGATCTTAGACTTAGCCAGGAACATCATGGCTGAGCATAAACCGGCGAAAGAAGAATTCGTCAATCCAGAACGTATGCGTGAGGTATTCCATAAAGTAGGCAAAGATTTAGTCGAAGAATTGTCTAACTCAAGAAACTACGGCTTTAGTCAGCAAGACATAACTGAGATTGTGGAAATCTTAGTGAGATACACAGTCGGTTTCGGTCTGATAGAAGTGCTTCTGGCTGATGATAAAGTCCAAGACATTTCAGTCAACAGCCCGATGGGCAAGACCCCTATTTTTATTGTGCATCAAGACTTCGGTGATTGCTATACCAACATCTATCCGACAACCACAGAATCCGAGTCATGGGCGACTAAGCTCAGGATGATGTCTGGAAGGCCATTGGATGAGGCAAATTCTATATTGGATACCGAGATAAATCTTCCAGTCGCTTCAGCCAGGGTTTCAGTTATAACAAGACCTTTGGATCCTACAGGAATGGCTTTCTCATTCAGGCGTCATAGGGACGAGCCATGGACATTACCGCTTTTCATGAAAGCGAAGATGATAAATCCGCTGGCTGCAGGGTTATTGAGCTTCCTTGTGGACGGAACAAGGACAATGCTCGTATGCGGAACAAGGTCATCAGGTAAGACTTCATTCCTTGGCTCATTGTTAGTAGAGATAATGCGACGTTACAGGATAATCACAATAGAAGATACATTAGAATTGCCCGGCAAACAATTGATTGCCGAAGGCTACAACCTTCAGCAGATGAAAGTCGCAGGTGCGTTGGCGAAAGAAGGCGGTTCAGAAGTCTCTGCGACAGACGGCATAAGGTCTACATTAAGGCTTGGCGATTCCGCATTGTTCATCGGCGAAGTCAGGAGCCAGGAAGCGATTTCATTATACGAAGCTATGAGGGTCGGCGCTGCAGCTAATGTTGTCGCAGGCACGATCCACGCAGAATCTCCTTACGGCGTTTTCGACAGAGTTGTCAATGACATTGGCGTTCCAAAAACTTCATTCAAAGCGACTGATTTGATTGTTGTCTGCAATCCGATCAAGACTGCATCTGGCACAAAACGTGTCAGACGTGTAACGCAAATAACAGAAGTAAGGAAGTATTGGGAAAACGATCCTATGCTCGAAGGCGGTTTCGTCGATTTGATGAAATACGATGTCGAGACTGACCAACTTCAACCAACTCAAGATTTGATCAATGGCGATTCCGAGATACTGAAAGCAGTCGCAGGCAATATCAAAGGCATGGCTGGGAATTGGGACGCTGTTTGGGACAATATCATGCTAAGGGCGAAGATCAAGCAGACTCTGGTTGAATTCGCTGAGAAATTAAAGGATCCTAAGATGCTTGAAGCGCATTTCGTTATAGAATCAAACGACATGTTCCACAATATCATGGCAGAGGTCCAGGAAGAAACAGGCATAATTGATACTGAACGCATTTATTTCCAATGGTTTGACTGGCTCAAGCGTGAAATGAAGAAAAGAGGGGAGAAGTGATTAATATGAAGACTTTAGTTGTATACTATTCTAGAACAGGGATTACTAAGAAGGTCGCAGGGATTATTGCTAAAGATATGAAAGCAGATATCCAAGAAGTTCACGATTTAAGGAACAGGAAAGGAATTATCGGTTATATTCTAGGCGGACGCGACGCAGTTCTCAAGAGACTCACACCAATTAAGGTAGACAAAAAACTGCCTCAGAAATATGGCCTTGTAGTAATCGGAACACCAATCTGGGCAGGCATGAGCCCTGCGATAAGGACATATATCATTGGTAATAAAGGTACGTTCAAGAATGTTGCATTCTTTTGTACAATGGGCGGTTCTGGAGATAAGAAAGCTTTCAAAGGTATGGCTGAGTTGATAGGCAGAAGACCATTAGCGACATTGACATTGAATGCGAAGGATATGAAGGGAGATTATCACAAGAAAGTAGCTGATTTCGTCAAACGCTTGAAATAATCATCTAGTCAAACTTTACCCAAACCTTTATATAAATAAAATATATGATATTCTATATAGATAGATATATCTATAATACATAAAACGCAAAAAAGAGGAAATAGATGGCTAGCTCTGAGCAGATGAAGGAGCTGATGAGGAAATATCAGCAAAGGATTAGCTCTGAGATTGGACCAGGTACAGGGATTGATCAAGGTCTGGAATCCACAGAATATCTGCAGTTTAAGTCTGAGCTCATGCCAAAGAGTCTTACATTCTATGAGAAAGCTTGCAACTTCTCAGAAACAGTTATTAGGATAGCTCCGCCTAGCAAAGAAGATCTCGCTAAGATACAGGACAGCATTGAGGTTGCGCATCTCAACATAACACCTACAGGCGTGATGAGTTTCGCAGTAGTCGGACCAGTTGCGCTGATGCTACTGGGCTCGATTTTCGGTTACCTATTCACATTACTTTTCCTTCCAACTCCTAGTTTGTTTTTCACAGCATTCTTCATTTTGTTCGGACTGATATTAATGTACATACTCACTCAGCTTCCGAACTATATAGCTAATGATTGGCGTATCAAGGCAAGCAACCAAATGGTAATTTCAGTTTTCTATGTCGTTACTTATATGAGGCATACCTCGAATCTTGAAGGTGCTATAAAATTCGCATCAGATTATCTTAGCAAGCCGTTGTCATTGGATTTCAAGAGAATGCTATGGAATGTCGAGACTGGCAAATACCCTTCACTGAAAGAATCGCTTGACGCATATCTCGAATCATGGCGCAAATGGAACATGGAATTCATAGAGAGCATGCATCTTATCGAAGGTTCGTTGTATGAGACCACTGAGCAGAGAAGATTAGCTCTTCTGGATAAATCACTGGAAGTTATCCTCGAAGGGACTTACGAAAAAATGCTTCATTTCGCGCATAGCCTCCAGTCGCCTATCACGATGCTCCACATGCTCGGCGTGATTCTACCTATTCTCGGGCTTGTCATCCTGCCGCTCATCGTCAGCTTCATGACTTCCGGCACCACCGGCCCTACCACTCTCGCTATGTATATTGCGGCATTATACAATTTCGCGCTTCCTGTCGGTGTTTATTATCTCGGCAAATCAATACTCGCTTCAAGACCGACTGGTTACGGAGACATGGATATATCTGAGACCAATCCGGAACTCAAAAAATACACCAATATTCTGCTGAGGTTAGGCAGTATCGAAATAGCAATAAATCCATTATATCTTTCAATGATAATCGGCATTGGCCTGTTTATGGTTGGTCTGAGTCCATTGATATTCCATCTATTTGGTTTCCCAGATATAGGTTTCATGGGCGAAGATACGACAAGCCCTTGCGGTTCAACATTCTGCTTATTGGAATACAGGGTAAGTTCAGCGACAACTGGTCCATTAGTAGGACTTTCATTCGGGCCATATGGTATTGGCGCAGGCATATTGAGTCTGGGCATGGTCCTTGCATTCGGTATAGGAATTGGTCTATATTACAAATTCAGATCGCAGAATGTCATTGAGATAAGAGAGAAGAGCAAAGCGCTCGAGAAAGAATTCGCTTCTGCATTGTTCCAGCTAGGAAACAGGTTAGGTGACGGATTGCCTACAGAGATAGCTTTCGGTAAAGTGGCTCAATCTATGCGTGATACTCTTTCAGGCAAATTCATGTCAATAGTTTCGGACAATGTTACTAGGATGGGTATGAGCGTTGAGCAAGCGATATTCGATCCTAAGAGAGGCGCATTGGCCCAGTTCCCTTCGAGCATAATCAGATCATCCATGAAAGTACTTACTCAGGCGACAAAGAAAGGCCCTAAGATTGCAGCTCAGACTTTGATAAATATTTCAGAATATCTGAAAGAGATCCACAAGGTTGATGAAAGATTGAAAGACCTGATGGCGGAAATAGTTTCTTCAATGAATTCGCAGATTAAATTCATGGCGCCGGTCATTGCCGGCATAGTCATAGGCATAACTTCTATGGTCACCACAATTCTGGGCAAGCTCACTGTATTGATGAATACTGTATCTAAAGGCGCAGGCGGTTCAGGTGGCGCAGAAGGTCTTGGTGGGATAGGTTCTTTGACGAATATGCTTGGCGAAGGCATGCCGACTTATTATTTCCAGATCATCGTTGGATTGTATGTTGTTCAGATCATATACATACTCACTGTCATTGTCAACTCCATAGAGAATGGTGCAGACCCATTGGCAGAACGTTACAATCTCGGCTTGAATCTCATTCGTGGTACTATATTGTATGTAGGTCTAGCATTCACTGTCATTCTAGTGTTCAACTTTATTGCTTCTTCTATACTCAGCGGAATTGCTGTTTAAAAACAAAAGCTAATTCATTCTTTTGTTAATTCCTTTATATTTTGTACACCCGATAAAATAGAAAATACTCCTAAAGAAATAATCGCAAAGAATAATGTTATTTTTTCATTTTCCAATTTCTGGATTTCCTCAATAGTTCTTACTTTATCTTTAAATTTAGCATTAATCGGATTTATAAGAGTATTAGAATTATTTTGCCCATAAATTTCTACTTTAAATTCAAATTCACCTTCTTCAGTAGGATTGATTTCAAGATAATAATTAGTTAAATAATTATATTCGTTTGCGGGTTTACATATATTGTTTTTGTTATCCCAAATACATTTATTCATATAATTAAATTTAAAATTACTCTCCTTTTTAATTTTTAAAGTTATATTACAAATTGCTTCTTTATCCTTTATAAAAAATCTCTCATCATCTCTTCCGTTACATACTCCAGTTATTTCATCAATATTGTCCTCAATAAAGTTTGGGTATCCAGCCGCATTTTTAAAATCCAATGGCTTAGGAAAGCTTGAACCATACTGAAATGTTAACAAATTTAATCCCATCGCGACAAATAATAAGATTAGACTTGTTGATAATAAAAAATATCCATTTAGAAACCGATTAAGAAAATGTTTGTTAATATAATTTAAAGATTCATAATCTTTTAATTTAGTAATACAGTATTTAATAAACAATAGTACACAAATAATCGTTATCCAAATTATTGCACTACCCATGTAATAATCTAAATTTAATTTAGAAGTAATGCCTAAAAGTTCTAAACTTCGGCCTATATCTTGTTTACTTGAATAAACTGCCATTAAAATTAAAAATATGGCAAATATAGAGTATAATATTATGTTTAATAACCATAATTCATCATTATATATAGAATTAATTTTTAAGAGCGACTTTAATCCCCCCTCTTTTTTTAGGCTATTTAAAAATTCATTCTTTTTTTCGTTAAACTCCTCCCCATAACTTGTTTTAAATTCCATATACGCTTTATGAAATTGTATCAAATAAGGTAAAAATTGATCTTTTTGGTTTTTGATTCCATCTGTTCGATAAGTATATGTTACAAGATAATGATTTATTTCATCTAGTTTATGCCACAATGCGTCTTTTTTCTTAGAGTTATAGTCATTATATCGCTTAAAATATTGATCATACAATTTTTCGTATGTTTCTTTATCTTTTTTATTTATGATTTTACCATTTAGACAATCGAGAATATTTTCTAACAACAAATCATATCTATATTCTGGGGGGTATGTGTGTAATCGACCCATTAAATTAGAATTCATTTTTTCAAATATTTCTTTTAATTGAAGATTTGCGGGAGTATTATATCTCGTATAAACTTCTTTAGCAAACGAAATAACTTCGTTACATGTCTTGTTATACTCTAAAGAATCTTTATGTTTATCATTTTGTAATTTCTTAACAAAGATTTTAAATTTTATTTTTGGTTTTACCACTCCAAAATATTTTTGTAATGCGGAAATGAACACATCTAATTTGCCATTATTAATGTCTTCAAATATAATATCTAAGTCAGTATTTTCTAGATGCATTTTTAACGAAAGGAAAGTTCTATTTAAATTTATTATTGTCTTAGATTCTCGGTAATCATAAGAATAGAAAAATCGAATGGGAATGCAGGGATTTGAACCCTGGACAACCACGGCTTCAGCGTGGTGCTCTCCCAGATTGAGCTACATCCCCATTATATGTCAAAGCACGCTTCTGGAATCATGCTTTCATCGGTTGCTATTGAGTCAGCAGTACTGACGAATATAGCAGTTGCGCGTCAACCGAGCGTAACCGGTTGATTGGTCTACATCCCCATTATATGAACATCAATATGGACAAATAGTCTTTTTAAAAGGCTTTCGGTCAAATCTAAGGCGTTAGCCTGTCCCTATCCCTTGGGAACATGGTCGCTTCTTTGACGTTATCCAAACCGCAAAGGATTTGTGTAAACCTCTCTAGACCAATGGACCAACCGCTGTGAGGCGGTGCGCCGTATCTAAATGAGTCAATATAAGATTTGAAATTCTCAGGATGTAATCCTTTGTGCTTAATCCTTTCAATGAGCAATTCAGGTAAGTGTATCCTTTGCCCGCCGGAAGTTATCTCAAGACCGCCATACAATGCGTCAAAGCCTTCGCTCACTTGAGAATCAGCTTTAGCATCTTTCGGCATGATATAGAACGGCTTCAATGAAGCAGGCCATGAATGAGTATAAACGATATCGCCTGGATGCATGTCGCACAGCATCTTCTCTTCTTCAGGTGAGAAATCTTCACCAACTTTACCCTTAACAGCTTCTTTAGCTTCTTCATAGGATAAATAAACGCCTTTAGGAACATGTAATTTGACGCCAAGCAATTCAAGTTCAGCAGCACATTTCTCTTTGACTTTTTGGACCATATGGATAACGCATTCTTCATGCAGTTTCATTACGCCCATCTGATCAACAAAAGCAACTTCAATATCCATCTGCCTTATCTCGTTGATGTGTCTAGTGGTGTTATGCTTCTCAGCTCTCCAGACTGGTGTGATTGTGAACGTTTTTTCCATAGAACATGCTAGCATCTGCTTGTACAATTGCGGAGATTGAGCAAGATAAGCTTTCTTCTCGAAATATTGCACAGCGAAAAGTTCAGTGCCTCCTTCGGATGCAGCTGATATAACACATGGCGGTTGCATTTCCAAGTACCCTTTGTTATACCAATGCTCGCGGAAAGCATTTGTGACTTCATTCTGTATCTTGAAAATAGCCTGGATCTTAGGTTTATGGAAATCCAAGAATCTATTATCCAAGCGAGTATCAAAAGAAGTATTAGTTTTATCAGATATGTCCATCGGCAATGGCTCAGCAGTGTTCAGCACTTCAACAGTTTTGATCTGTATCTCATAGCCTTGCTTCGCTTCTTTGTTAGCGACAACATCTCCAGTAAGAGAGACTACGCTTTCAGCAGTAATCTTAGGAATAGCTTCAAATGATGCAGGTTCAGTCACTTTCTTTAACGCAATTGTCTGAACAAAACCAGTGACATCTCTAAGAACGATGAACTTGATATTCTTCAGGTCGCGTACTTCTTGCGCGAAACCAGTTACAGTGATGCTTTTGCCAATATGCTGTCCGACATTCTTAGTGAAGACACGTTCAGTTTTCATCTTTCTTTACCTCGACAAGTTTCAAATCTGTGAATTTCATATCTCCTGAAAGTAATTCAGATATGGTGGATGTCAAATCTTTAATCTTGACACGAGCCTGCTTGGCAGAATCCCTGTCACGTATAGTGACATCCTTATTCTTTAATGAATCATAATCGATAGTCAAGCAGAATGCAGTGCCTGATTCATCTTCACGTAAGTATCTACGTCCAATTGAACCGGACTCGTCATACTTGCAAACAAATGATTTTGACAACTTAGCATATATCTCTTCTGCGAGCTCAGGCATTCCATCTTTCTTCATCAATGGGAATATAGCTGCTTTCACAGGAGATAGTCTGTAAGGTATTGAGAACTTGCTCATACCTTGCTCTTTCTCTTTGAATTCATAGAATATATCTAATAAAGCATAAGTCGGTCTATCTGTACCGAAAGCAATCTCCAATATATGTGGAGTAAGTACATTATTATTCAAATCGCGAGCCTGCAATTTCTCTTTAGAGAACTTCTCATGCTGTTTCAAATCATAATCTGTCCTGTCATGGACGCCGCAGCATTCAAACCATCCGAATGTATTAAGCTGTACTTCGACATCCCATGCATCGTCAGCATAGAACGCTTTTTCAGCAGGATCGTGTTGCCTTAATCTGATTTTGTCTGCAGGTATACCCATATTTCTGAACAATTCGTAAGCCATATAGACAGACCATGCATAAGCTTGATTCTTCAAATAACCTTTTTTCATAGCTTCTTCTAAACTAATTTCTTCAAGCGGTTTATTAGTTGACCAAAGACTATAAGACCATAGCGGAAGTTTAGTCTTCTTGACTTTTTCATAAGGTTCGTAACTATTCTTCTGATCAGGGAATATGAACAATTGCCCTTCTGCTTGTGTGAATTCTCTCATACGAAGAACGTGCTGACGCGGACTGATTTCGTTACGATAAGCTTTTCCAATTTGGAATACTCCGAAAGGAAGTTTCTCTCTGAAGAATGTGACATATCTAGGGAAAGGTAAGTAAGTGGTAGTAGCTGTCTCAGGACGATTATATGCTTCAGTATCAGTTCCGATTGTTGTCTTCATCATCAAATCGTGCTTGATGATTTTCTTATCGAAAGGAGAATCGCAATTAGGACACTTGACATTCTTTTCATGTATAAGTTTCAATAATTCAACATCTGACATCTTGCCGATAGGTGTATCTTTACCTTCTTCCTCAAGCAGATGATCTACTCTAAAATCGCCTTTGCATTTAGAGCATTTGATTAAAGGATCGGTGAAACCGCCGAGATGACCGGAAGCTTCCCATACTATCTTCTGCATGATTGTTGGACATTCAACTTCCCAGAAATTATTTTTAGTGAATACTTCACGTATAGCGTTCTCTACATTATTCTTCAAAAGCTTCCCAAGTGGTGCATAAGTATAGAAACCTGCCAAGCCCCCATATATTTCAGGAGAAGGACCCCAAATGAAGCCTTTCTGCTGTAGGAAAGCCATGAAGTTCTGCATGAAATCTTTGTCAGCCATTCCCTGTTAAAATTGACTTTTTATTTATAAATGTTTGTATATGATAACAATAATACTCAAGAAATCAGTAATCGACAATCTCTTTGACTCGTTTGGCGAAATCCGGCGGGCACGTAATCTCCGCAAAACAAGGGATATACATATCCAGTAAAGTATAGATATCTTGTGAGAGTTTCACTTGTGAGCCGTATATTTTTCTCTTATTGCCGCTATCCCTTCCTTTTTTTGAATCCTCTATCGATACATCGAAAGCAATCACGTACTCCATGGGCGAGACTTTGTGCGGCAATCGTTGCGCGAAATGCTTTGCAAAATCGTATATAATCTCGTTCCGGCCCTTGATATAGTAATCTAGATGCTTGAGTTTCTCTTTCATCAATCCCGAAGGAATCTTATCATCGATTGACATAGGTATCATCAACCTTATCATACCTTTATATGATTTAGCATTATCAATACTCACGTTCCATCACCAAAAATTATATAAACAAAGCGAGTATAGAAAAGAGTGAGGGGTAGACAATGATATTTAGTTTGAAAGCTTTGTGGAACAAGTATCTAGGCAATCTTTTTACTTCTAAGAAACATATTAAACTTGGCTTATATGGTCCGCCAAACGCAGGGAAGACTACGCTAGCGAACAGAATCTGTCAGGATTGGTTAGGCGAAGATATGGGCACAGTTTCTAATATAGCTCACGAGACCAGAGAGATCCAGATCAAAGAACAGATTAACTTGAAGAAAGGCAATAGGGAATTATCATTCAGTTTAGTTGATACTCCAGGTATCGCGACAAAGATTGATTATGAAGATTTCTTGAAATACGGCATGAAAGAGAAAGACGCTAAGAAGAGAGCGAAAGAAGCAACAAAAGGAATCATCGACGCGATTAAATGGTTGGACGATATGGACACAGTCATAGTAGTATTAGATGCTACAAAGGATCCATACTCACAAGTTAACATCACAATCATCGGTAATCTTGCGGCAAGAGACATAAACGTATTAATCGCCGCAAACAAATCTGACCTGCATAAAGCAGACCTAAAAAGAATCCAGTCCGCATTCCCGCAGTACCCAGTCATAGGCATAAGCGCGAAATACGGCAAGAACATCGATGAGTTTTATGAAGCGTTATTAGATAGTTCAAAGTAAAAAAGAGGTATATGAAAAATGCTAGCATTCCAGTTCATTCCGTATGCAGAGATTGAAAAACTCCCTTCTGATCGCAGGATTCAGCGTATCCTTAGCGTTGTCATGGACGATAAGATTGCAGTCCTTGAAGGCACATTGAGGAAGGAAGAAGAGACTGAGCTTATCCAGAGGACTATGGAAAGCATTGATGAAAGGTTCAAAGGGATAGAACTAGCAGTCAGCACTCCTAAGAAAAAGATGAATGAAGAATGGCACGAGAAAATTAAAGGTGCAGTTATCAACTATCTGCTAGGCGGACGTTCAGGTTTCACAATCATCGGTCCGGCGACAATAATCAAAGAGATAAAAAAGAATCCGGATAAGATTGAATTATTGACAAAGACAATTAACGCTAAAAGAAAAAGGTAGATCCAAATGCCACACCAATGTGTAAGATGCAACACTTTCTATGAAGATGGTGCTCAAGAAATTCTCAATGGATGCACTTGTGGCGGTAAATTATTCTTCTTCGTGAGCAAGGCTAAGATCGAGAAAGCTAAGCAGATCGCAGAGATGCCAGTTCAAGATAAAGAGCAGATTGAGAAAGATATTCTCGAAATCGTAGGTGAGAAGGCAGACTCTGATGCTCCAGTTATCCTAGATATCGAGGCTATCAATGTAGTCAAACCTGGCAAATTCGAAATTGATCTCGCACATTTATTCACAAAGGACCAGCCATTGATATACAAATTAGAAGAAGGCAAATATGTCATAGACTTAGCGACTTCCTTCAAGAGACTTGGCAAAGATAAAGATGCCGATAAGAAAGAATAGATCTAGTTTCTGATTAATTGCAGTAATGAATCATATACATGTTCACTTCTTTTATCTTTGCACATTCCGCAAATATCCACGCCGAGAGCATTCTGCAGAGGCAATTCACGCACTATTTTCAATAACGTGCCGATTGACATATTCCCCTGCGCAGGACCGCTCCATTTCTTATCGATGGTCACATATCTCTCAGACAGCACATCTATATCTATTGTGAGATAGAATCGTTTCGCGATACAAGAAGCTAATTCTTTTGGCGTGATCTCTTTAGTAGGATATTTATCGTGGTCATTTAATGTATGGTATATTTTAGGATGCGTCTCAGGTTTTGATTTGTCAGAGCTTTTCCATTGTTCAATGTGGAAATAATTCTGTACCAATCCGTTCCTTAAAGCTTCGTGCACATGGCTTCCGCATGAAACGTGTTCAATTGGAAACATAGGCGAACGGTCGCAATGTGCATCCATATTAACTAGACTTATGTCATTCTCTCTTTGCCGATATAGCAAGGCATAGGTCATGTGATGGAACGCACCGCTTCCGATTATAAACAAATTCTTATTGCGTTTAGAGACACTCATGTCTTTGCAAGCATCGTCTACGATGGCGCACAAGTCTTTCGTGTTTAACACGACCAATTCAGGAGAAAAAAGATTATCAAATGGTATGATTTTAGCGTCAACAATCTTCTTCTCGATATCCGCGCAAGGTATTTCTCTATCAGAGCAGTACTTCTTGATGTGCTCATCCGTCCCGAGACCGTATACTTTCCAATCTACCATATACTAAATCAAGAAGTATTCAGTTTAAGAAGATTATCAGATTGTAGAATACAGTTTATTTTCCGCAGACTAATTCAATCACGTCGCCGTTCTTCAGCTTGTAATCACGTCCGACAGTCATCCTTGTTTTGACGTTTATCGCGCGGATAAAGTTCTTGCCGAAGTCAGTATGCAATTTATACGCGAAATCAAGAGCAGTAGAGTCTTTAGGCAGCAGGAAGCAGTCAGGCAATACATTGCCGTCAGAATCTTCCAGATTATTCAGTCCGCCAGGGAATATTGCGATGTATCCGAGTAAATTGAATATTGAATAATCAAGCACTTGCTGTATCCCGGTTGAGTTATATTTATCCAAGATATTCTTCTTGATAAACTCCAAAGCATTTTTCTGCTTGTCATTCATCTTCTCAGGCGCGATTATCTTCATATCTTTTCCGCCAGGTGTGTATTCAATCAAACCCTGTTTCGCTGCCTGTCTAAGTACAATTTCCGATTCAGCAGAGCATGGAATAATATTGTATTCAGGGAACATCTTCTTTAATTTTTCATAATTCTGGTCCGCGCCAGGCACGTCAACCTTGTTGCATGCGATGATCATAGGCTTCGTCTTTTTGCGCAATTCAGTCGCAATGGACAGCATTTGTGCATCAGTCCATTCAGTCGGCTTTGTCTCAGTTAATCCTAACTTCTTCATAGCATCTTCTACCATATCTTCTGTGACTTTAAGACCAGAAAGTTGTTTTCCTAGAGCGACAGACACTTTGAGTTTCAGTTGTATCATGTTCTGCGCGAATTTTTTCCAACCGCGCTGCAATATATTGAGATACCAGTAATCTAGTTCAGTCTCCAGGAATTTAACGTCATTCGCAGGATCATAACTTAAAGGTGTGCAAGGTTCGCCTCTTTCATTGACGCTTCCTGATACATCAACGACGTGAACTAAAACATCAGCTTGACGCAAATCATCTAAGAACTGGTTTCCCATGCCTAGACCTTCATGAGCGCCTGGAACGAGTCCAGCGACATCAAGCATCTCAACCGGTACGAATCTGACATGATCAAGGCAGTAACCCATCCTAGGATTGCACTGCGTGTTGAAGAACTTGTCTGCGCATTCAACGCGCACATAGCTGACTGCATGGTTTGGCTTGATTGTAGTGAACGGATAATTAGCGATATCTACTTCTGCAAGCGTAGCTGCCTTGAAGAACGACGATTTTCCGCAGCTCGGTTTCCCCACTATGCCGATTAACATTTTATATTGCCAATCCTCAGCCGTTATTTAAATATTATGTTATTTTCGGGACATAAATAAATTTAAATCGGTCCAGTAAACAGGGGTATATGCTCAAAGCAGACCTGCATATACATACAAGAGAAGATCCGTGCGATTATGTACCATATTCAGCTAGAGATATGCTCAAGCTGAAAGCAAAGCTAGGATTCAATGTATTAGCAATCACCAATCACAATTCTATCTATTTCAACAAAGAACTCAAAGATTACGCTAAGAAACTAGGTATTCTACTCATCCCAGGCATGGAAGCATTGATACAAGGCAAGGAAGTGTTGGTCTTGAATGCAGATCAATCGAAGATTGTGGCGTATCAGCCGTACAATGGGATATTCAAGAGAAAGTATCGCTCATTATTCGCAGATCTGGGAATATTAGATAAGTTAAGAAAGGAAAACATGGTGATAGGCGCGCCTCATCCCTTCTTCATGAAACCCTCTTGCCTAGGTAATCTAGTAAAAGATAACATCCAGAATTTTGATTTCATTGAGCACAGTCATTTTTATACGAGTTGGGTAGATAGGAACGAACAAGCAATTCAAATAGCGAACAGATTCAACAAACCATTGATAGCATCTACAGATGCGCACAAGAGGTTCCAATTAAAATTGAACAATTACACAATGATAGATTCAGAACTCAAAAAAGACGATGTTCTTGAAGCAATCAGGAAGAATAAAGTAAGAATAGTCACAGAACCTATAACCAATTACAATTTCGCTAGGATTCTAGCAGGAGTATTATCAAGCAGGCTGCCTAACTCAATACAAAACTATATAAATTAAGTATTCTATATTCTATATATATGGCAGATAAGAGAAGAGACCCGCCGGCGCCTATAGAATTCCCTACAGTACAGATTAAATTCAAAGATTTGTTCGATTTTAAGGAATTGTATATGACCATGTTCATCTGGCTGAAGAATGAAGGCTGGAAAGACAAGACTACTGGCGAAGATCTTGAATATATGGAAGAATTCTATCTTGAGAAGACCGGTCCAACTGGTGCTAAAGATCATATCATCTATTGGGAAGCTGAGAAGATTGCTTCAGATTATTTCAAATATACTTTGAGCATAGCCATAACTACAATCTATCTTAATCCAACTGAACTTATGCTGAACGGAAAGAAAGTCAAGGCAGATGTTGGTGAGATAGGAATAAAGATCACTGCGAAATTGCATCCTGATTACAAAGGCGCTTGGGTGAACAGCACTTTCTTAGGTCCTTTCCATGACACTTGGTTAGTGCCTACTGTTCTTAAGAACGAATATAGTGTGCATAAAGCAAAAATCTATAAGCAATTATACGGCTTCCAAGCTGAAATAAAAAGATATTTGAAACTCAAACAATTTATGTCCGGAAAAGAAGAAGGATTCTTGCCTGAAAAGCAAATGTGAGATTATTTTTTTTAGATTTTTTATTGTTTAATGTGTTGTTTGATTCGATTTTAGTTGTAACAAGGTTATAAACAAAAAATTTGACAAAAATATTCCTCGTCGGAGAATTGACGGAAATTCTTCCGGATTTCCGTTGAATATGTCTGATATGCTCTTTCCGATTTATATATGTGTACCGATATCTTTAAATACCAGACCCCTAATACATATATCAAATTGACATCATTGTCATGATGCTTTTTAAAACAAAATTCGACAAATTTGGGGGTTGAAATTAATGAAAAACGAAGAAATTTTCAATGTTTTTTTCAGAGAAAAACCAGCATTAATGTTATTGGGTCTTATGAACACAAAAGGTCCAGTTTATGCATCATCTCTAGCAAAATCAGTTGACTGCACTTATTCACACGTAGTTAAAATTTTGCAACAGATGGAAAAACATGAACTAGTTAATTTTGAAAAACAAGGAAGATTGAAATTGTTGACTTTGACAAAGAAAGGCGAAGAGATTTCAACACATATTGAAGGCGTTAAAACTCTCTTATAGAGTTTTTTCACTTTTTTTCTTATATTTCTATAATCTTTTACACAAATCTTTTATACCAACAAACTAAAATTTAGTTAACATGAGCTACGAACCAATTCGCATCGGCTTTTTCAGGACTTCAAGGAAAGAAATGACTGATTTAGCTATAGCTTGTTTCGCAATATCTTTAGCGTTTGCTATAGCAATAGGTTCTAAAGAATTAAGTTTCTTCACTACTTGGTTAATCACAGCAATCACAGTAGGGACTGCATTCATATTGCACGAAATGGGCCACAAATTGATGGCGCAGAAGTTCGGATGCTTCGCAGAATTCAGAGCAGACATGAGTATGCTCATCCTAGCAATCTTAATGTCATTCTCAGGCATAATCTTTGCAGCGCCAGGCGCAGTCATGATCTCAGGTTACGTGAATAACATAACAAACGGCAAGATATCCGCAGCAGGTCCTGTAGTGAACGTGCTATTAGCAATACTTTACTTATTCCTAGCCATATTCATACCAACAGATAACAACATAATACTATTGATTATAGGTTACGGCTTCATGATAAATAGTTGGTTAGCATTATTCAATATGATCCCATTAGGCAATCTAGACGGCGGAAAGATACTTAGATGGAACAAGAAAGTCTATGCCGGAATAGTTCTAATAAGTTTGATTTTCGTGATGTTCTAGAAATCGCCCAACTTCTTCTGCGTCTTCCCGATCTTCAAATCCTTCCAAGAGCTCCAGCTGTGCCGGAATAGTTCAGGATACTTATCGAAGTTCTTTTCAATAAAGGATTTAGTAAGTGGATCTGACATATATCCCGATCCGAAATCCGCGTCATACTTCTCTTTCAGCTTTTCCACTTCAGAATCGCGCAACACTTTCGCAAGAACAGAAGCAGCACCTACTTCAGGATAGTTGAAATCCGCCTTATGCTCAACAATCAATTCAATCTTCTTATTGTTCAACTTAGCAAGCAATTCGCCTTTATACGCTTCGATATTCGTGCTAGGGCAGTCGATAATTGCTTTATCTCCTTTAAGGGAGTTGATTATCTCAGCAGTCTTCAGCATTTCTATATCGTTCAAGTTAACGCCTTTAGCGATAAGAGTGTCAATCTCTTCAGAACTAACCATAATGGTCTTATAATCAGAAACAAGCTTCTTAATCTTTGGCGCAAGCTCTTCGCGCACAGAAGGAGATAGCAACTTGCTATCCTTCACGCCCATTTCAATCAAGTCCGGAATTTTTTTATCGCTCACAGAGACTCCGCACATGACCATCGGCCCAAGCACTGGTCCGCGTCCTGCTTCATCTATAGCGATTATATTCATATCTAGAATCAGCACAAGCCTATTTATTATCTTTTCGAGCAATCAGAATATATTTAGAAAGAACGTATCTATTCAGTGTCTTCTTCGGATTCAGCTTCTTCAGCAGCAACTGCTTCTGCTTCAGGTGCTTTTTCTGCTTTAGCTTTCTTCGCTTTCTTAGGTTTAGGCGATTCTACTGCAGCTTCTTCAGCTTTAGGCTCTTCTTTAGGAGCTTCGACAACTACAATCTCTTCAACTTTCTTTTGTTCGCCCAATTCTGGTTCATGATACCTTGCCAATACTCTTATTTCGCAAGCCTTTACTGGAGCTACTCTGTTAAGCTCTTTTCTCATGATAGATTGAGTTTTATGGATTATGAGATCTCTCATTACATCTTCGAAAGATGCTGCTTTGAACATCTTAGTTAGCAAAGCTTGAGTCTTATGTCTCATGTCAGCTCTTATTGACCTGCTAGTCTTTGAGCTTGATATGATCATAGGTTTGACGATTGTTTTAACGCCGTCTTTAGTTTCGAGTATGAATCTGTCATCTATTTTGTCTCTTTTTCTTCTTATCAATTTTTTGATATGGCCTGGGATTATGGTGTATGACCATACATCAGTGATGCCTTGGCCGTTTTTGATTGAAGTTACTCTGAACCCGACATTTACGTTCTGGTTCTTCATATCTCCAGTTAAGTTCATAAGATTAGCTTCGACAGCCTTATTCATTATATCGTTGATATTGTAGATTAAGGTCTTGCCTAGCACTTGATTAGAAAACATCTGTGGGCATAATATAGGATACCATAGCTTCTTACCCTTTTTCAGAGCAGATTTAGATGGCTTATGCTCATGCTTTACTTCCTTTCCTTCCTTCTTTTCGGTATCTGCCATTTTACCACTTAAGAATAAAAGTCCTGTTTATAAACCTATTGGTTTTTGAATATAATCTATACATCCAGATTGACTACTTCCTTGGAATGGTCCTCTATGAACTTCTTTCTAGCTTCAACTTCTTCGCCCATCAATACAGTGAACATTTGGTCCGCAGCAATCGCATCTTCGATAGTGACTTGCTTGAATGTTCTTTTGTCAGGATCCATTGTTGTCTCCCAAAGCTGGTCAGGATTCATCTCGCCGAGACCTTTGTACCTTTGGATGACTATATCATCGCCAGCGCCTATCTCTTTCAATATCTTGTCTTTCTCTTCTTCGTTCTGCGCATAATATCTCCCCTTACCTTTTTTAATTAAAAATAGAGGCGGCATCGCGATATACAGATAGCCTTTTTGTATCAAAGGTTTCATGTAGCGATAGAAGAATGTCAATCCTAGGCAAGTGATGTGCTGACCATCAACGTCTGAATCTGCCATGATTACGATTTTATGATAACGTAATTTTTCTATATTGAACTCTTCGCCGATTCCGCAGCCAAGAGCAGTGATTATGATTCCGATTTCTTCATTAGTTATAACCTTGTTAATTCTAGCTTTCTCTACATTCAATATTTTGCCCTTCAGCGGCAATATCGCTTGGAACTCTCTATTACGTCCTTGTTTGGCTGAACCGCCAGCAGAATCTCCTTCAACTAGATATATCTCGCATTGGCTAGGTTCATCATTCGCGCAATCCGCTAATTTGCCGGGCAATGAATTCGAATCAAGTAATCCCTTTCTGCGAGTCAATTCGCGCGCTTTCCTTGCAGCTTCTCTAGCTTTAGCAGCAGTGATGCATTTACCGACAACAAGTTTAGCGATAGAAGGATTCTCTTCAAGATAAGTAGTAAGACCAGCGAATACGATAGAATCTACAACGCCTTTGACTTCTGAGTTACCAAGTTTGGTTTTTGTCTGACCTTCAAATTGTGGATTCTTTAGTTTTGCGCTGATGATTGCAGTTAATCCTTCACGTACGTCATCGCCTGAAAGTTTCTCATCGCCTTTATCCAATAATCCATACTTCTCAGCGTATTGATTCAACGCTCTAGTCAGCGCAGATTTGAAACCGGACATATGAGTTCCGCCTTCATGCGTATTGATATTGTTAGCGAAAGAATAGATATTCTCTTGATAGGAATCAGTATACTGCATGGCGATCTCCACTTGGAAATCATCCTTGCCTTTTTCGAAATAGATTGATGGATGCAATATAGTTTTATTGGTATTAAGATATCCGACGAACGCTTTGATCCCGCCGTCATATTTGAAGATATTCTCTTTTCCGCTTCTTTCATCTTTGACTACTATTTCTATTCCGTTATTCAAGAAAGCCAGTTCTCTTAATCTGCTCAATAATGTATCATAGCTGAATTCAATTGTTTCGAATATCTCCGAATCTGGAAAGAATTTTATGGTTGTTCCAGTGCCTACGCTGTCGCCGATGATATCCACATTCGAAGAAGGATCTCCTCTTTCAAACTCTTGTTTGTATAGTTTGCCGTCTCTTTTGACAGTCGCAATAAGATGTTTAGATAGAGCGTTAGTTACAGAAACACCGACTCCGTGCAAACCGCCGGAAACTTTGTACGCTTTGCCGTCGAACTTACCGCCAGCGTGCAGTTTAGTTAATACTACTGTAAGCGCAGAAATTCCCAATTTAGGATGCATATCTACAGGAATGCCTCTTCCATTGTCTTCCACAGAGACATATCCATCCTTATGGATGATGACGATTATTTTGTTGCAGTGTCCAGCCAAGGCTTCATCTATGCTGTTATCCACTACTTCGTATACAATGTGATGCAAGCCCCTGGCATCAGTTGAACCGATGTACATGCTAGGCCTTTTCCTGACTGCCGCTAAACCTTCTAGAACAGTGATTTTCTCTGCGCCGTAGGTCTCTTTTTCGTCTGCCATTTTTATCAGTAGTTTTTCTAATTCTCCGTCGAGAAATGACTATGAAATGGAGAGCTTCATGGTATATAAATCTACCTGTTTTGCGATATATAGTTTAGGGGATAAATTAGGTCTAAATTCACGCTTTATCCGTTCCCAATTTCCCGCCGTGATAACTGCTCGTATAAGCGCTAGCTTCGCCATCAATCTTGTGGAAAACGATATTCGCGATACGAGATCCCATTTCAATAGTGAACGGAGAATTATTCAGGTTTATCAATCCGCAGACGCATTCTCCGCAGAATCCAGGATCGCCTAATCCGCCAAGAAGTAATAGCCCAGACCGAAATAATGTACTCCTAGGAATAACAACCCATGCCAACTCTTTTGGCGTATTCACTTTTTCAATAGTCTTGACAATGTAATATTTGTTAGGCTCAAGCGTGACTTTGCAGGACTTGCCTTCTTCGAACTTGCCCAATATGCGAGTATCAGGTGTCTTCCGTTCATTCACTCCCAAGAAACCCGGACCAGTGAATTCATGTATCTCGCCAACCCTGAAATCGAAAGACACTCCGCCTTTTTTAGTAAGTTCATTAGCATGCAATTTTTCAACAAGTTGCTGTTGATTAACCATTTCCAATAGTTTGCTGAATCCAATCATACAGAAATCAGCGATTTCAAATCTTATAAGCATTTGGATGATAAAACCATTACATTTATATTTATAGAATCCAATATTATACACATGCAAAAAAAGAGCGAAATGCCTAAAGATGTATATCTTCTAGGTTTAGTGAGTTTCCTAGTTGACATCAGTTCAGAAATGATTTTCTCAGTATTTTCTATATTCTTCACAATCATTTTAGGCGCATCAACAGCGTTATTAGGAATCATAGAAGGATTGGCAGATTTCGCATCATCATCATTGGATTATGTTTCAGGAGTCCTTGCAGACAGGACCGGCAAGAAGAAGAGCCTTGCGATAGCGGGTTATGGCTTTTCAGCGCTAGCAAAAACTTTACTATTGATCACAAGTTCGATAGCATCAGCATCGCTCTTCAGGGTGATAGAACGTTTAGGTAAATCATTCAGAGGTCCGCCAAGGGATGCTTGGATTGCATCATTATCGACAGACCAGAACAGGGGTTATGCATTCGGCATACACAAGACGTTCGATAAATCTGGCGCAATCATCGGCCCTTTGATAGCCTACTGGTTGCTTTCGACATATGGCCAATCTGCAAGTACGTTCCAGACTTTATTCGCAGTAGCATTAGTGCCTGCAGTACTAGCCATCATTCTATTATTATTCATAAAAGAGAATCCTGCAGAACCGCAGGAAAAGGAGAACATATTCGCGAGCTACAATGCTTTGAGTCCGTCATTCAAGCATTATCTGAAGACAGCAGGAATTTTTTCTTTGGCGTATTTCAGCTACGCTTTCCTATTGCTCAAGGCATACGATGTTGGGTTTGAAGTGAAGGACATTGCATTGCTCTATGCCTCATTCAATGTATCATTTGTGTTGATCTCAATCCCAGTAGGTAAGCTCGGCGATTACATCGGAAGACGAAAGATAATCGCTGCAGAATACATATTATACGCTTTAATGTGCATCGGCATGATTTTAGCGACAACCGAATTGCACATAATCCTGTTATTCCTGCTTTTCGGCATATTCTTCGCAGTTGATGAAGGCCAGAGCAAGGCATTCATCGGCGATTTGGAGAAGAAGAGGAGAGGCACAGCGATAGGATTATATAACTTCATAATAGGAATAATCTATCTGCCTGCGTCAATCATAGCCGGCGCATTATGGAACTACAACCCGGATTACGCATTCATGTTTGCAGCAGGAATCTCAGCAATATCATTTTTATACTTCATATCAAAAAAGAATTGATGGTGATATAATGGAAAAAGACGAAGAGTATGATTCAAACATTGAAGACATCGCGAATACAGCAGACGATAAGATTGATGCATTAGTCAATTTGTTGGTCAAAAAGAAGCTCATAACAGAGGAAGAATTCCAGAAAGCGTATGATGAGCTTTTTGATGATGACGAAGAAGATGAAGTAGAAGAAGAATAAAAAGATCAAATGGTTCGCATCAATTTAATCGACCCAAAATATCTGACTGACCAGCATCTGATAGCCGAATACGGGGAAATATTATATCTTCTAGGCCATGTTAGAAAATATCCTAAAATAGAGTTCATGCCGCAGAAATACTGCTTAGGTGCGGGCCACATCAATTTTTTCAAGAACAAATTAGCTTATCTAGAGAAAAGATTCGGAATAGTAAAGAAAGAGATGCAGAAAAGAGGGTTCAATCCGAAACTCAAACTCAGTCTCAAAGGTTATCCGAAGACGTTAAAAAACAATTGGAACCCTTGTAAAGATGATCTTAAAATCATAAAGAAACGTCTGATCCACAAGATTAAGCTTAAACCGAAATGGTACAGATACCATAAAGAGCACAAATCACTGAAATTCTACCTAGATCTAACAAAGAAAGCAAAGCTCATTCATTCATGAAGTAAGAATCGTTCAATTCAGGATGCGGCTTGAAATCAAGTATGTATACCATTCCTGCGCCGGCATTCATCTTCGAATTGAATTCGTCGCGCAATGAATTTATCTCATCGCAGACTTCTTTTGTCAGGTAGAATCTGTTTTCTTCAAACCAGTTCATTATGGACCTGAATACATCATAGTCCGGAGATGGGAACGACAGATGATTACGCAACGCAAGGAGATTCTCTTCAATATCAGATTTCCTAATCTGCGGTTTCATGCTAGGATAAAGATCGATAAGTCCGTCTTCTGAGATGATTATAGCTACAGCATCTTCCTGGTTGCCATCAATATACCTGATAGCTGAATTATAACGAGCGCCTCTCGATGAAGATCCGTTCGTGGAAGCCATTCCGTCAAGTATGACGCCTATGGCGTGGCATACGCCGAATGTATCAAACAGAAGAGCTCCGTCTATGGAAGTCAATAATTTGATGATTTTTTTCTTTAATACGATTGGGTCGAGAGGAATAGACTGGTTCTTCAGCCTTTCAGCTTCAGACTTGGCATTCTTCGAGATGATGACCAGCGAGCCGTGTTTCTGTTCAGCAGCAGAATTTACAATATCCCATAATAGGTTGACTGCATTAGGTTGTATGTTCGGGAATTTCCTTTTTATCATGGAATCGAATCTAGACCTTTCAATCCTTGGACTTGGCAGTCTCGGGATAGTATACTCGACAATCATCATAGTTTCTGTGTCGTGAATAAGTTCCCATTTCTGTGCGTCTATGAAATTGACAATGAATAGGTTTTCATCAGCTGGTTCATATTTTCCGCGCAATTCTGCGAAACCCAATATTTTATTGCCATCAGTATGCAGCATGAATTCCTCGGAAGCAACCTCTAGCAGTTTACGCACTTTCCTGAAATCGCGCAGCTGCACAGGTATTGTAAGCTTGATGAGATTGCTGATGTTCGGATGATCTTCTTTGCATATCACCATCTTGCCGAAGCTGAAATTGCCTTCGTATTTCAATGAGGAGATATAGTTGCAGATATCGAAAAGATCGTAAGTTCCGGAAGACCTGCTTCTTGCAGGGATGGCAGTGCCGACAAAGCTTGCGCCGGCCATACGTGAGATCTCTTTATTGTCAGTCGATATTCCATTATAATCCATTCCAGGATTTGGCTTGAACAATGCCTCTGTGGCTTCTTTAAGAAAAGTATGGATGAGCGCATTCACAAAAGAAGTATGCACTTTTGATTTCTTCAGTTTCGTGCTTTCTGCCTCGAACTGATGCAATGAATAGAATGTGCTGTACACAGAATTAGGGAATTGTATGACTACGAATATTTGGTGATTGTCCTTCATGACAGGCATTGATACGAATGATATCCTGTCTGCATCCTTGAAATGGATGTCCAGTATCTGCTGCATAGCCTTGTGCATGCAGTCTGTTCTCATATTGTCAGTGAACACTTTCTGGAACTGCTCTATGGTCTTGACTATATCCTTTTGCGAGCATTCGAGCTGTATTTTTTCGGCTATTCTATCCAGATCCTTCAGTATCTCAAGATTAAATTCTTTTTTTAAAGGCTCTACGCATATGTGCGGGGTATTATCGCCAGGTTCTCTATGCAACCCAACTAGAAATACTATAGGCTCAAGCTCAGAAGACACCTGCATGAATATCTCTTTCGCTTTATGCTCTAAGCTACGCTGGAAATTACGTTGATATTCCCACATGCAATTCTTTGGTTCTACCATCTTGCTGGCAAAATTCTTATCAGAAGCGCTCTCACCCTTTTCATTTTTCTATCTATACCGAAATTGTAATTCTTATTTTATTTAAGCTTTATTGGAGTTTAGAATATAGTTATGATACGTCTAATTCTGTATTAGTTCTTGCTCTTCAACTTTTTGAAAGAATAACCTGCTCCAGATTGAGCCTTTGTTGAGCAATTCCAATGAATCTTGTGGATTTCCATCCTTGTCATGCAGTTCGAAATGCAGATGCGGTCCAGTGCTTCTACCGGTTGAACCGATTGCGCCTATCACAGAACCAGAACCCACATGATCTTCAAGCTTGATGTTGCCGAACGTAGACAGATGCGCGTATATAGTAAACGTCCCATCTTGATGTTGGAGCATGACGTAATTGCCAAACCCGCCTGGTGAGTTTTCCATCTTTACCACATTGCCGTCTTTTACAGCATATACTGCCATTCCTTCCCAGCTTGCCAGATCTATTCCGTTATGGTCAGAAAGTTTGTCTGATATAGGGTCTATTCTTGGCCCGAAATAATATGTTACATAAGAAATTCTGACTGGATTGTGTATTTCGCCGTTATACGGCAGTATTTCGCCAGGGAAATCAGTAATTGTTTCATTTATCTGTTGATGATATAAAGAAACAAAAATCACTGAAAAGACTAACACAAACCAAAACGCCATCTCCTTGTATTCCATAGTGGAAATCTATTCTTTTTCAGTTAATAAATGTAATCAAAACTGAAATCATAACACAAATTTCAGTCTAGTTTATATAGGTAGATTAATAAAACAATCCAAACTAGAGTATATTAGCTATATATCAAACACTAAAATGCCATTCAAAGCCCTAGGATTAATTGAACCGCTTGTACGTGCCTTAGTTACAGAAGGTTATACTATTCCTACTCCTATTCAATTGAAAGCTATTCCAGACCTCTTGAAAGGGAAAGATTTGATAGGTATAGCGCAGACCGGTACTGGCAAGACTGCTGCATTTGTATTACCAATCCTTCAAAGATTGAAAGAGGTATATCCTAGGAAGTTTCGCGTGCTAGTCCTTGCTCCGACCAGAGAGCTTGCTGCTCAGATAGGGGAGAGTTTTTCAGCATATGGCAGATTCTTAAGATTTAAACATACAGTCATTTTCGGCGGAGTTAGTCAAGGTGCGCAAGTCAATGCGATATACAGAGGCGTTGATATAGTAATTGCGACACCTGGCAGATTGCTCGACCTGATGAATCAAGGCAAATTGAGCTTGAGGGATATAGAATTCTTTGTGCTTGATGAAGCTGACAGGATGCTTGACATGGGATTCATCCATGATATTAAAAAAATTATACTTAGGTTGCCGCCAAGAAGGCAGACTCTTTTCTTTTCAGCAACTATGTCTCGCGAGATAACTGATCTTGCAGGTAGTATTCTTAATGATCCAGTTCGTATTGAGGTTGCGGCGCAGGGCACAACTGTGGAAAAAGTCAAGCAATGCGTATTTTTTGTGGATGCCGGCAATAAGCAGCAATTGCTTTTGGACCTGCTTAGGCAAGAGCATCTCAAGCGCGTATTAGTATTCATGCGTACAAAACATCATGCTGACAGGCTCGCGAAATTCTTGAAGCTTAAAGGTATTCATGTTGAAGCAATCCATGGCAACAAATCGCAAGGCGCAAGAGTTCAGGCGCTTCATTCATTCAAATCAGGGAAAATTAGAGTATTGATTGCGACAGACATCGCTGCGAGAGGTATTGATATAGAAAATATTTCCCACGTCATAAACTATGAGCTTCCTAATGAACCTGAAAGTTATGTTCATAGGATTGGCAGGACTGCAAGAGCTGGTGCAGAAGGGACTGCATATTCATTCTGCGCAGCAGACGAACGCGATTACCTTCACAGCATAGAGAAATTGATCAGGCAAAGACTTGAAGTCATGGAGCATGTGTTCCATTCAGATATTGCTAAGAACGCAACTGGCGCAGCAGCAAGACCGCCGCCTAAACATCAGCAGCAGAATCGCGGCAGATTTGGCAGTCATACTTCGAATCAGCATAGATCTAATTCACATGGCCCTAGCCATCACGGATTCGGTCAGCAAAGACCGCGTCAGCCAGGCTCAGGCTATCAAGGAACGAATCCGCATGGACCTTCTCATCAAGGATCTAATCATTCAGGGCCAAGTCATCACGGGCCTAGTCACCATGGACCAAGTTCGCAAAGGCCATATCACGGAAGTTCTAATTCCGGATTCAAGCGTAAACCGCAATTTAGAAGATAGAATTATTTAGCGCTTTTTTTAATGAGTTCTTTAAGTTTTTTCGGGAAACGTTTTAATTGGAAATCTTTCCATGTTTTAATAAGATGTTTTGGAAGCCGTTGTGATTGCCACTTTAGTTCTTTTGCGATTTTAACTTCAGCAGTGTCAGGATCAATCGCAGCAATTTTCAACGCATAGTAAGAAGGTCCGAACGCGTGCTCTCCAACATGCGCAGTCGCAACAGCCTGTCCGCAGGCGCGAGCTGCGTATAATGCAGCGCTATCTTTTTTAGTATCGCGGGCCGCAGCATGTGCCGATAATGACGCTCCGCGTATCACTTTCATGCTGAACACGCCAGTACGTATCCATGTGCGGCAAACTTCAATCGCTTTCCGCGGACGAGAATCATTAGGATATTCTCTTTCGAAGTAAGGTAATACATGCTCTGCGCATTTCGCAGCCCAGATGGCTAGTTCACGTTGATCCACTTTGGATATCTTTGTTGGCATTGTATTACTATGTGAGCCAATGTTTATTAATTTATTTAGAAGGAAAAGAAAAGAATAGCCCCGCTCGGATGCAGAACCAAGGGTTTCGTTCCTTGATCCCGAACTCAAGTGCTATTTCGTTCTACTCAATAGCACGAAGGAAAAGAAAAGAATAGCCCCGCTCGGATTCGAACCGAGGTCACCGGATCCAAAGTCCAGTATGATTGGCCGCTACACTACGGGGCTGTGTTTAGCAATAGCTTTGAATAAATGCCTATTTATAAATGTTATTGCAAATGGGAATGTAAACACAGCCACGAAAATTATGTTTAGTAAAGCGCTTTCAGCGCATCTTCTTCCATGAAATGCATCTCGCCGGGAACTATCAGGCAATGAGGCGCTTTTCCGAAATCAATCTTAAACAAATCCTTTGCTTTTCCGGCTTTGATAACTTGTGTAGAAGAGCCGATACGTGCGCATCCAACGCAGAATGTTTCCTTAGTAAATACTTTCTCTTTGCGTTTCGCTTCGATCTCAAGCAACGTTTCAATGCCTTGATTCACAGTCATGTACCTGTCGACATCTTTCTTGATATCAAGCAAGCATAAAGTGTGCAATCCGTTCGCTTTGTTCATCTTGATTACATCGTACGGTGTCTCAGGCAACCAATTCTTTTCGCCGAAAACAATTGAAGTAGTCTTTCCGAACTTGTACAATTGAAGACCAGTAACGCCGATTGCATTAAGTATAGAAGTATTATGAATTATAGAGAAAGGAATTTTCTTCTCTTTCGCACGAAGAACGAAATCGATGTGCGTAGTCGCGCCCATAGCATCGCCTACAACAAGAAGTGCGACATCTTCTTTGTCTGCGCCTTTCAAAATATCATCAGACTTTGATTCAACCATAGCCCTATCTGCAAGGATCAGCTTTTTGCCGTAGAACTTCTCAAGCGCAGAAACGCCAACCTGCATCAGCGAAGTGTAGTCCTCTAAATAGACACGCTTGCACTTCTTCAAAGCTTCAAGCCCTTTCACTGTGATGTCTTTTTCATCACTCAATCCGATTCCGATTATGTAGATCATTTTGGTTGTTTCCTGTATACTGCGGGAGCCCACATTGTAGCAGTAGACCATTTCTTTTCATAATCTCTTGCTTTTTTGGTTAATTCTGGTACCAATACTAATTTTGATTCCAAATCAGATATTAACTCCGGATTAAGCTCTTTTTCTACTTTATCAGGGTATCCTCTGGCATGGTATATTGTATAAGTTTCTTCGGGGCCTGAAAAATAGACTAGTCCTCCCAAAGTTAATCTTTGTAAAATCAATTTTAATCTTATTTGTTCTTCTTCGGATGAAAATGATATTCTTCTTGGAATTACACGTCCGCCATCTGCATGATGAATGTATTCCATTGAATTAGATAAGTACATTTTATTGAATTCTAGTGTGTTATCTAATAATTCATTAAATAAATTTCCCGTTTTAAACTGAAGTCCATCTAAGTGAGGTATTATTTTTTTAGGGACAAGTACTTTTTGTATTTGAGGTATAAGAATTCTTTGGGCACCCCTTATTCTATTTTCGGGAAGATAAGATGCAGGTAAAAATCCAGTTATATCTTCTTTCAAAAGTGCAGTTTTTCTGCTTTCAGCATAAGTTACTTGTTCTGGAATATTATCTACGGCAAACACTTTTGCACCATATTGTACCAATGCGAATGCCTGGTCTCCTGAACCGCAGATTGCAAGTATATTATCATTAGATTGTGGGATTAAGCCTGCAATAATCGCATCTAGGCTTTCATTCGTATGGAAAAAAGTTACTCCATCCCAATTATTATTTCTTTCGACCATATAGCTACTCGAGTATATAATTCATTTATAAAGGTTACTGCTCATTGCTTCAAGAAATATCTATAAGAGAGTTCATTTAATTCTTTAGGATCGTAAATCGCATAACCTTCTTTATGCCATAGTACGAATTCCAATCCTGCTTCGTATATCAATCTGCTGCAGACTGTGCATGAAGGTTTTCCCGAAGGTACCATTTGCCCTTTTTTTGTCTTGATATGATACATCCTTCCACCATTCAAAATAAAACCATGATTCGCCGCATCTATCATTGCCATTTGTTCAGCATGTATCGCTGTGCACAGTTCGACTCTGCCGTTATCAGTAATTTCCTCTCTCATACAGCATAGGTTTTCAAGCGTAGGTTTGTTATGCCCTTTGCCAATCATTATATCATTCTTTACGATGATCACTCCGCGCTGAGATTTTTTGCATTTTGAATATGTTGCTTCAATCGCAGCTAACACTAGATAATGTTTAGTCAGTTCAATCTCCTTTGGATCAGTGATGTATCGCATCGATTTTTTGAAAGAAAAGTGATATATAAACATTTAGATTATCAAATGTAATCAATTGCCCAAAACATTTATAAAACAAACTTCGTTACGTGAACCTCATGAAAGCAACAGAACTCAAGAAGAAATACCTAGAATTCTTCAGGTCCAAAGGCCACGCAGTGATAAAATCTGCGCCGTTAATACCAGAACACGATCCGACTATTCTATTTACTACAGCAGGCATGCATCCGTTAGTTCCATTCTTGATGGGCCAGCCTCATCCATTAGGCAAGAGGCTTACTGATGTACAGAAATGCATCAGAACAGGCGACATCGATGAAGTCGGCGATGCGAGCCACTGCACTTTCTTTGAGATGCTTGGCAACTGGTCATTAGGCGATTATTTCAAGAAAGAAGCTATCACATGGAGCTATGAGTTCCTGACAAAAGAGCTAGGCTTCAGCAAGGACAAAATCTCAGTCACATGTTTCGCAGGCGATAAGGACGCGCCTAAAGATGAAGAATCCGCGAAGATTTGGAAAAGTCTTGGATTAGCAGAAAACCACATTTATTTCCTTCCAAAATCTGACAACTGGTGGGGCCCAGCAGGGACCACAGGACCATGCGGACCAGATACAGAAATGTTTATTGATTTAGGCAAAAAGAAATGTTCGCCAGAATGCAGACCTGGCTGCAGATGCGGTAAATTTCTTGAAATATGGAACGACGTATTCATGGAATACAACAAGACCGCAGACGGCAGATATGAAAAATTAAAGCAACAGAACGTAGATACCGGCATGGGCGTAGAAAGGACGATTGCTATGCTTCAAGGCAAGCAATCTGTCTATGACACTGAACTATTCACTCCGATAATCGCAGAGATCAAGACTTTGGCTAATGTCACTAACTTCTTGCCAGAGCAGACAAGAAGCGTCAGGATAATCGCGGATCACATGAAAGCTGCGACATTCATTCTAGGTGACGAGAGAGGGGCAGTCCCATCTAATGTTGATCAAGGATATATCCTCAGGAGATTTATCAGGAGAGCTATAAGGCACGCTAAATTATTAGGCATTGAACAAGAGCTGTGCAAGCCATTAGCGAAGATAGTCATAGACATGTATCATGAAGATTATCCTGAGCTTAAAGAGAAAAAACAATTCATACTTGACGAATTACTTAAAGAAGAGCAGAGATTCAAAGAAACGCTAGAAAAAGGATTGAAGCATTTCGAAACAATAGCTAAAGGCAAAAGTGTTATTTCTGGCAAAGATGCATTCCTATTATTCCAGAGTTTCGGATTCCCATTCGAGATGGTGCAAGAACTTGCGAACGAATTAGATATTTCAGTTGACGAGCAAGAATACAATGCAGAATATCAGAAGCACCAGGAATTGTCAAGGAAAGGCGCAGAAAAGAAATTCAAAGGCGGATTGTCTGAAGCGTCAGAGATAACTGCGAAACTTCATACCGCTACTCATTTATTGGGCGAAGCATTGAGAAAAGTGCTTCATTCAGAGATACATCAGAAAGGATCCAATATAACGCCGGAAAGATTAAGATTCGATTTCAACTTCGACAGGAAACTGACTGAAGCAGAAGTAAAAAAAGTTGAAGACGAAGTCAACAAAGTCATCAAGAAACATATGGAAATCAAGAGAGAAGAGATGGACTTGGACAAAGCCATGAAATCCGGCGCTCAGGCAGAGTTCGGCGCGAAATACCCGGCGAAAGTATCCGTCTATTCAATCGGCGATTACTCTAAAGAGATATGCATGGGTCCGCACATAACAAATACAGAACAGCTAGGCCACTTCAAGATAATCAAAGAAGAAGCAGTTGCTGCGGGTATAAGGAGAATTAAAGCAATTTTAGAGTAAAAAGGACTGAGCAAACAGAGTTTGCGAATGTCCAATAGTTTTGGTCAAGCTGTTCGGACTGCGTCCGAAGCCTCGAACGAGGTTCGAGCTTTTTCTAAAAGGTTGGAATCAAAGCAATTTTAGAATAAATTCTATTTCGGATCAATGCCTTTGAACAGATCTGGATTTTTACGTTTGAAATCAGAGAGATCTTTGTAAGTCTCTTCCTGTTTCCTGGACACATACATTTTGCGATATTTTCGTTTCACATAATCCAAAGCACATAAAACCAAATCATATCTTTCAGTACGTGTAAGTTCATGTGTCATATCTTCCAGCTGCCTGTATCCGTTCTCATTATAGCTTTCATCAATTATTTTATGGATGAGGCCTAAATCATCGTATTTTTTAGGCACAACAATAGTTCCTTGCAGTTGCGCCCCAATCCTGTAATTGTATCCCGGCGGTATAGGTTTGCCTAATGTACTTCTTGCAGCAAGTATCGCCGTGCATTCAAACCCGATTATGTATTGCAGGAGATATCTTTGTACGCCATCTTCTTTCGGCATATTAGCATATACCAAGGGCCTAACATTTGTCAATTCCTGCAGATGATTTTTAATATTAGAATACCTCGTCCTCATCAAGTTGACTTCAGGCGTGACTACGTACTTGAAAGTCTTCTTTAGCGCAAGATATGCCTCATTGGTGAGATGCTCAAGGCTTTCTACCACATTGGCAGAATATTTAGGTTTCATAAAAAGGGGTAAAGGTAATCTTTAATATATACTTTTTGATAAAATAAAATTAGTCAACATTTATATATTGAAAATATATCCAGATAGATATGATTTGTATACTCGCATTGATTGTGTTCAGTATCCTAGGAATATTCAGCGTAAGCTATAGGAGATTGGCCTATGAAGCGTTCGATTGCGTATTCAGAAGGCTCACATTAAGGAAATGCGAATCTGCATTGGATGTCCGTTTAAAATCGCAGATTGTAGGCAAACTATTGAAACTAAATCATTCATTCGCACTCATAGTATACAACTATTTCGAAGTATTCTCATGGACATTAGTGATTCTTACATTAATCTCAGGTTATTATACAGGTTTGGCGGGATACAATTACGCTATGTACGGCAACTGCAACGGCCCTGAAGGCGGATTTTGCATATTCGATCCATTAAGCACTAGCGCGCAATACTCAACATGTGGAGATGCGCCTGAGAACATATTCAGGCCAGACGTATTAACTAAGCCGAAGATATTCAGCACAGATCCCTATCTAGGGCCCGATGATGCGAAAGTCACAGTCATCCAATTCGGATGCTATGTGTGCCCTTACACAAAAGAATCGCAAGAAGTATTTGACGAGTTGGTAGACACTTACAAAGACCGAGTTAAATTCGTATATCTAGATTTCCCATTATCAAGCCATCCTGGCTCACAAGAGACTGCGAAAGCAGCGGAATGCGCAAGGGAACAGAACCAGTTCTGGCAATATCATTACCAATTATTTGAGTTAAGAGAGTATAAAGCAGAATCATTGATAGAATTAGCTCAGGATCTGCATCTGGATATGACCAAATTCAACAGCTGTTACGCTGACAACGATACTGCAATGAAGATAGACAACGATTTCAGGAGAGGTATATCTTCAGGCGTTAAAGGAACTCCAACTTTCTTTGTGAACGATCAAGCATATACCGGAAATATTAAATATGATAAACTCAAGGATATGATAGAAGAGGAATTAGCAAAATGATGTTAGGGCATAACGCAAACAAGATAAGGGACGATTTTCCGCTTTTAGTTAAAAATCCTAAACTGATTTATTTCGATAACGCTTGCATGAGTTTGAAGCCTAAGCAAGTCATTGACGCGCAGAACGATTATTACGAGAATTATTCCGGCTGCGTAGCTAGGACACAGCACACTATTGGCAAGAGAGTAACAGAAGAAACTTTGAAAGCAAGAGAAGAGATCGCGAAATTCTTCAGCGCGAAAGCGAACGATATCATATTCACTAAGAACACTACTGAATCGATTAACTTGATAGCAAGATCATTAGAATTCAAGCAAGGCGATGTTGTATTGGGCACAGATAAAGAGCATAATTCAAATCTCATCCCATGGCTCGCTAATAAATGCGTCAAGCACGAATACGTTGAATCAAACTTCGACAACTCATTCAGTCTTGAGAACTTCGAGAAGAAAATCAAAGGCGTAAAGTTGGTTTCAATGGTCCATACTTCTAATTTAGACGGAACAACAATTCCAGCTAAAGAAGTAATCAAGATAGCTCACGATCACGGCGCATTAGTCTTATTAGATTGCGCACAATCAGCAGCGCATCAAGAGATAGACACTAAAAAGCTCGATGTGGATTTCATGGCATGTTCTGGCCACAAGATGCTCGGCCCGACAGGTATAGGCGCTTTGTACGGCAAACCTGAACTTTTAGAGAAACTCAATCCATTCATGGTCGGTGGAGAGACTGTCACTGATTCAACTTACGATTCATTCAAATTAGAAAAAATACCGCAAAGATTTGAAGCGGGATTGCAACATTATGCAGGCATGATAGGTTTCGGCGCAGCTGTGAAATATCTGAGTGCGCTTGGTATGGATAAAATCCATGATCACGAAATAAAACTCAACACAATCCTTACGCAAGAATTAGGCTATATGGTCGATATCATAGGTCCGAAGGACCCAAAAGAACGTTCAGGCATATTCAGCTTCAACGTCAAGTGCATGGACCCGCACGAAGTCGCGATAATGCTAGACACTGCCTACAAGATAGCCGTAAGGTCCGGCAACCATTGCGTGCATTCCTGGTTCAATGCGCATAACATGAAAGGATCAGCAAGGGCATCATTGTACTTGTACAACACGTCCGACGAGTGCAAAGTGTTTGTTGATGCGGTCAAGGACATCGTAAAGCTGAAGCACTAGATTTTTATAGGATATTTCTTTTTTCATTTTTTATGATAGACAGACAGCTATTGGATGAACTCGTGCGCAGATTCAATCACGATCAGCAGCTGAGCAGAGAATATAAGGCTGATGAGCATAAGCTGAAAGAATTGCTTGATAATTATGTAGGTAATACATTGTGGCTGAAAGATATCATCAAAGAAAGAGGCTGGCCTTCTTCGGATTTAGTCGATATTGTTGGAGAACAAAGTGCATGGCTCATTGCGCAGCATTCAGAAGATGTCGCTTTCCAGGAAGAATGCTTGGGATATCTGAAGGCATTGCCATTAACCGATGACAGAAAACAGTACATAGCATATCTCACAGACAGAATTCTAGTGGGCAAAGGATTGCCGCAGATATTCGGAACGCAGTTCAGTTATGGCAAAGTCTGGCCGATTGAAGATGAAAGTGGATTGGATGTGCGCAGAAAAGAGATGTGCCTAGAACCATTTGAAGAATATCGTAGGATAATGGAAAGATAGTTTTTATTATAATAATCTATTTATATCATCAGTTTGCTTGATTCGCTTGAATGTTCAAATATATGTATATTGATGAGAGCGGAGATCTCGGCATGGGCGGCTCAAAACACTTAATTCTATCAGCTTTGCTGGTTGACAATCCCGCTGATTTAGACAGAATCATAAAGAATATGCGGCGTAATAAATTCAAGAAGCAGTTGCGCAAAGCTAGCGAGATAAAAGCCAATAAATCTTCTCCCGAATTAAGAAGACATATGTTGAAGCAATTGACTCAGATAAAAAATGCAAAGATATTCTATATTGTTCTTGAGAAAAAGAAGATTTATAGTGATTTTCTGAAGAATAACAAGCATAAATTGTACAATTATGTGGCTGGAAAGCTTGCGAAACAGATAATAGTCGATGCATATGATGTTGAGATTAGGATAGATAAATCCAAGGGTAAACAGTTATTGCAACAAGATTTTAACGATTATTTTACTAAGATGCTGAGTTGCAAATCTTCAATCAATAAAGTTAAAGTGTATCATAGCTATTCTCAATCGTGGTCAGGTTTGCAATTTGCTGATATGTTAGCATGGTCTTGTTTTCAGAAGTTTGAGCATGACAATAGCGAATATGTTGATATAATCTCATTAGAACAAGAAGTATTTCATGTTTGGTAGAAAAAACAGCAGCACCCAAAAGCACTAGCTCGTGCACCTCAAGGTACACTGGCTCCCAGGTTTTACCTGCTATCTATTGAATCATTATGCATTTATTTAAACCTTTTGGTCAGAATTTCTATAATTTCTCTGCTTTTTAGTCAATGTGCTTCAACAGTGTACGTGCACATTTTACTGAAATATTTGCGGATTATGTGCCCGTACAAATATATTGACATCAGAACTCCCATAATTTCTTCTGTTCCTTCATCTGTTTAAGCAGTATGCTGCTGCGCAATATTTCAGAAATATCATATCCAAACTTACGTTTCACAAGCAGTGTCGCATAATTCAGCATCAGGTCGCGTGATGCGAAATTGATAGGCTTGCTCTGCATCGATTTGCGCGTCGCCTCGCGAACAACAAACACCCCTAAGGGGCAATAATATTCGGAAGAAATAATCCTAATCACCAGAACAGAACCTTGCTTCTTAATCTCCTTAAGCTTTTCCAAAGCAGGAAGACGTGATGCGTAATACCCTCCTGCGCAGTTCTCAGCGTAAGTAGAACGACCGGAATAAGGCTCGTAGTCTGTGGTAAATGTGTATTCTTTAGAGACGTTGAAGCTCGACTCCGGCATGTATGTCTCAAACAGCTCGTAGCTCCATACTCCTGGGAAGAACATCACTAAAAAATAATTGCCTAAGTAAGAGCCGAAATAAGCAGAATGCTCGACTTTATCATTATACTTGACTTCTTCGATTATCTGCTTCGCGAGAATGTCATCGACTGCAGTGATCGACCATCTGGTAGGCACCATACGGCGCTGCATCTTCACACCAAGATTGCCGGCTGATAATATCTTAGTTAAAAAATTCTCATCATAACCTTTTGTATACAATTGAGAGATTGCATCGACAGATTTGAAATCAGTATCAGACACAACTTTATCAACAGGACGATCGATGTGGGGATTCGAAGTGACTGTCGCTTTCACAAGCGAAGCGTTTGGCCCCATCGGAAGAGTATAAGGGTTGGTAGAAAGCGAGAATCTAGGTTTATCTTTCAGATTGACTTCGATATCTACAGGTTTCGAAGCCATACCAATTTCCTGCGCGATCTCAACGAATCTATTAGTCGCGCGAACGTTCGCTACAAACTTGGAATTGACTAAAGCAGAACGCAGATTGATGATCTGATTGATGTCGTAATTATTCCCAGACCAGACTCTAGGCGCGTCATGCAGAGAAGCATCAGTCGTATCATTCGGGCTAAGCAATCCGACATCGAGATTCGGATAATTCACGCGTCCGACAAAGATATTAGGTGCAGCGCTCTGGAAATCCTGCTTGATATCTTTAACAGAAGCAACGCGAGCGTGCGCTTTCGCAGTGATTGGACAATAGCTACGTCCGCAATTCTGCTTAGGATTCTTCCCTTTACACTTCACGCACGGCACTTGCATATCATCACATCATTTATTTTCATTATATTTTTGCCATCAATCTGCGAAGCTTATCGCAGAATCATTTCCTAGGCGACAAGGGAGGTAGTCCCCTATCCGAGGGAATGTCGCCCTTCACTAATAGAAGAACAAGCGAGCTGATGGCAAAATTAATGAGTCATTTCTTTAATAATCTTTATATAGTCAAGAGGGCATTTCATGATTATTGGATAACATAATAGATTTCGCCAAATTAAGGGAAGAATTGGAAAGCGTTGCGCATCCGATGTACTTCTTTCATGACGACGCAGACGGAGTAGCGTCATTCTTAATACTTTACAAATTTGTGAAAGAAGGCGTTGGCGTGCCAGTTAAGACACAGCCAGTAATAGACTTGAAATTCGCGCCAAAAGTAAGAGACTATGAACCAGACAAACTATTCATACTAGACATCGCTAATGTCAATCAAGATTTCCTTGACGAAGTCAGGATGCCTGTGATTTGGGTAGACCATCACGAACCGCAGGACAGGACAAAAGTTAAAATATTCAATCCAAGGGTAAAACATCCTAAGATGTACATCCCAGCCACATATCTCTGCTGGAAGGCTGTCAAAGACTTCGACTGGATCATGATAGTTGGTTGCCTAGGCGACGCATATTTACCGCCTGAAGCGAAACAATTCGCCAAGGACCATCCCGAACTCATAACCGAAAAAGAAGCGTCAGATGTCGGATTGGCGAGATATGAATCAAAGATTGGAAAATTAATCAACGTATTCTCATTCATAATCAAAGGCAAAGTTGAAGACGCAAAGAAATGCGTAAAAGTCCTGACCAAGATAAACTCACCAGAGGAAATATTGAACCAAACTACGCCGGAAGGCAAATTCATCTGGACCTATTACGAGAAAGTTAATGCGAAATACCTAGAGCTATGGTCTCATGTTAGTCATATGAAACCAAGGGACAAAGCAATTGTTTTCACATATACATTATCAACTTACAGCTTCACTGGCAACTTGGCTGATGACCTCCAGTATAAGCATCCCCACACCCTCATAGTAATCGGCCGTGACGCATCGGACGAAGTCCGCGGCAGTCTTAGATATGATAAAGGCGGACTGCCTAAGATGGTTCAGGAAGCATTGAAAGGCATATATGGCTACGGCGGCGGACATGATCAAGCGTGTGGTTTCACTGTGAAGAAAGACGATTTCAATCAGTTCGTTGAAAACCTTAAATCGCAGTTATAGGCCGTATAAACTCATTTTTCGCTTATTCTAATGCAGAATTATATACACCAGTATACAAAAAAGTAACTTTTATAAAATGTATTCACTTATTACGTGGATATGACCATTTTATTCGATCAGGATAATTTGCCGGAAGATGTTCTTGAAGTTATATTCGCTACTGATCAGCAAGTCATAGTCAGCAAAGAATTGATCAAATGGATCAAGGAAAAAGGCGGCGAAGTGAATAAGACTGAGATGTCTTTGCTAGCTAATGCACTTCATGATGGTACTTATGAATGCGAGATTGACAAGCCAGAATACAGGGGCAAGAAAGTCAAATTGAGCTATAACAAACGCCAGTTCTATGACAGGATATTGACACCTATGAGAAGCATGGGCCTGATAGATTACGACTTATACAGGAAAGTTTACAAGCTCAGCGATAAGTTCGGCAAGAACATGGAACGCATAAGACTGCTCTGGGTCAGATACCTTAATAAATAAATTATTATATACAACTTCTTAATCTTATATTTAGACTTCGTTGATCTTCGTAGGGTTGCACAGCATACCCTACTTAATTTGTTTGATCAAACTTTTGCGAAGTCAAAAGTTTGGGCAGGTAGTTCAGTCCGGCAGAATCCCCGGTTGGCAATCGGGTGATCACGGGTTCAAATCCCGTCCTGTCCATTTAATCGTCCAAGTTTATGGGGTGGGCTAAGCGAAGCGCACGCCCATGAGTTTGGTCAAGCTTTTGCTGAGACCGAAGGGCGAAGTCAAAAGGTTGGGCAAGTAGTAGAACGGCTAATACGTTCCCCTCGCACGGGAAAGACTCCGAGTTCAATTCTCGGCTTGTCCATATTCGTATGACTTCGCATAGCGAATGTCATACTTAATCTGTTTTCCCCGGGGTTTACTAAAAGGCCGGTGAGATTCTCGGCTTATCCATATCTCTTATTATATTCTCAGCAACCTTTAAATAAAGCCATATTTGCTTTTTTTCTTATGGAAAACATTCATAAATCTCTAGCGGAAGTTAAATCAGTAGCAGTGCATGATGGCAAATTCCATGCTGATGAAGCATTCGCGATAGCTGCATTGAGGTTGTTCAATCCAGGGTTAGAAGTAATTAGGACTAGAGACTCAAAAGAACATAAACAAGTGGATTTGAGAGTAGATGTTTGTGGCAGATATGAACCGAATAAAGGAGATTATGATCATCATCTAGTGAATGGACCTAAAAGAGAGAACGGCATACCTTATGCTTCGTTTGGGATGATTTGGAAACATTATGGTTCTCAGATATGTGAGAAACTATTAGGAAATGCTGGTAAAGAAGATTTAGCTAGAATAGTCCTGGATGTAGATGCTATTCTTGTTCAGAAGATAGATGCTGATGATACAGGATATTTCAGTCCTAATGAGAACAGCAAGGATAGTCCATATCTGCTTCCTAGATTTTTTTCAGTATTGAATCCTCAATGGCATGAATCCGGTTCTATTGATATGATGTTTAATGAAAGCGTTGATATTGCTAAAAGAATACTATCTCGTGAGATCATACGCGCGCATAGTGTGATCTTGGCACGCAGTATTATAATAGATGCTCTTGATAAATATAAAGGAAAAGGGTATTTTGTTTTGGAAGGAACTTATCCTTGGCATGAAGTAGTTATTGAGCAATCTCTAGATACTAAGTTTCTTGTGCATAAAGGGTCTAATAGCAAGCAATGGGCAGTGACTTGCGTTCCCGCTGAATTGGGCACTTATAACTATAGGAAGAAATTACCCTTAGTATGGGCTGGCCTTAGGGATGAGCAATTGCAGAATCTCACTGGAGTAAAAGATGCTTTATTCTGCCACAACGGAAGATTCACTGCAGGGGCGATATCTCGTGAAGGCGCGATTAAACTCGCAGAGCTCGCATTAGAATCTAAAGAATAGGCCGAGAATTATTCTACATATATTTTATATACTTTCTTTCCAATGATTCTCACTATGATAAAGCTCGTGATATTCGATCTTGACGGCGTAATCCTAGACTCAATAAAGATAGATGTGGCGTTCATCCAGTTGTTAAGGAAAATATTCGGACTGCCTAAGTTGAAGAAAAACCAAGAGATTGATTGCTATACATTAACGTCAAGGCAAGTTTTCAGGAAGCACTTCAAAGGTATCCTTGAGAAAAAGGTCATGAAGCAGGCGAAGAGGATAAGATTCGATTTCGAGAAAAATATCAAACTAACTAAACATGCTAAACTATTATTGAGCAGATTAAGACCGAAATACAAAGTTGCATTGGCGACCAATAGGATAGGCGAGACTTATTGGCTATTGAATAAGCTGAAAGTCAAGAAATATTTCAATTACATAATCACTGCAGATAAAGTCAAGCATCCTAAACCGCATCCTGAAGAGTTAAATAAGATAATGAAGCATTTCAGTATCAAACCAAATGAAACAATTTATGTGGGCGACACGTTCGTAGACTCTGAATGTGCAAAGAGAGCGAAAGTTAGATCCATAATCTATAAAAATAAGTATAACAGCGATTATAAAGCGAAAGATCTGTTAGATGTTATCAAGATCATAAAGAAGGTGGATGAAGATGGAAAAAAAGAAAGATGACTGCATATTCTGCAAGATAGCTAAAGGCGAAATCCCTTCAGCGAAAGTTTACGAAGATAAAGACGTTATCGCATTCCTAGACATTTCTCCAGTGAATAAAGGTCACACATTAGTGCTGCCTAAGCACCATTACGAAACGATTATGGAAACTCCAGAATTCCTGCTTCACAATATAATGGACGTAATCAAGAAAGTATCTAAAGTTTTAGTCATAACAAAGAAAGGCGGCGTTAATGTCTGCCAGAACAACGGCAAAGCTGCAGGACAGTTAGTTAACCATGTCCATTTCCATGTAATCCCAAGGCATGAAGGCGATGGTCACAAATTTGATTGGAAGAACACAAAATACAAAGACGCAAAAGAGCAGGAAGAGTATAGGAAAGCGATTGAAGCCGCAGTCAAGGCCGAGCTTTAGGAACAGAATTCTGCCAATCTCATTTGGCGTTTTCCTTCGATTTCTATGAAAGGTTTAGCTCTATCTATAGTGGCGCCAAGCATATTCAATTGCGAATAGCTTCTGATATAGCCGAAATCAAGTATGCGTGATGCAGTCTTCGGACCGATGCCTGGCACACGTATCAATTCTTCGTAAGAAGCTTCATTCAGATCGACTGGGCCTGAGAAAGTTGCTTTAGCAATAGCTAATTTAGGATCTTCTTTAGGTAGCATGCCGTCATCCATTATCGAGAATATTTCCGAAGTCTTGTACCCGTAATCGCGCAATAAGAAATCTGCATTGTATAACTTATTTTGGCGAGACAAAGGTTCAGCGCGAACATGCTCGAGTTCAGTACCGCGAACAGGTCGGAACGCTGAATAATACACGCGTTTCATATTCAATGAATTATATTCCCATTCTGTCATTCGAAGTACATCTTTATCAGAAGCGAGATTATTGACAATCATCTGCGTGGTCTGTCCGCTCTTCAAGTCAAACTTAGATATCCACGATTGACGGCGTAATATGTCAATTTTGTAATCCTTGCAAGAACTTAATTCGTCAAGGATGCCTTTGCTTGGTGCTTCAAGATTGATACTCATTCTAGTCGCAATCTCAGAAGCTTGTTTCACTAATTCATAGCTAGTTCCCGGCAATATCTTGAAATGCACATATCCTCCGCATTTGTATTGGTCACGCAATATGTGGACGGCTTCGAGCATGCGTTCAGTGCACACGTCAGGATTGCCGGCTTCAATTCCAGAACTAAGAAACAACCCTTCGGCTATCTTATTAGTATAAAGGTGATTGAAAACTTTTGCTAATTCGTCCGGCGAATAGCTGACTTTTTGCTTTGCGCATCCGCGTGCGTTCTCGCAATACTTGCAGTCATAGGCGCAAGAATTAGTCATCAATGTCTTGAACAGATGGCACGATTTATGTTCAGATTTCGCATTGTATATCCCGCCAAGACCTTCTTGGATCTTGACTTCGCACATTCTAGGGCCGCACGAATCGTATTGACCTGATTCCGCCAATATCCGCGCCTTCTGCATAATTTCCATAAACAAACTAACGAAATTTTACTTTATAAGTCTCACGGATGTCCAGTGCACTAGGGAGAATGTCCAGTGCTATAGCAATATTTATAATCCCCAATATACTTTTATTTTCCTATGGATAAGAACCTATTATTGGACAATGAAAAGTTGGTAACTTCATTCGGCGCGCAGCCGATTGCGAGTCTTAAGGAGATACCAGACTGCTATACTTTCAAGAAAGGGCTTATCTATTCGCATAGAGATTTCGATAAATTCTTCCATGCGCTCAAAAAAGGAGAGAAATGCGCAATAGTATCAGGTTTCAACGCATCTGGCACCATCCATCTTGGCCACAAAGTAGTATTTGATACAAATCTATACTTTCAGAAAAAGTATGGCATTCCGATATTCATTCCAATATCAGATGATGAGAGTTATATCGTAGGCAAAGTCAAAGACCAGAAAGAAGCGTTAGAAAATTCAATGAAATTAGCTAGGGAGCTTTTAGCTTATGGTTTCGACCCAAAGAAAACTTATTTCATAATCGATCAGATTTACACGAATATTTACAATTTAGCGATTAAGCTATGCAGAAGAGTCACTTTCTCAGAGATCAAAGCAACTTATGGCTACAAACCTGAAGACAATCCGGGCATGTATTTTTATCCCTTAGTTCAATCAGCTCATATCATGCTTCCGCAGGAAAAGTTTGGAATTAAGCACGTCCTTGTGCCGATAGGACCTGATGAAGACAGCCATATCAGAATCAGCAGAGATATAGCGGATAGAGCTGGCTATAACAAGCCGGCGATATTGCACGTCACATTCATGCCAGGCATTGATGGCCAGAAAATGTCTAAATCAAAGAACAATGCGATATTCTTGAACGAAACTGAAAAATCATTACGGCAGAAAGCTAACCAATCATACTCTGGAGGCCAGCCTACAGTCGAAGAGCATAGGACGAAAGGTGGCGATACTGATATTGACATTTCGTGCATTTATTTGAGCAAATACTTCTATGATGAAGCCAAGACAAAAAAACTTTTCGATGATTACAGAAAAGGCAAACTTTTGAGCGGTGAAGTCAAGAAATTATTAGGCGACGAATTAGTGAAGTTCACCAAAGAGTTCCAAGAGAATCTAAAGAAAGTGAACGAGAAAGAAGTAGATAAATGTATTATGAAAAACGAATAAAAATAAAATAAAAAAGATTTTTTTCTAATCTCTTAACATTTGCATTTATGCATCAATGCTGAAAGTAATCCTTTTGCTACTAGAACTGTTCCAATAAAGAACGCCCAGCCTAGTGGCGCATTATAATAATCATATAGGAATATAAGAACGCCAAGTAATAACATACTAATGCCTTTGCATTTGTGACAATGTCCATATTCCATATCACAACACTTCTCTTCTTTTTTCATTTTTTTAGCCATTATGATACACCTCTTTTTACTGAGTAAATTGAGCATTTTGTAGTATATAAATGTTGCCAAATACGTAAGGCTTATAAATTAGGATTTAATGCCAATAACTATTAGACATTCGTATGGTTTTGCTGGGCAAATACCATACTTAATTTGTTTTCCCCAGGCTTTTCTTAAAAGGCTGGCGGTGTAACTCAGCCTGGTTAGAGTGCTGCGCTCATAACGCAGATGTCGAGGGTTCAAAGCCCTTCACCGCCACATTTCTTATTTTATTCTAGACCAAGTGAGTATAGCGAACGCAGGTCTATTTGTTTCCCCAGGGTTTTGCGAGCGAAGCGAGTCAAAAAGCTGAATTAGTACTGCTTCTTATCCTTCTTCATATAACTAGAAATAATCTTGTTGATTTTGTCATCCATGGGCATTTCATCAGCGGAAATATACAGCTTCCTGCCCAATCCTTCAGCCACTTCATTGATAGCAGGTTTGTTCATATTTAGCCCTAAATCTGCGCTAGGCGGGGAGAACGGATCTACGTACTCAATACCGCATCCGTTTAGTGTCAATGCTGCGAAAGCTGATAATACTTTATTGCGTAAGTCCATATTGCTAGAAAAACACATTCTTATTATAAATCTATAGTCCAAAATCATCAATGAAAGAAATGATTGTTTTATAGCGCTCAAGGTACCTGAATCCATTATCCGTAAGCGTTACAATCTTGCCGTTCTTCTCACTTAGTTCACGTACGAATCCTCTGGATTGCAGTTCAGAATAATATTCCTGGAATCTTTCAGAAGAGAGGTTAGAGCGCCTGAGCAAAGGAGTAAATTTGATAGAATTATTATTATCTTTTACAATCTCAAGGATATCATGTATTACTTCTAGTTTTCCTCTTTTTTTAGCGGATTTCAATGTTTAGGATTTAATTCTTTTAATACGCGTAATAATACTAATACGAATAGGAATATGGACGCGCCGTATATCATGGCAGCCAATATTTGCGAGAAGAACGCGACCAGTTCAAGCACGTTGCTGGTTATCCACAATCCGAATATCAACAAGTACAAAGTATATATTTTTGACAATGGCCCCTTATTCTTGGTCTTCTTGTAGTTGATATAACTCACAATCATAAGCAATAAGAATAGGACACCTTGGAATGCGAATATAAGGAATTTCATTCCAATCACTACGCTGATAAGCGCGATAGTTGAAGCAATCACATGGAACAGATATTCTTTTTTCTTAGACAATGGATCAAGTCTTTTCCAGAAGATGCTGCTTATCAGATATATGAGAGCCATTGAGCTAGAATATGCGACAAGGAAGAATGCCGGATCGAAATATGCCGGATTTATGTGTCTAGCCCCATCAGGCCTAGCCAGAAATCCTATAAACCGAACTATATAGGTAATTCCAAAGAAAAGGAAAGTGTTTCTGAAATATCTAATCCCTTTATGAGAAGTTAATTCATACAACTCTTTAGTCCTGTAGAATATCAGCATACAGGAGATTATTACTATGAAAGAATAAACAGATTCAATCCAAAAGTTAGGCATTGGCGGCATAGGTTATCACAAGCGATAGAACTATTTAAAGTTTTATAAGTTATGTGGACTTATGTTCCACTTTCTTTATATATACTAGTTTTAATTAATCCTGAGAATGGTAGCTAAACCTGTAATCCGTCTGGACAATATTTGGAAAGTCTATCAGATAGGCGATGTCAAGGTAGAGGCATTGAGGGGAGTTTCTTTAGACATCCATCAAGGCGAGTTCGTGGCTATCACCGGCGCATCAGGTTCAGGAAAGAGTACCATGATGAACATGGTCGGCGCATTGGATATACCTACAAAAGGCGCGATATATTTAGACGGAAAAGATATTTCTAAACTTGAAGAATCAGAGCTAGCAATGATTCGAGGAAGAAAGATAGGTTTTGTATTCCAGCAGTTCAATTTAATTGCAACATTAACTGCGCTAGAAAATGTAATGCTTCCCATGGAATTCCAAGATAAGGATGAATCAGAGAATATTGCGATAAAAGCATTGGAATTAGTAGGACTTAAAGATCGTATGTATCACAAACCTAAAGAATTGTCAGGCGGTCAACAGCAAAGAGTTGCTATAGCGAGAGCGTTAGCGAACGATCCTGAAGTAATCTTAGCAGACGAACCGACGGGTAATCTTGACAGCAAGACTGGCAGGGATATCATGAGCATATTCCAGAAACTGCACAAAGAAGGCAAGACTATCATTCTTATCACACACGATATAAATTTAGTCAATTATGGAGAAAGGGTAATAAAATTGGCCGATGGCCTGGTAGTGAGGGATGCAAAATGAGAAAAAACATATTATTTTTGATCGGTTTATTCATGATCAGTATCATGCAGATATCTGCAGTAAGCGCAGCGATGTACGTAGAAGATTACCAGAAAACGTACACATCAAGCGCGCCATCTATAGCGACTTTTGTAGTGCAGACATTGAAATATGATCCATATCCAGTGAATGCTGGAGACTGGTTCGATTTATGGGTGAAGGTGCAGAATGTCGGACAGGCTTCAGCGCCTAATGCGGAATTTGAATTGCTGCCAGAATATCCATTCACTTCAGAAGAGGCATTAGTAAGAGCGTATGGTATAATCCCCGGTACAATTAATTCTTACAAATCAATACAAGAATCTGATGCTAATCAGGTCATTATGAAATTCCGTGTCAAAGTAGCTGAGAATGCGCCGGTCGGACAGAATATCTTGAAACTCCAAGCTACAACAGATGCATCTAAAGGCTCAAGGTTCACATTCAATCTTCCGATAGAGGTTGCTAAGACAAAGACTGACTTTGATGTAATCATGCAGGATTCTTCAAGCACAGCTACATCTTTCGCGATTTCAAACATCGGTGAGAATACTGCTACAGCAGTCACTATTTCGATAAAACCTCAGGAGAATGTGAAAGTTTCAGGCTCAAGCTCTTCAATCATAGGCAATCTTGCAGCAGGTGATTTCACCACAGTTACTTTTGATATAGCACCGAATAATGCGCTTGAAGAATTAGTACTGCATATGGCTTATACTGATGCTGCAGGAATAAGGACCACAATCGAGAAAACAGTTCCTGTAGATATCAAAGCAGCAACTATATCTACTGCTAATGTAAGGACTCAGACAAGTTCAACTTCAAAATACTTTTATCTTGCATTCGGTCTGTTCCTGGGCATGTTTATATTGCCAGTCTACAGGAGATTCAGGAAAAAGAAATAGAAATAGCAATTGACCGCAAAGGAAAAATAACATGAGACTATCTAAAATATTCAAGTTGTCGTTGAACATGCTGCTTCATAGTAAATTGAGGAGCTGGCTGACCATAATAGGGATTTTCATAGGTGTGGCAGCAGTAGTCGCGATAATTTCGATAGGCACTGGTTTGCAGGAGACTGTGAATTCTCAGCTTCAGGGCCTTGGCCAGGATATTATCTCAATCTCATCAGGCTCAAGCAGAGCTATAGGTCCGCACGAAGGCGGTGGCGGCGGTTCTTCAACAGCGAAAGCTCTTTCAGATCGTGATATCCAGACATTGAAACTTGTGGCAGGAATAAAATCAATCAATCCAGTAATCAGTGGCAGAGCTACTGTCAAATATCTGAGCGAGTCCACATCACAATCTATTACGGGTCAGAATCCAAGCGTTTACAAAGATTTTGTCACTACAGAATTAGCTACGGGCCGGGATCTAAGCACAGGCGATACCCGTGCAGTGGTCATTGGAGATAGATTAGCGAATAAAGTATTCAAAACTCAATTGAATGTAGGCTCAATCATTTTGATAAATGATAAACCCTTTAGGATAATCGGTATATTGAAGGCATCGACCGGTATGGGTAATGACAATGGAATGTACATGACCTTAAAGGATGCGAGAGAGGTATTGGGTGATTCTATTTTGTTGAAATCGAACGAATATTCATCCATCAGCGTAAAGGTTTCTGACGCAGATATGATCACAGAAGTCTCTGACAAGATAGACATTGCTCTTATGAATGCCCATCATGTCGCTGCCGATAAGAAAGATTTCTCAATCATGTCATCAGCGGCGCTCCAGGAACGTTTCAGCACAATGACTGCAGGAATAACTTTATTTTTAAGCGTAATAGCGGCCATATCTTTGCTAGTCGGAGGTATAGGCGTAGCTAATACTATGTTTACGTCAGTATTGGAAAAAACAAAGGATATTGGCGTAATGAAAGCCATTGGCGCGAAGAATTCAGATATTCTTCTTATCTTCTTATTAAACTCAGGCATGCTTGGTTTAGTTGGCGGTCTTTTAGGCATATTTGCTTCGATAGGGTTGATAGAAATATTGCCCTATTTGGGACTTACGGCAGGATCTGATGTTCAGTTGACTATACCTATTAATTTTTGGCTACTCGCATTCTCAGTAGCATTCTCAATGGGCATAGGCATGATATTCGGTGCGATTCCTGCTTATAACGCGTCTAAATTAAAACCCGTAGATGCATTAAGATATGAATAGTATCTTATGCCCAGAACTTTGTTCTTGGGCTTTGAGATACGAGTAGAATTCTAAGGTATAATCTCGCAGCCGTTGAACTTAACCAAATCAAAATCAGAGAGTTTGACAACACCAGAAGAAATCAATTGTTTCACTTCAGGAAGCGCAGACTTAAGAGAATCAATCAGATTGTGAACAGTAGGACACAGGATCTCGTATCCTTGGGGACCCCATGGCTTCATAACATTCGCATACAAGCATCGTCCGCCGCATTCGCCAAGCGATTTACATTTATCGCAAGGTGCATTACAATGCACTTTTTTCAACTTAGCGGGATCAGCATCCCTAATGTGCCCCAGATAATAATCTTTCATTCCAAGCATAATAGGGCACGGAATAATGGTGCCATCAGTTTGGATAGTGTAATTCGAATGTCCAGAACCGCACCTAAGCAGACTCTTCTGGTTATGCAATAAGTCATGCATTATATCCAAGAAAGGATATAACTTAAGAACGCGCTTATTCTTTTTCATATCAGCAAGCCAATAAGCAATCAACTTTTTGATGCCATGATTATAACTGGAATTAACCCAATCAACAAAATTTCTTTTGCGCAAATCATTTTCCCAGAACATTGCATCCAATTGCCAATGCACAGAAGTGTATCCGCATTTCTCGACTAAATGAGTTACGGCAGAATAAATTTCAGTATCTTCCATTACTGCCATTCTAGCTATCAATTCGCCAGTATAACCATTCTTCTTAATCAGAGCAATATTCTTCAGCACTGTTTTGTAAACACCAACCCCACGATAATTATCAGTAGTCTTTTCATCGCCATCAATTGATGTAAGGATTGTATGGAAGCGATTGACATATTTAGAAGGCAGCTTATCAAGCATCATGGCATTGGTCTGCATCATGTACCATTTTGGCATAATTTGATCCATAACAGCAGTAAGCTTAGGAATATTGCACAACGGCTCTCCGCCATAGAATGTCAAAACGCAATCTTTATCCTTATCGCAGAACGATTTAAGCAAACTAACGTCATATTTCATATCTTCCGGATAGGAAATATCGATATTAGAAGGCAATTCAGCTACGAAATCATCGCAAGAAGCGCCATAGCAGTACTTGCATTGCAGATTGCACCGAGTTGTTAATATAATGTGGAAAAACATATTCTCTAGAATATATGTTTCATTTATAAAATTGACGGGTAAAAATCATCAATAAATTTATAAACGATATAGATTAACACAGAGACTATGCTGACGTGGCGCAACCCGGTACCGCGCAGGACTGGAAACTGCTTTTTTGCGCATTAAGCAAATATATTCCAGCTATCCTGTTTCCTTCGGGATATCCCGGTTCAAATCCGGGCGTCAGCGCTTTTTACTTCCTTCCGATGAAGTAATGAGTATAGAACTTCTTTTTAGAATTCATTAAAAATTGACCTTTGAATTTCGGCTTAAAGAATTCGCTGAATAAATCAATATCAAAATGGCCATGGACTGCGATAATTCCATTCGGTTTGAGCATATTCTTTACTTTTGTTAATGCTTCAGTTAGCTCTTCGGGAGTGTAATACGTTGATTCGCCTAAAGAAAAGAAGCTGACAATTAAATCATATTTCTTTATTGATTTAAATTTTTTGAAATCTGTCAATACTAACTTACATTTTTGTAACAATGGTTTCTTCTTCGCTTTAGCAAGCATACCTTTTGAGAAATCAAGCAAGGTGATATCTGTAAAACCTTCTTTTACGAGAGATTCTGCGCCTAATCCTGTCCCTGCTCCTATTTCTAGTACTGATCCTTTTTTATTTGGATTCAATCTTTTGATATGATCTAGCGTGAATGCTATCGCTTTAGGATTGTTATCGCCAATGCCTATTTCGTAAATTTCGGAGAGTTTATCGTAATATCTACTCATCTCTTCAGAATTGTAATCTCTAGGTAAATAGAGGTTTTTTGAAAGATATGCGAAGTATGCATTTCTCCATTTTGTGCTGGAATTCTTGACAGTTATATATTTCGCCTTGTTTAACGGATTTTTGAAGTAAATCCAAGCAGGTCTTTGTTTGCCAGCCTTATCGAATTCATATTTAGGGATTTTCACTTTCCTTGGAAAGAATACTTGCGTTATCTCTATTTTATTAACCATCATTTGTAATCAGTGATATAGATATTTAAAGATTAGCATTTATACGAAAACATTAAATATTACTGACTAGGAATATGTTCTTAAGCCGTCGTGGCACAACCCGGTACTGCGTTTGCCTCGAAACGATTTTTCGTCAGAAAGCAGATGTCCTTCGGACTTCTCGGTTCAAATCCGAGCGACGGCGTTTATTCTAATTGCTTCCGAATGTAATGAGGCAGCTCGAGGTTGATAAGGGTAGACTACCCTTATGTGGAAATCCGAGCGACGGCGTTTATTCTAATAGTTTAATAAAAAAGAAAAGAAAAAGATAAGCCCTAAGGCTTATTCTTAGATACATCTGAAGGGTTCAGAGGCTGCACTTGTCTCAACCTAAGCTCGTACCTTGGATTGTCCTTGCCGTCAGCATCCAATAGAGTGTCCGTATATTTGGTCCCGTTATTGTATGTGATAGCCATAGGCACTTTTTCAAGGAACTGCTCTTGAGTTCCAGTTCTGGAACTAAAGTCTTCCAATACCAGTTCTATTTCGAGCGATTTCTTAGGCTTGCCTTTCTCTAGCTCTAGTGTGGTAGGCCTTACTCTGACATCCCAGATTTTCAGACCTCTGTACGCTTCTTTGAGCTTGTACATTTCTGACACTGAATTGTCTGAGTAATTTCTGGTGAATATCCAGTCTTCGAATTTCTTGTCTTTGAGGTCTACGCCTTTATTGGCAGATAAGGTGTAATTGTTGTCTTCATCATTCTTATAGACTAATTCCACATCATACCCTTCTTTGCTAGGCACCCACAATTTGTTTTCCAGCTTACCGGTAGCGACTATCTCTATGTCCCTGTCAGCATCTACGAGCCTCATTTTCCTGACATCAAACGGATTCTTAAATGCCATGTTTATGAGCTTGCCATTGTTGTAGAATATATCATCGCAGTCAGATACTCCCATTATCCTGACCACTTCATCAGGCATCCCGAATCCTCTCTGTCCTTGCCTGTCTTCATCCACTACAGCGATGTTAGGTGTTTTTGATCTCAATGACTTGTAGATCCTTATCGCAGGCAGGCTTTCTAGTCTGCCATCTGGCGCTTTCCTAAATATTTCGTAATAGTCAGTGACATTATCTACTGGTTGGTTGATATCGTATCCGATTACGACAAGCCCTTCTTTAAATTCTCTCTTAATGGTCTGCTTGATCTTGTCTTTGAACGGGAACTCAGGGTTAGGCACATCCCTTAATAATTTCCTGAAATATTCCATTCTTTCAATTTCTTGCTTGGCCTTAGCTTTATCAACATCAATTCTTCCTAGCTTGAATTTCTCTCCGAAATCAGGGTCTGGGAATTGATCTGCGAAAGCATATCTGTCAGTCTCTACTATCTGCTTCGAGCCAGATGCGGCATATCCCATCATCTGCTGGAACTCCACATAACATTTCTTGGCTTTCAATTGCCTGAGCTGAAGGTCTATGACTTTCTCTTCTCTGGACAATAATCCTCTCATGTTGCTGTCGCTCTGCTCATCAATGTATTTCGACCACATGTGCGGAGGGAATGTGCTGAGTATCTGCTCGAGATCTTTTTTCATAAGATCCATCCTTCCTTTCTGCTTCTCGAGATCCACAGTTTTGTAGCTTGGCGAATAAGTTCCGTCCTCATTCTTGACAAGATATCTATCTCTTTCAGCAGGCACGTATGCGACATCAGCCTGATCTCCAGTGACTCCATAATTATTCTGTATAAGATCTTTGAACTTTGTTTTGAAGGTCTCCTCTCCGCACCCAGTTATCATGGACGTCGCGGTAAGGGTGGCTCCAGCAAGCAAAGACATTATCGTTTTTCTGAGACTCATTTCAACCACCTCATTTCTGATTTTAGCATCTTGCTCAATCCGGAGAATCTGTCCTCGGATATGAGCCCTGCTTCGTGCAATGTATTGAACATTTTGTACATCTGGTACTCGTTGTCGAATCCGTACTTCTTCGCGAGATCAGTCAATACTTTTTGCTGTTCAGGAGTAGCTCCAATTATTATCGTAGTCCCGCCAGATCCTGGTTGTTTATCTTTCATTGCTTTTTCTGCAGCTCTTGCAGATTCGTCGATTACTGCTGACCATTCCTGTAACCAGTTGTAAGTCTCTGCAAATCCATTAAGCAATACAGGTTCTCTGAATGCACTGAACAGAATCTCAGTCGCTGCTGCATCATCTGCAAGATCTTTATTGACTGATACCCAGTATAATGGATCTTTGTAGAACATAGGTCCGACTTTAGTCAAGAACACGTCGCGCATATCTGCGGACAATGTATCTATCTTCTGACTAACTCTTCTTAGCTTTTTCTCATCAAATATTAAAGTGCTGCCCATCTCTGTCTTTTTTATGCCTTCAAGTTCTTTATCAGAATCGAATCCATAGAACACTTTCGCAAGTTCACGATACTTCTTGAAATAGCCATGCCTTAGGAAAGTCAATGGATAATCGTTGCCTAGCATAGCCAATGAAGCCATCTGTTCCGCATCGAAATACCTGATCATAGGATTGCCTTGCAAATCTCTTTGATTATGGTACAATTCATGCGTTAGCACAGTAGGTTTGCCGTGGATGACATCAATCATTCTCGCCTGCGGATGGTATCCGACTATGCCCGCATCGATATAGCACAATCCCCATGCATCGAAAGGAGCTAGGTACAATTTCTTAGGCACAAAGCTTTCTTTGGTGATACTAGGTATCATCAGTGCGTCTCTATACCTTACTGGAAGATCTCCAGGTATGGAAGCGTCTGCTTCATATCCAGGAATAACTTTATCCAATATATCGACAAGCCATTCGCCTTCTTTTATTTTTCCGGCTTTCTTCAAGTCTTTGTCTGCGCTTTCAACAATGAAATCAGTATACCCTTTCAGGTCAGAATAAGCATTGTCTACTGCAGTTTTCAATGTCATGAGCAAGTCTTTCCTGACTACTTCAAGCTCTTGCTGAGATATCTCTTTAGAACCATTGCAGGTAGTATAGAGTATCTTGCCGTCTTTCCTGACAGTATATTCAGGCAGGATAAGCTGTACATCCTTGCCGTATAGCTTTTCTTTGAATATTACTGCGTTGTTCTCTAGAGTATATGATGCTTCTCCTGAGCCGTACGCGCCACGTGTTGCATGCAATACTCTAAATATTTCTTTTGTTTGCTCGACTCTGTCATCAGTATGTCTAACATCATAATCTTTGATATAATGAGGCGCTTCAGTGCTTACGCATTCTTCAAGTGCTGGTCTGCTGCTTTTTGGTTCTGCAGCGGTTGAAGCATTTGCTGGCGTATAATTCATCATAAGAGCTGCGCTCAACGCCAAAGTCTGCGCGCCTTTCTTCGCAGAACTGGCAAAAGAACTAGCTGTATCCAATATGGCTTCTAGCATTCATATCACCCATTTTAGTATAGTATAACGGTGAATTGTTATCGATATATTATGGGGATGCTACCTATATAACCATTTATACATTACAGAATATATATAACAGAATAATAGTATACAGACATAACTAATGCTGGATAAGTATAGTATGGGTAATATAAAATAAGAAAATAAATCTATTCTACCATTTCGATTTCGATATTCAATCCGTCTGGTATAGGTACTCTCATCACAAGCCTTAATGCGCGTTCGTCAAGACCAAGATCGATTACTCTTTTATGTACTCTCATCTCGAATCTGTCGAAAGAAGCCTTACCATTTCCGCAAGGTGATCTACGGGTTGTAACTTTAAGCTTTTTAGTAGGTAAAGGAATAGGTCCAGCCATCTGAACTCCAGTTTTTGTGGAAATATCTTTAATCGCTTCACAGATCTGGTTGATCTTGTTGATGTCTGTACTTGCCAATTTTATTCTTGCTTTTTGCATTTTTCAGTTAGTCCATGATGAAGATTTGGTTCATCATGCCCGTTTTTGTGTATGATAATTAAAAAATAAAAAATTTAAACCTATATCTACATAGGTTTTTTGATTAGGTCGATGCACATGCCTGCTGCTACAGTAGCGCCTGAGTCCCTAACTGCGAATCTTGCCAATTGCGGGATTTCAGATTGCTTCTCGATGCATAGAGGTTGTATCGGCTTGATTTTAATTATTGCTGCATCTCCATTTTTGATGAAATCTGGGTGCTCTTGCAATGTCTCGCCGGTTGCTGGATTAATTTTCTTTACAATCTCTGTTACTTGACAAGCAACTTGTGCTGTGTGTATGTGGAATACAGGTGTGTATCCTACTGTTATTACAGTTGGGTGGTTCAACACGACAATTTGTCCTGTGAATTCAGATGCAACTGTTGGTACGTGATCAGAATGGCCCATGACGTCGCCTCTTGCTACGTCTTTCTTGCCAAAGCCTCTGATTGAAACACCGACGTTGTCGCCAGGTTCAGCTTGTGTAAGCTGCTCGTGGTGCATCTCAATTGATTTGCACTCGCCTGGAACTGGTTTGCCTTCCCTTCCTGGGACTGCAACTACTTTGTCGCCGATCTTCAATATACCTGTTTCAATTCTTCCTACTGGAACTACGCCGATACCTGTGATGTTATAGACATCTTGTAAAGGCATCCTGAATGGTAGGTGAGTTGGTTTTTCAGGCAATTTCAAATTGTTGATTGCTTCTAGCAAATTTGGACCTGTATACCATGGCATTTTGTCGGTTTTCTTGATTACGTTTTCGCCGAGCAATGATGCTACTGGTACGAAAGGAATTTCAGCTGGTTTGTAGCCGACCATTTTCAAGATATTAGATACTTCTTCTTTAACTTCGTTGTATCTTTTCTCTTCGTATTTAGCCATATCCATTTTGTTTACAGCTATGATCATTTGCTGTACACCAAGTGTTCTGGACAAGAATACGTGTTCTTTGGTCTGTGCTTGTACGCCGTCTCCAGGGTTTGCTGAGACAACAAGGACTGCTGCATCTGCTTGAGATGCGCCAGTGATCATGTTTTTGATAAAGTCTTTGTGTCCTGGTGCGTCGATAATTGTGAAATAGTATTTGTCAGTTTCGAATCTTTTGTGAGCAAGGTCGATTGTAACGCCCCTTTCTCTTTCTTCTTTAAGCTGGTCCATAACGAATGCGAATTCGAATCCGCCTTTACCAAGCTCTTCTGCTTTCTCTTTCAGTTTTCTCATTTCCTGTTCGGAAACGTTTCCTGAATCGAATAAAACTCTACCTACAGTGGTAGATTTACCATGGTCGACGTGACCGATGAATACAAGGTTTAAGTGTGGTTTTGCTTTTGCCATCGTGATTTCCTCCTATTTGATTGATATATAAATATACGACTGATTACGTATGGTAGGAGGAAAAACTACCGATTTATAAACATTTCGGTTATTATCCCTATAATATATAGTCCGGGTGTTAAAATACGAGTTATTCTTACTATTTTTCTCATTATTATCATTGTTTTGTCGCCCTTAGTGAGTCAACTAGTGCTTAATGTGCGCCAAAGACAAGGGAGGTCGTCCCCTATCCGAGGGAATGTCTTTTATCATTTATCTGAAGCGGTGACGAACCGGCGACAAACAAAGAGTAAAGTCCATTTTACTGACTAAAGACCAACTTAAAACTGACCAATGACTGAACCTAAAAGAAACGTTTAAATAAATAGTGAATTATGTCTAAGCATATGGCACAAATGACTCCCGAAGAGATGGCGGCGCAGAAAGAGCAGTGTATATTCTGCCAGATCATAGCCGGCAAAAGGCCTGCATTCAAAGTCTATGAAGACGAATTATTGGTAGCTATGCTGGACATATCTCCGGCGGCGAACGGCCACGTCTTACTAATGCCGAAGGAGCACTATCCTATAATGCCAGTCGTGCCTGAACCAGTTCTAGCTCATCTTTTCAAGACTGCTAAAGGAGTATCGCAGGCATTGTTGAAAGCCATGCTTGTTTCTGGGACGAACATATTCGTCGCGAATAACCCTGCAGCAGGACAGAAGATTCCGCACTTTCTAGTTCATATAATCCCGAGAGAGCAGGGTGATAAAGTTGATGTGTTCAATCTAAGGAAAATACAAGTCAATCCAGAACTTATGCAGGAACTGCAGAAAGCGTTGTCCGGCAATCTTCATCTCATAATGCGCGACAAACTTGCAGAGCAAGGTCTACTCGAGGAAGCGCAGATATCCGAAGAGGATCTATTGAAACTCATCGATACTAATCCAAAACTAAAAGAATTCTTGAAAGCGAATATTGACAAATTGGATATGGTTCTTGAATCGAATCCGCAATTGAATATGATGTTCAAAGGCAAAGATTTAGTCAAGATCAAAGCGCATCTGCAGCTTATGCCTGAAGACAAGCAGTATAAGGCCGTCGGTGAATTATTGAAAGGCAAGAAATCACATCGTAAAGATGTCGAGAAAGAATATGTAGAGAAGGTTGAGAAAGAAGCGGCAGGACTTCCATTACCTAAAGAACCAGAGATAATCGCTGAACCAGAACCTAAAGATTATGAAGAGACTCCTGAGGAAAGGCAGTTGCGTGAAAAACTTTCTGTCGAGAATGTCGAGCCTGAGAAATTAGAGAAAGCGACTGAATCGAAAGCAGTAGAACCATTGAAGACAAACAAGAAAGCTAAACGTAAAGTCAAGAAAGAGCTCGATGAGCCTGTGCAAGAAGAAGAATCGCCACCAGATGTTCAAGAGTCTGAACAGAAACCTATTGAAAAGGAATCGCCAGATAACGAGCCAGAAGAAGCAGCAGATCTTGACGCGATTGCAGACTTGCTCGGAGGCAGAAAATGACTTGCCCAATCTGTGATATGATAGATGATGACAAATTTGTAGTCTATCAAGATAAATTAGCAGTAGCTCTTCTAGTTCCTAATCCTGCTTCAGAAGGACATATAGCAGTTGTTCCGAGAGAACATCACGCTATCCTTGAGCAAGTTCCTGACAATGTCGTCTCGCATATGTTCATCATAGCCAATCGTGTGTCGAGAGCAGTGTTCGAGATGCTCGGCGCGCAAGGCACGAATATCACAGTCAATAACGGCATACCTGCAGGGCAGGCATCTCCGCACGTGATGGTAAATATCATCCCTAGGAAGGAAGATGATGGCATAGACTTCATGTGGATACCATCTCAGCCAGGCCCAGAGGAGATGAGAGCGTTAGCAACTAAGATCAAAGACAAATGCGATTACATCGGCCACGAAGTGATCAAGGAAAAACCTCTAGACCTCGACAAGAAGTCCGAGATAAAGCAAGCCGCCGAAGAAATCGATTACAGGATAAAGCAATTGGAAAGAGTGCCATAAAACTAATTCTTATTTACATCCACACAAAGTACCAAGAAAGCACAGCTAGCAACACGCCTAGCACATAACCCGCGGGAATCTCAAAACGCCCGATTCTAATCCAAGGATAATAACTTGCGAATGAAGAATTAAACTCTGATAATTTAACGACCGGATTAACAACGAACCACATGAAATCCTGGATGACCATCCCGGAAAAGTAAGCGCTAAAAAGTATTCCAGCCAGTCGGACATCCCATCCATAAATAACTAATGGCAAAGTTAAAAGCAACGGCCACATCACGCAGAACAGATAAAAGTGATAAGCTGAAAAGTGGTACTTGCCGATTTTAAGTTTCCATCCTAACTTTTTCTTATCCCATGAATTGCGTCCTTCTACATAGGATTCCCAGAAAGACATCGCGACCATCGCGGCATATATCCAGACAAAAATTAGTATGATATTCACAATAGAATTAGCGCAAAGAAACTATATAAAATTAACGAATGATTTTCATTATATATTTTCCGCAAGCACTGGACATGGTTCATAGTCCACTGGACATTCGTGAAACTTATATACTCGTAGAATCCGCATTTATCTAGAGGTGGTGTCTATGGACAAACAGATAATAGTAAGGTTGACTAAGAATTTTGAGGATTATGTTCATATTGAAGAAGGTATACATTTCTGGTTCGCAAGAGATTTGCAGGTTCTTTTAGGATATACAGAATGGCGTAAATTCTTTGGGGCGATAGAAAAAGCAAAAGCATCATGTAAAACTGCCGGATTTGATATTAATGATCATTTTGTCGGCGCCGCCAAAACGATAGCTATGCCAAAAGGTGCTACTAAAGAGATAGAAGATATCAAGCTCACAAGATATGCTTGCTATCTTATTGCGCAGAATGGCGATCCTAGAAAAGAGGAAATCGCGTTTGCGCAGAGCTATTTCGCGATACAGACTAGGAAACAAGAACTGATTGAGCAAAGAATTGCTTTCAGGGAAAGGATTGAAGCAAGGAATAAATTGACTAAATCAGAAACTGAGCTTTCCCAGTTGATATATGAACGTGGTGTGGATGATGCAGGTTTCGCTCGCATAAGAAGCAAAGGCGATGAAGCATTGTTTGGCGGCAATGATACAAAACAGATGAAGACAAAATTAAATGTTCCTGAAAAGAGGCCATTAGCAGATTTCTTGCCGACAGTCACTATCTCAGCAAAGAATTTCGCTACTGAGATAACTAATTTCAATGTTAAGCAGAATGAGCTTCAAGGGGAGCCCATAATCACTGATGAGCATATCAAGAACAATTCTAAAGTAAGAGGTTTGCTTTTGGAAAGCGGTATTGTACCTGAAAAACTGCCTGCTGATGAAGACATCAAGAAACTTGAAAGAAAAGTCAAAGTAAGTGAAAAACTTATTTCAAGAAGAACGTAAATCCATCTACATCTCGTCAACAACGCCAATCCCCAACAAATACATGCTGTTGAAAATCACTTGCTTAGTAGCTTTACAAAGCTCCAGACGCGCAGCTTTCAATTCAGGATAAGCAGTCATTATCGGACAGGCGTGATAGAATTCATTGAATGCTTGCGCAAGGTCTAAAGCATAACGTGCAATTAACGAAGGTTTCCTATGCGCAGCAGAATCCGCAATCAAAGCAGGGAATCCAGCCAGCATCTTTACAAGACGCGCTTCCTGCGCAGTTGTCATCTCTTCATATTTAGGTTCGGAATTATTCTCATGCACTTTCTTGAATATGGAACAGATACGCGCATAAGCATATTGTATGTACGGTGCGGTCTCGCCTTCGAAATTCAATATCTTGTCCCAATCGAACACAATATCTTTAGTACGATCATTGCTCAAGTCAGCGAAGATAACAGATCCGATACCGATGACTTTCGCGACTTTCTCTTTATCAGAAAGATCAGGATTCTTTTCTTTGATTGTCTTCATAGCCAATTCAATGGCTTTGTCTAATACTTCTTCAAGGAAAATGATATTGCCTTCACGTGTAGACATCTTGCCGTCATTGAAACGCAGATGCCCGAAATTGATATGCTCGAACATATCGTCCTTGTATCCAGCTTTCGAAAGAACTGTGAACAATTGCTCGAAATGCAGTTTCTGCGGAGTTCCGACAACGTAAAGCATCTTCGCTGGCTTATAAGTTTTCACGCGGTACATGGCCGCAGCCAAATCGCGGGTTGCATAAGTTGTAGCGCCGTCAGACTTGCGTAACATCAAAGGCGGAATTTTTAATTTATCCAGATTGACAACCATAGCGCCTTCGCTCATCTCAGTCATCTTCTTTTTTTCGAAGAACTCGACAGTTTCACCTAAAACTTTATTATAGAACGCTTCGCCAGAATATGAATCGAACTCAATATTCAATTCCTTGTAATATTTCTTGAATTCCTCAATGCTGATCTTACGGAACAGCTCCCAAAGACGTGTAGCCTCAGCATCTCCATGCTCGAGCTTGTTGAACCAAGCACGTCCTTCATCTTCAAGTGCAGGATTAGTTTTGACTTCTTGATGGAATTTTACATACAGACTAAATAAGTGGGAGATGGAATTCTTTTTCAGCTCTTCTTCGCTGCCCCAGTTCTGATAAGCGTAAATCAATTTGCCGAACTGCGTGCCCCAATCTCCTAGATGGTTGACGCCGACGCATTTGTATCCCAAGAAATTAAGAGTTTTGTACAGAGAATTTCCAATCACTGTGGAACGTAAGTGCCCGATGCCAAACGGTTTCGCGATATTTGGGCTTGAATAATCGATGACTATAGTTTTGCCTTTGCCGATATTCTGCGACCCATAGCTTTTGCCTTCCTCATTGATTAAAGTGATTATCTCTTTGGCTAATTCTGCTTTGTTCGCGTAGAAATTCAGGTAAGGTCCGACAACCTTCACTTCCTTAACATATTTTGAAGGCTCGAAAGATTTAGCGAGTGTTTCAGCGATAGCTTTAGGATTCTTATTCTTCTCATTCACTAACTGGAAGCAAGGAAAAGACAGATCTCCAAGTTTATCATCAGGCGGCACTTCTATCTTAAAATCTTTCAATTCAGTGATCCGTTTGATTTCCTTGATAACATATGATTGGAACTTAGTCATTTTGCAGTCATTTCCATTCGGGTTATTTAATCATTTCCTCTTCCTGTTAAGTTTAACAAGCTCGGACTTTATATCCGTCAGAATCAGCATGAGCTCTCTGTTCTTCCACCAATTCATCAAGCCCATGATTACATAGACGCCGAACACTCCGCCGACTAAATAGGACAAGCTTTCGAACGTACTTTGTAGGTTAGTGAGGAACATCTCAGTTATTTGCACAGGATCTATCGCCATATACGAAATTATAGAAATCTGTATTTATTAATGTTTCTTTCAATTTATCATGTAATATTCGTAATCCTATCACAATAATGTTTAAATAAAGCTGTTTATGCAAAATCCGAGATGCATATCAAGCTTGACCTAGGTGAACATCTAAGATTCATTGAGAAATATTCGGTATTAGGCGTTGCTAACGATGACGGCAGTTATAAGAAGAATATCTGTCTGCCAGAGAGAGTCAAAAGAAGGATAAAAGGATATCGTGGCTTGCTAGATAAAGTGCATGCGATATTGATTTATCTTCTGTTGAAAGAAGACCTTAGCTTATTCTCATATATCCAAATCTGTTCAGATTCCAGCAAAAGTAAATTACGTAACAATCTGCGGAAATTATTCAAGGATTCAGTGATATGGAGAAGACTTGAGCAGGAAGGTAAGATAAAAATCGCGCCAGTCAAGAAATGCTATGTGCATTATTATGTTCAAGATGTAAGGAAAAACAAAGGGAAGAGAGATTTAGAGATTGATTATGATGCGCTTAATTCTATGTTGAGATTATTTGATAGAAAATAAGGAACAAGGGTCGCCACGAACCTCGAAGAGGAAGTGGGATTGCCGCCGATTATGCCTAATTCCGCCGAAGCGTTATAGGGTTCTCCAGCCAGCCCTTGCTATGATTGTTATAAGAAATGGGTTATATTTAAACTTTTTGTTGGAATCAATGTTTCTTCAGAACCTTAACCATCTCGTCCACAGAACTCGCGAATGCATAACGTACAGAATCGTACTTCTGCTCAAGAGTATTGAACAATTTGGAATATCTGTCCTCAAAGATAGGTTTGTACTTCAAATGGCGTATATCAGAAAGGATTCTCGCTTCTTGATCAGTGATTGGCTTCAGAATCTTGACAAACAGCTCACTCTCGCCCAAATGCGCTTGTTTACTGCCTTCAACGAAATTCTGCAGGAAATACTTGTTTTCATGATCCATTGTCCATGGTATCACAATGCGCGCCTTCAAAGCTTTAGCCTTAGCAAGCAACGTTTTATCATCGAAATAATGTCCTTTATCTGCATATCTGTAAGTCTTCAAAGGCAAGCCTGTAAATATACGATTTATCCAGAATTCGCTCATAGAACCCACTAGGATAAGCTTATCGCCCTTATGCACAATCTCATTGACACGTAAGTACTTTCGTATCCTCTTCTCAAGCATCTTCACGAAACATGACTTGCATATATGATTCTCAAGATAGCTAATCTCAGAGTCATTCTTGCACCTTTGGCATTTCATATTACCTTGATTATTGCGTTTAATATATATTCCTTGCTATTCATATCATTTAACTGATTTTTACTGGCTAAAACCTCAAATTATTAGGTTTCCAGCCGTTTCCATGCGGTTTTCAGTAACCTTTATATACAAGATATGCTACTTATGTGTAAGAAGCCTAATGGTATTCCATAGTTTCCGGGGTTTTCCGGAAGTATTCCAAGATGATACTCATGATTGACAAGAACAAAACAGCTTTTTTGCTTCCGCAAAAAACCTGGGAAAACTCAGTAAGTAGGGTCTGCTTTGCAACCCCACGAAGATAATGGTGATGACGATGATTGACAACAACAAAACGTTCCGTCCAGGTAAAGACGACCCTGCTTATAGAAAGTTAGCAGAGCCAAATCCAGATTTCGAGGCAGAAGATCTTCTAGGTTCATTGGAAGGCATAAAATCAACCTCATTGAAGGAAGCTATCGACGACCTTAACTCCATGATAGATGAGAGGCAGGAGCTTAGCGCAGAGATATTCACAGATCTCGAGAAAATGAAAGTCGATATGTCGAATCTCATATTTCAGCTCAATCCAGAGACAGAACGCCTTGAGATAATGAACCTCAAGAAACGTATATTTGATTTCGATGAATTGAAAGTGCAGGAAAAATTGAATAATTTCAGGGATATAGCATTATTGAAAAGAGAATTAAGAGAACGTCAGAAAGAGTTCACAGAGCGTGAATCAAGATCAGGCGTGCTTGACGAACTATTGAATAAGTGAGAATAGAAAATGCCAGTAGACCGGATGTCAGTTGAGGAAATCTGTAGGAGATTAAGACCTATTTTCGGAGAGAAGATAGATTCCGTATATCTAAAATACAGATTAGCAGACACTCCTGAAGCGAGATTAGAAATCGAAACTGCATTGAACGCATTGTATCACAAACACTTAGAATCAATCTTGACAGACAGGGTGCTTCTTGAACCGCCGCCTAAAAATGTAGTGTCCGGCGAATATCCGATAGGCAAGGTGAATTATGCTGATAAAGATCTATACACATTCGCATTGAGAGAACAGGACTGGGCGAGGCACATGTGCGTATCAGGCATGTCCGGCTCAGGCAAGACAATGCTGGCATATCAAGTGATTGGTAATCTCATTCTGAAAGAAAAACCTTTCTTGGTTTTTGACTGGAAGAAAAGCTTCCGTCCGTTGATGCTCGTCGACGATTCTTTATTATGTTTTACTATCGGCAATAATCATGTATCTAATCTTTTCAAGCTCAATATAAATGAACCGCCGGAAGGCGTTGATCCCAAAGAATGGATAAACACCTTATCTGATTTAATCACAGAAAGTTTCATGGCCAGCTACGGAGTCCATAAAGTAGTTTCCGAATTATTAGACAAAGCTTTCCGCGAGTTCGGCGTGTACAAAGGATCGAAGAATTATCCAACATGGCACCAGATTAAAGACAGACTTGAAGAGCAATCTTCAGGCAGAGGCCAGTCAAGCAGGGAAGGTGAATGGGTAGCGAGCGCATTGAGAATAGCCCACGTGCTTACTTTCGGCGCATTCGGTGAAGCCATCAACTACAAGGATAAAGATCTCATAACCATTCCGGAACTGATGGACAAGAATGTGATATTCGAGTTGCACACATTGAACAATTCCGAGAAGAAATTTTTTGCATCATACATACTCACCTATATCTACAAGATGAAGAAAGCGTCTGCTGAGACCAAAGATTCGTTCGAGCACGCTATCATAGTCGATGAAGCGCACAACATATTCCTCAAGGAGAAAACTAATTTCGTCAGCGAGAGCATAACAGAGATGATGTTCAGGGAGATCAGGGAATATGGTATAAGCTTGATTTGCCTCGATCAGCACATATCGAAACTATCAGATGTTGTTTCAGGCAACGCTGCCTGCAATATAGCGTTCCAGCAAGTCTTGCCGCAGGATGTAGAGACTATTTCCTCGCTTATGCAGCTCAGAGAGCATAGGCAGTACTTCTCAATGCTTCCAGTGGGTCATGCTATAGTGAAACTGGCAGAACGTTATTATCGTCCGTTCCTTATACACGTGCCTTATGCAGAGATAAAAGGCCAGAATGTGGCTGATCAGTATGTCATAGACAGGATGAACGAGAAGATAGGCACTATAAGGAAATACAAGATGTTCGCAGTCAAAGAGGAGAAGGAAAAGAAAGAAGTCGATACTATGGAGAATGTGCTTCATGCGATGCGTATAGGCACGCATGAGGGTGACGTGGAGGCCATTATCAAGAAGAAGCCTAAGCCGTTGGTTAATCATCTGCAGGTAGAGTTAGTAGGGCATATCAAAACATTGATGCAAGAGGGGATGGAGAAAGAGAGTATCAAGGAATACCTGCAGAGGCTGGGCTATAACCTGACTGATATAAACAACGCTTTCCATCACGTTGAACCAGTCAAGGCAGAAGTGCTTGATGATGAACGTAAATTCCTCACTTTGGTGAAGCAGTTCCCAAATCTTGCCACGGGCGAGCTGTATAAGCGCTTGGAACTGAGTATAAGGAAGTGCGACAAGATCAAGACTGATTTATTGGCAACCGGATTGATAGAATCTGTAGAAGAACGCACAGAGAAAGGTTGGAAGAAACGCATACGCTTGACTGCCAAAGGCTTTGAATCTTTGATGAAATGAGTTTTATTATTAGTTAATTTTTTACTAAGTAATTCTATTCGTAATATTTATATACTATATGATATTATAATATCATAAAATGACTAATTTAATCGCTGAAGGGCTTATTGACAATAAGCAGATAGTGAAAAGCAAGCTATTCACAGAGAAGCAGCTAGATATACTCAAGAAAAGACTGCAGGATCTGCCGTTGGACAGCAACGAAAGAACATATTATTACAAATTCATCAGTCCGAAAGTGGAAGCTATTTCTTCAGCAGTGGGCGCATCCAGATACAGCGTCGCTGGGAAGGAACAGATGATAGGTTCTCGCGCAGACCATGCGCTCAAGATATTGGAAGATTTGGAGAGAAAGCATAAAGGCCAGAAGATGCTTGTGTCTGGCTCATATCTTTTCAGCGAAGAATACAACGATATCGATGTATTCGTATTCACGAAGTACAATAAAAAAGATTATACCGACGGGATGCTGCACGTGAATTTTATGCCAGAATCAGCATTAAATACATTATTTTTCTCGTCGCTGTCGCAAATATCTGTCAGCAATTTCAGGCATGTTATTGATAAGTTAGAAGTGAGTCCGGATGATCTATTGCAATCTTATGAATTGCTGGTAAATTCAATATTGAATAAAGAAGATTCCAAGAAAGAATTGCGTGATTTCATAATCAAATGCGAGTATCTTTCAAGAGGTGTTGTATTGGGTCCGAAACAACTTTACGATATGAGGCTCCGTCTTGGCGGGGATCTGAAGCTAATATCAAATACACTTATCAATGCCTTGGTGCTGAGCGAATGGAAGACTGGATATCTGCAGAGGCTGAAACAGTTAGTAAGCGATTATTCGGCTTTGCTTAAGGAGTACAGGCACGCTGATAATCTGAAGCAGTATATCGATACTTATAATCAGGTGATAAGCTTTGGATCATGAAGATGCAAAAGAAAGGATAATTGGAATATTAGGAAGTAATGTGCATTTTGAAGGCCATTTCAATATCTGTTTTGATAATCTGAAAGAATCTCAGAAAGAAGAACTCGTCTCTTGGGTGGATAGTTGTTTCAAGCATGATGTCAATCCTATCCAGTCAAAGAAAGATCGGAACATGATAGGTTTCGTGAAACATATCGGCAGCAATCTTCGTACAATATTGACCAAAGAGAAATCAGGTTATTATATCGCTTTATTCTTGGACAAGCATAAGTATTATGAGACAGAATTGAACAAGCTAGGGTTTTAAATTTGCCAAGGATAAGCCTGGAAAGGCTTAATTTTGACATTTATATGCTTTGTTATTTGATTGTATACCAGTTTTATCGTTTAATTCTTAGATAATAGTCACTACTCCTTAGAAATAACAAAATAGCAAACTATATAAATAAGTGGCATCCACATATAGACTGCAAACTATATTTCATCGTGATTCAAAAGACCTTAACTCTGGGCGAAAGCTCAACTTAACGTCTTCTTGATCAACATGGTGATGCGAAAGGGCCACAGTTGTAATGACTGATGTGTTCAACGCAAACACCACAGAATAGGGTTTTCCGCAAGGAAACCTACAGAAGCTAGTTCTACTTACTGATACAATCAAGCAAATCTGAGCCATCAATCAGATTGCTATTCTAATAAACTGCGTTTATACGCCCGGAAAACGCAGAAAACGTCAACAGAGTTTTTCTGCCATAAGTACTTCTACCCTAGTGTATTATTACGTAAACGTACGGAAGGAGGCGCTATAGAAAGCAGACCTGTTTCGTTCTTTAGTGTTCGAGTCCAGAGTATTGAGTAGTTCACGGAGTATGGAGGACCACAGACCTATGGCCAACAACAAGTCCAACAGCCGCAAGATCTTGGTCACCAAGGTCGTTTCCACCAAGATCCCCGTCTCCAGCGATCCCCGCGCCCAGCTCCCCGCAACGACCAGCCCGAGCGACTACTACAAGAAGCTCGGCCGGCGCTCCTTCCTGCCCCGCTCCTAGTCTCCCGTCCTAAAGTGCCTCAATATGTCTTGCCAGGCTTGATGGCGGGCGAGATGCATAGGCACAAGTTCTGTTCTTTATCAGGGATCATTCAATTCCACGCAGAGCCTACTTTTATTGGCTCTGCCCATTTGTATTAGCAACCCTATTTGTATTAGCAACCCTTTTTGGTTAAAGGGTTGATGATATAGATGTTCTTTGGTCTTAGTACGTTCTGATGGGAGGACTCATGAAGAGGTGGAGTTGGTTCTTGGTCCTGGCGCTCGCTCTGTTCACGTTCGTGTCCACCGCGTCCGCTTTCAGCATCTCCGATCCCTCGCACACCGGCTACTTCTTCGAGAACGGCCGGCGGCATCAGTTCCAGGCCAAGATGGAGGGCCAGAATTTCGTGCTCCCGGCGAGGTTCGCGAACCGGCCCGGACTCGTCATCCCGTTCCGCGAGTACGTAGAGGTCCAGTACCCGTGCACCATCTGCAAGACGGGATGGAACAAGCACAAGCCGCACATGATCACCACGTTGAAGCCGGTGATGGTGCGGTACCACTTGTCCCGCCCCGTAGAGGTCAGGTTCTTCCGGGAGAATGGGAGGCCGGTGAAGTACTCGGTACACCGGGTCATCTGGACCGAGCGATAGTCACTTGCTTCTCCGCCGGCGACCACGCAACAATGCTCACTCCTTGACTGACTGAGTAATTCAGTTGAGGATGCATGGGCATAATCCGCACAATATATACTCCCCGCAGAGCCTACTTTTATTGGCTCTGCCAACTTCGAACATAACTCCGCTAAAGCGGATTAACGATAGACCAAGAATCCAAGGACTAAACGAAGGGAGAACGTTCATGACGATCAACAACGGCAGGCGGATGATGGGTGTGAAGAAGGGCAACGAGAAGACCCTGGAGTTCATGGGGGAGAGTATGGAGGAGGTGTCGCAGTTCGAGAGGGATCTCAAGAAGGGAGACTTGGTGACGGCCGAGGTCAAGCTGGCCATCGCCAAGCAGCGCGGCATCGATCCCATCATTCTCAAGGTCTTGGCCAAGGCCCTCGCGGACGCCAAGAACGACAACAAGAAGAAGTAGAAGTAGTCCAGCGCCGACATCACATACCCAGAGTCAAGCTAATGATACAATAAGACTCTGGGCAGTAAGGGACTGAAACAAAAGTACCTCAAACAAAGTGTACCGAAAGAGGCGTACAATGAGCAAGCGCGAGAAAGTCATGCGCAAGGTCATCATCCCCATCACCATCATCTCGTGCATCGCACATGCGGTTCAGGGTCGGGGCAGGATCACGTCCAACATGCAGAGGTTCTTCGCTGGCCTCCTGGCCGACAAGTTCTCTGGCATGTGCTCGTTCGAGAAGAACTGGGCTCGGTACTTCGTCGATGTCCCGGGGGATGACTGCTGGTGGAAGATGTACTGGGAGTTCAGGCCCAACGGCTATCTGAAGCTGTTCGAGCTTCACGACGGCGAAGGGAACCTAGTAGTCCGGAACAGCTACGACATGGCTGGCCGGCTCAAGACCCACTGCAAGTTAATCTACTCTGCGATGGAATCGGATTTTACTCGGTTCCCGAGACCCATGTGTCGCGAGTATTACAAGTTCGCGGCTGAAGGGGTTTGCGAGTTGATGATGTGTCGCAACATCGCGGGCGACATCGTGGAGCATAAGGACTTCATCCAGCTCTCCTGATTTCGTTCCGCCGGCCACAACTCTCGCCCAGAGCAAACAACAAATCAGTAACAATAAACGCTCTGGGCCTGAAGGAGAAAGTAATAGCGCGTAAGCGCTTTGTGCTATAGACTCAAAACAAAGTAACTGACATGAGAGGAAGTGCGTATGGCTGGTTTTACCAGTGGTGGCTTTGGGATGCCGGGTTTCGGCTACATTGCCGGATATCTGTGTTTCGTTCTCTACATCGTCGTTTGTGCAGCAGTTATCCCTTGGCTGGGATACTGTTGCTTCACGGGCATCCCGTTCGGTTTCTGGCAAGGCATGGGCCTCGGCGCTTTTATCAGTTACTTGCTCATGCTCTTGGCGCAGTACTTCAAGTATCTTTGATTGCATCGGCGCCAAGATGACTCTACGCCCAGAGCAAACCACAAATCAGTAACAATAAACGCTCTGGGCCTGAAGGATAAAGTAATAGCGCGTAAGCGCTTTGTCTGATAGACCAACGAACCATTAACCTGAGCGAAAGGAGGTGACAGATGCTCAAGAAGTTCCGCAGGTGGCTCGCTAACATCATTCTCGCTGTCGGTACGTTCGTGACCGGCGACAAGTACTACTACGAGGCTGACCGACTGTTCATGATCAAGAGGTCCGATGGTACGAAGCATTTCTATCATCGGGAAGGTTGGCTCGAACGGATTGAAGGTTCGTGTTGGGCAATCTTCTACGACAAGAGCGGTCAGTGCATCAAGGATTACAAACCGGATGGCACAATCAATTACTACGACAATGGTCGCTTGGTAAGGAAGGAGCGTTACGATCCCTTCAGCATGAAGTACGTCAGTTTCTAGCTTTGTAAAAGGAGTTTCTTAACCCCGAAAGGAAGTATCACGAATGACCGGCAAGCCCATCGTCCACATCCCTTCCCGCAGTTCGTACGATCTGGAAAAAGACCAGGTCATGTACATCGAGACGTTCATCGGCAACGAGAAGTGCGACTTCGACAAGGTCATCATGAAGGGCGCCGACGGCAAGACCAAGATCATCGTCATCGACTAGTCCCCCAACCAAGTACCAACTGAAAGAAGGATTCCATGAACAAGTACCTCGTGGCTCTGGTGCTGATCATCATGGCTCTGGTCGGGTACGAAGTTCTCAACGAGCGCGGCCCCATCAACGCCGACAAGGGCTGGCTCATGGACACGAACATCTTCTTCAGAGGTTCCGTGGACTGGACGCCGGTAGACTACAGCACCCCGTATCCGAGGCTGCAGTTGGCCAATCAAGAAGTCGTAGGATCAATAGATATCTTCAAGAACAAGTGTCCCAAGGACAGCACTCTCGTGGGCACCTTGAAGATGGACTACTGGACCGGCACGTCTGATGAGGAGGCGGAGTACTTCGCGAAGCACTTCGCCGTCAACGTCAAGGCTGACGGACTCATCGAGCTGGACAGCTTCACGAACGTGGAGACTGCGTTTCCCGAGCTCATCATCCGGACGACCACCATCTACTACGTGATACGGAAGGACGGCAACTAAGACAATTTCTCGCGTTCAGTCCTTGTGTCTGATACCTCCAGTTCTCAACGGAAGGAAAGTGTACGATGAAGAAGACGAACCTCCAGGCCGAGACCGCGAAGTCCCGTTTCTCCAGCAAGTTCCTGTCAGAGCTCGCCGAGAACGACACGCGCACGCCCGCCAACTACGACAAGATCAGGCAGACCTTCCTCCGCAAGCCCAACAGCATCGACCTCGACGACCTCAGCATCCGGATCGACACCGCCTTCCGCAAGATCGCAGGCACCAGGACGTCCATCGTCTGCGAGTGCGGCTTCGCGCTCGTGCAGCTTCGCGACGGCTCGGACCAGGACAACGCGTTCGTCTGCCCGTGCTGCGGCCTGCGGTTCAACGGCAACCTCGAGCCCAACGAGTAGTACTTCGTTCCCAGGGGTCTTCGACATCCACACTCAACGGAAGGGGCGTCATTCGATGAAGACTTTCTTCATGGACCTGCCCAAGACCAAGAACACCAGCCGCACCCAGAACACCGCCAAGAAGCTCGCGCTCTCCGCCGTCGTGTTCGTCGTGGTGGCGACCTTCGCGAGCATCTTCCTGTTTGCCACTGGCGCGGTCAACACGCAGACCAAGCCCGCGGCCGTCGTCCTGCAGTAGCACAACCCTAAGTTCTGTCGGGAGGGAACTATATCCTAAGATGCCTCCCTTGACAATAAGAGTTAGTACCGCAAAATAAGTACCGAAAGGTAAGGTAGTACCATGACCAAGAACGACGTCGCCAAGTTTTCGGAGAAGTCTTACGTCCATCATTTGCCCAAGACCCAGAACACCAACAACGCGACGAACACGTTGCAGGAGATCGGCCTCATCAGCTTCGCATTCCTCATGTTCACCTTCCTGGTCTTGGCTGTGGCGTCGAGCATGATGAACCTGGTCCCGGCGAAGGCGGCTCTCTGGTACAACGTGGGGACCATCCTCCTTACTACCGGCGTCGCAGGCACGCTGGTGTATTTCGTTCGGAAGTTCCAGTGGCAGACTGAGAATCCGCCGGCTCTGCCCAACGAGACCCCGCGCAAGTTCTTGTCCAGCACCGTGTCCCAGGGCATCAGGATCCGTTAAGGAGGTGAGATTTGAATAAGTACCTCTGCATCGTTCTACTCTTCGCCATCTTCATTCCGGCTCTCGCCTCCGCTCAGGTCGAGAGACCAGACACTGGTAACGGAATCCAGCCGCCGAAGCCGCTCCCTCCGGACCAGCACGTTCTGAGCTACACCAGCCCTCCAGTTGCGACAGGGGAAAACTTTGACTGGATCGGGCTGGTGATGATAGTGCAGTTCTATCTTTGTCTCGGATTCCTCATCCTCCTGGTTATGTACAGCGGTGCAGGGGATCGCTAGTTCATCTTGCGCTCCAGAGCAGGAAGCAGTGCATATCTTGCACCTATTCTGGAGCGCCTGGAGGAGAACACAACCGCGCATCAAAGCGCGTTCAGATAAATAGTATAGTACCGGAGTACAACGAAAGGAGTGTGTGGATGAAGGTGTACTGGTTCGAGATTCGCAATGCTCTCCACGAACCGATTGGAGAGGGGGTTTCGAGGTACAAGGATCCGAATCGCGCTGCGAAGGACATGGGAGTTTCTTTCGCGGACAGGAGATTCGAGTCCGAGTTCGATGTTCGGTGCATCCGCGCCACTACTGCCCGCAAGGGTCGTTCGATCCAGCGGGCCTTCGGGAAGTAAGGAGAGCAACGATGAAGTCGATCTTGGAGTTCTTCTTTGGCTGGGTCTATCAGAGCGTCTCCGTAGACAAGGCGGACCTAGAGTTCTCGGCCAGAGCCATCGTCTCCCGCATCCGCACCATGGACGAGCGCGACCTCCCCTTCGAGGAGAAGACCCGCGCCAAGCGCCGCCAGATGGCCGAGCTCTACGACTTGCCTCCGGTCAAGGAGTCCCGCCCTCTCTCGAAGAAGGAGCAGGAGAAGGCGAAGGAGAAGGTGGCCAGAATGGAGAGGGAGCGTCAGTTCCAGGCGAGCCTCGCTCTCCACAGGAAGTTGAGTCTCGCCATCTCCCTCAAGGAGCTTCGTCGCTCCGGCAGTCGCTCGGGCAAGAAGCTCACGGCCTATCAGTGGCGTCGCAAGATGCGTCGCGCTGAGGCGAAGGGGCGGGCCAAGTACGTGGCCAAGGCCGAGGTGAAGAAGCTTCACCCCAGCCTTTATTCCTGGACCATGTAAGGAGGTTCAAAGTGGATTTTCTGCAGAAACACGAGCAACTCCGAAAGGAGATGCTCAGGGCTTTGAGTGAGGCAAAGCTCCTCAAAGAGGAGTGTCGCGAGGCGCTCGTGGAGTTGAAATACCTCAAGGCTGATTATAAGGAGGTGCAACTGATCGAGCTCTCCGATCTCAGGGATTCGCTCCAGGAGTACAAGGACAAGCTCCAGGAGTCCGACGACCGCCTCGACTGGCTGTTGAAGCAGCTCGAGGCGAAGACGCAGAACTAAGACGCACAACCAGCCGAACCAAGGAGACGCAGCAGATGATGCAGCTCATGTTCATAGCTCGGGACATTCTCACCCCCATCCGGGACGCTCTGCTCCCGTTCTACACTCCGCTCGTGGTCGCAGTCGTCATCATGGCGGTCATCACCGTCATCCGACAGAAGTGAAGGAGGTGAAAGAAAATGAAGAAGAGCATGCAGGTTCTCCAGCAGGAGACCGGCGAGGATTACCAGGAGATGTTCCAGGACATCCAGAACCGGCTCAACGGCCTGCTCGCAGAAGAGAACTATCGCGGCGCCATCCGCTACCTTCGGGACATCCGCCCGGCTCTCCGCGAGGAGGACTCCGCTCCGTTGTGGGCCAAGGTAGCCACTACCCAGCGCGCCCAGTATCCCGTGATGCTCCAGCGCGTCACTCAGGAACTCAGGCAGTTCCTCGCCAAGGGCAACATCGCGTCCGCGACCGAGCTCATCCGCGGGCTGAAGAACGTGAAGCCCGAGGACATCGCGAAGCTCTGGCGCAAGTTCGGCAAGTGGTTCCGCAAGGACCTCATCAAGAACTCGAACTAATAATTGTACTCTACCTCGAAAGAGGGACCAATGAATAAGTACCTCGTTCTCATCACCCTGGTTCTCGCCCTCGTCCTCACGCCCGTCGTCCGCGCCGACAACATTCTGACTACGCTCGCTGCCCTGAGCGTGGCTCAGAATTTGTCCCTCATGAACCACGAGGGTGGGCACATGCGGTACGGTGGGCATGCAGCTTCTCTGGAACTCGAGCTTCATCCCATCACGCCGACCGGCTGTACGTGGATCGATGGAAGGGAGATGTCGTTCGAACAGCGTTGGAAGTTCGCCAGCGCCGGCTTGAGGAACAGCATCGAGCTCGACAAGGGCGCGACGAGGGCACTCGAGGTTCGGCAAGAGGGCAGTCAGTTCTTCAAGCGGGCTCTGGCCGCAACCGCTCTCTGGTCGAAGTTAGACGTAACGGGTTATGTTCTCGCCGACGAAATCGGTTTGAACCGGCCCGAGACGTCCGACATCCAGAACCTCAAGAGAATCACGGGGAAGGGCGACGGCTATTTCAGGGCGATAGCTGTTGCCAACGTGGTGTTGAACTTCTCGGAGATCCGCCGTCTATGGGCCGCAACCACTGGCAAGCGCGACTACAAGCCGCGCGAGCGTGGCTGGGGCTTTCAGAGCGACGGGGTCGATAGTTACGTAACGTACTCCAAGCGTTTCTAGAAAAACACTTCAGAAAGGAGGTGAGAAAATGCGAATCGACCAGCCGAATGCGATAGTCGTCTGCTATAGGTTCGTAACTCCTTTCGAGCCAGGGATTCCCGGATTCTACCGAATCCTGGAGTTTCACCTCGGAGGGCACAAGATGACCATCGCCGAGCTTCTCTTCGGCATGGTCAGAAGGGGTGATAAGTACTTTGATCTCAGCGGACATCGTCCCTGGGATTCGAAGAGTTTGTTCACTCCGCAACAGAGGGCTTTCATGAAGGTAGAGTCTCCCTGTACACACGTTTTCAGCTGGGAAGTATTCTGCCTTAAGTGTATCGAGGAGAAACATCTCCTTAGCCGTCAGTTGGAAGAGGGAGACAACCGTCGTCGGTCCATGTTGGAAGATGAGTACAACCATCATCGGTACATAGGCGAAGGAGCCTTGTACATAGAGGAAGGTGATTAATCACTCTGTTCAAGGTCTCTGAAAGAGAATAAGAGAGGAGTTGAAAACTCAGTGGACGACGACAATCTTCCGGGGGAGAAGCCGAAGGAAATCGAACTCCTCAATTACTTGGGGGAGTTTGAAAAACTGGTTGAGCCGCTGCCTGAACTCAAGTCACAGCAGCCGGACTCCAACCCTCCTGCGAAGAAAGAGCTCACCAAAGAGCACTTTCTGTTCTTGAAGATTGAGCGGGACATCGACCGAATCCCGCTCTTCAAGGACGGAGAACTCCAAGACTTGTCCGGGATACTCTACTTCAAGGCGCGGGCCTATGGAGTCGAGCGTCATCCGGAGTATCGGCAGGCAGAGGACAGGATTCTGAGCGCGAAGCTGAACAACGAGCTCTGGACTCCTGCCGAGACCGCCGCTTCCAAGGCAGAGGATTGGTCCAGTTTGCAGGGCAAGCAGAGGAAAGCGAGGGCAGAAGAGGAAGCCATCAAGATCCTCATGCAAGACCCTCGCGTCAAGAAGCTCGCCAAGTGGACTGACCAAAACTCTCCGCCTCCGGACTACTACGGCGAGCTCGAGTCGATGCGCTTTACACGCACGCTCAAGAACGCCAAGAGCGCTGATGGTGACCATCTCCTGGGCCACTTCATCGGCGCTCTGATCAAG